>JANMXI010000075.1:0-66030 GCA_031394735.1 Pseudomonadota bacterium | reverse complement strand
GTCCGGAAACACGAACCATTCCTGGGCGCTGGCCGTCCAGTAATGGGTGGCCGGGGCCAGACCCGACACATCGTCGAGCGTGCCGGCCTTGATGAATATGATTCCCTGTCGCTCAGCGGCAGCTGTATCGGTGACGATCGGCGACCCGCAGTGAGGGCAGAATTTGCGAAACACCGCCGCGCCGCTCTCGGCCCGGTCTTCGAAGACCGATAACTCGCCCGTGACTTGCAGCGCATCCCGGCGCAGGACACCGACCATCGAGAGCGCCGATCCGGATTGCTTCTGACAATTGCGACAGTGGCAGGCAACCACGGCCAGTGGCGGCCATTCAGCGCTGTAGCGGATGGCGCCGCACAAACAACCACCGGTTCGATTCTGGGTCATTGGTGCGGCTCCTTGCTGTCGACGAGGATTTCGTCTTTGGGTCAGGCGGTCTCGGTTGCCACGTCGCGAAGCGTGCTGACGATCTGATCGATGTGCTTGTCTTCGATGATCAACGGCGGTGACAACGCGATGATGTCCCCTGTCTGACGAACCAGAACATTGCGCTCGAAGCATTTCGTGAAAATCTCATAGCCGCGCGCGCCGGGCTTGCCGGGACGCGGTTCGAATTCGATGGCGCCGATCAAGCCGTAGTTGCGGATGTCGATCACATGCGGCAAGCCCTTGAGGGAATGCACGGCATCTTCCCATTTCGCCGACATGCTCGCTGCGCGGGTTAACAACCCTTCCCGCGCGTAAATATCCAGCGTCGCCAATGCGGCTGCGCACGCCAGCGGATGCGCTGAATACGTATAGCCGTGAAACAGTTCAATGGCGTTTTCAGGGCCCTGCATGAAAGTGTCGTAGATCTTTCTCTGCGCGAACACGGCGCCCATCGGCACCGCGCCGTTGCTCAGGCCCTTCGCTGTGGTCATCATGTCCGGCGTGACATCGAAGGATTGTGCGCCGAAGGGCTTGCCGGTGCGGCCGAAGCCGGTGATCACTTCGTCGAAAATCAGCAGAATGCCGTGCTTGTCGCAGATCTCGCGCAGCCGCTTCAGATACCCCACGGGTGGCAGTATCACGCCGGCGGAACCGGAAATGGGTTCGACAATGACGGCGGCGATCGTCGACGCGTCATGCAGTGCGACGATGCGCTCCAATTCGTTCGCCAGGTGTGCGCCCCACTGCGGCAGTCCGCGCGAGAAGGCGTTGTGTTCCAAGTCCAGTGTGTGCGGCAGGTGATCCACGCCGGGCAGCAGCGAGCCGAAGAACTTGCGGTTGTTCACCAGGCCGCCGACCGAGATGCCGCCGAACCCCACACCGTGATAGCCCTTTTCGCGCCCGATCAGACGCGTGCGCGAGGCTTCACCGCGGGCGCGGTGATAGGCGATGGCGATCTTCAAGGCGGTGTCGACGGATTCGGACCCGGAGTTGGTGAAGAACACGCGGTCCAATCCGGGCTGCGCCAGTTTGGCGAGTCGGCTCGCCAGTTCGAAGGCGAGCGGATGACCCATTTGAAACGTCGGTGCGAACTCCATCGTCGCCGCCTGTTTGGCCACGGCATCCGTGATTTCCTTGCGGCAATGTCCGGCGTTGACGCACCACAATCCGGCCACCGCATCCAGGACTTCGCGGCCGTCGTCAGTCCAGTAGTGCATACCCTGTGCGCGCGCCAGCAAACGCGGTTTGGCTTTGAACTGACGATTGGCTGTAAACGGCATCCAAAACGCATCGAGATCGAGGGCAGCGGGAATGGCGTTGGGCTGGGCGCTCATGGAATTTCCTTTAGGGGAGACCGGACCTACCGAATGATAAAGAAAATCAACACAAGCTTCAATTTGGGCGTGTTTGGCTAAAATTTCGTTTAATATATTCGACACTATGGATATCGATGTAGGCTCGCATCTCAAAGCCGTCCGTCAGATGTACGGCCTGTCGCAGCGCGAATTGGCGAAGCGTTCGGGCGTCACCAACGGTCTGATTTCGTTGATCGAACAGAACCGGGTGAGCCCTTCCGTCAGTTCGCTGAAAAAGGTGCTCGACGGCATTCCGATGGCGCTTGCCGATTTTTTCACCTTCGATCCGGCCGGCAAGCCGCAGGTGTTCTACACCCCGGAGGATCTGGCGGATATCGGGTCCGGCGCGGTCGAGCTTCGGCTGGTGGGCGCGCGTCTGCCCAAGCGCAGCATGGCCATCTTGCACGAACGGTATGCGCCCAAGGCCGACACCGGCGCCGAGATGCTCACGCATGCCGGCGAGGAAGGCGGCGTAGTCGTGCGCGGCAGCATCGAACTCACCGTGGGCGGGGAAACGCGAACGTTGGGGCCGGGCGATGCCTATTATTTTGCCAGCGTGATGCCGCATCGCTTCCGCAACATCACGCGTGAAATATGCGAAATCATTAGCGCCAGTTCGCCTCCGACATTTTGATTAAATAGCGTAGCATTGTCCGCATGAGTAACGTAACGGTGGCAGCCACGCAGATGGCCTGCAGTTGGGATCGCGACGGCAATATTGCGCGCGGTGAGAAGCTGGTCCGCCAGGCTGCGGCGAAAGGCGCGCAGATCATTCTCCTGCAGGAGCTGTTTGAGACACCGTACTTCTGCCAGGAACATTCGCTGCGTCATTTCGAATTGGCGCATCCTCTCGAGGGACACCCGGCCGTTGAACATTTTCGCGATGTTGCACGTGAACTCAAAGTGGTGCTGCCCATCAGCGTGTTCGAGCGCTCCAACAACGCGTACTACAACACCGTCGTCATGGTGGACGCGGACGGCGCGGTGCTCGGCCACTACCGCAAGTCACATATTCCGGAAAGCCCGGGTTACCACGAAAAATTCTATTTTTCCCCCGGCGACACGGGCTTCAAGGTGTTCGACACGGCGTATGCCAAAGTCGGCGTGGCGATCTGCTGGGATCAGTGGTTTCCGGAAGCCGCGCGCGCCATGGCGCTGATGGGCGCCGAAGTCCTGCTGTATCCCACCGCCATCGGCTCTGAACCGCAGGATTCCTCCATCGACTCCAGCGGTCATTGGCAACGCACCATGCAAGGACACGCTGCGGCCAATATCATCCCGCTGGTGGCCTCCAATCGCATCGGTACCGAAAAAGGCGAACGCTACTCGATGACTTTCTACGGCTCCTCGTTCATCGCCGGCCCGACCGGCGAGAAAGTGGCGGAGGCCGACCGCAGCAGTGAAACCGTATTGACCGCGAGTTTCGATCTGGATGAAGTGCGCCGCTATCGGCACGCCTGGGGCGTGTTCCGCGACCGCCGACCGGAACTGTATTATCCGCTGCTTTCGCTCGACGGCCGCGGCTGATTCGCGCGCACTCGTAGGCGCAGCGCTCAATGGTCGGGCGCCGCCGTTACTTCAGAAGCGCTGCCACCCATGACTGAATCCTTCGATCGCAACGAATTGCGTTTCTGGGTAGCCACGGCTCCGATCGGCGCCACCTCGGTTCTCGCCGAAGAACTTGCCGCGTTCGGCGCAGTGCAGATCAAGGAGCGCTCCACCGACGTTCGCTTTCAGGGGACGCTCGAGGTGGGCTACCGTGCGTGTCTGTGGTCGCGTTCGGCGACGCGGGTACTGCTGTCGCTCGGTTCCGTTGATGCGACGAGTTCGCAGACGCTGCACGCCGGCGCGCTGCGCATCGACTGGCGTGAGCATTTTTCACCCGGTGCGACGCTGGCGTGCGACTGCACCGGCGCGAACAATGCGATCAAGCACACGATCTACGGCGCGCAGCTGCTCAAGGATGCCGTGTGCGATTCGCTGCGCGAAACCACCGGTACGCGCCCGGATGTAAAGCCCGAACAACCCAGTGTGCAATTGCACCTGCACGTCGAAGGCGCGCAAGCGTTGATCCTGATCGATTTCGCCGGTGAAAGCCTGCATCGCCGCGGCTATCGCACCGAGGGCGGGCGAGCCCCGGTGAAGGAGAATCTGGCCGCGGCCATTTTGCTGCGCGCCGGCTGGCCCACGATATATAGGGCCGGTGGATCGCTGGTCGATCCGATGTGCGGCTCGGGCACGTTTCTGACTGAAGCGGCGTTGATCGCGGCGGACATCGCACCGGGTTTGCGACGCACCTATTGGGGCTTTGTCGGCTGGCGTGGCTTCGATGCGCCGCTGTGGGAGCAACTATGCGCAGAAGCGCGGCAGCGGCACAGCGAAAGCGCGCCACGACGCTGCATCGTCGGCTACGACCTCGATGCGGACGCGGTGCGCATGTCACTGGCGAATGCCGACAGCGCCGAGGTGGCGCAGTGGATTCACGTCGAGCGCCGCGACATCGCTGATGCGCAAACCGCGCCATCGCCCACCGGCCTGCTGGTCGCGAATCCGCCGTATGGCGAACGCATCGGCGATGATTCCACATTGCCCTCGCTGTATGCACAACTCGGCGCCCTGATGACGGTGAGCTACTCGGGGTGGCAGGCGGCTGTGCTGACCGGCAATCCACCGCTGGCACGGCATCTGGGTGTGTACGCCAAACGCACGCATCGCTTCATGAATGGCAGCATCGACTGCCGCCTGTTGCGCTTCGATCTGAGCGCCCAGGCGCCGGTGAAATCGGCTGAGACAGTGCTGGCCGATCGGGTGCAGCGGCCGGGCGCGCAGATGGTCGCCAATCGCCTGCGCAAGAATCTGCAGCGCTTCGAACAATGGGCGAAGCGCAACGACATTGAAGCGTTCCGTGTCTACGACGCCGACATGCCCGAGTATGCGTTTGCGATCGATGTTTATGGGCGCGACCCGCGGCACGTGTATGTGCAGGAATACGACGCGCCCAAAACTGTGGATCAAAACAAGGCGCGCGACCGCCGCCGGGAAGTGTTGTCGGTGCTGCCGGAGGTGTTCGGTGTGCCCTTGCAACAGATTCACACGCGGGTGCGGCGTCTGCAAAAGGGCAGTGCGCAATATCAACCGCGCAGCGCGGGCGGCAGCCGCTTTCTGGTGCGCGAGGGTGGACTGCAATTCTGGGTCAACTTCGAGGATTACCTCGACACGGGTTTGTTTCTGGATCACCGCATCACGCGCGATCTGATACGACAGGATGCGCGCGGCAAGGATTTCCTGAATTTATTCTGCTATACGGCGAGCGCGACTGTGTATGCCGCGGCGGGCGGCGCGCGGCACAGCATCAGCGTGGATCTGTCGAACACCTACCTGCAATGGGCGCGTGACAATCTCGAGGCCAACGGCTTTGAGCGCGATCGTCACGAGCTGCATGCCGCCGATTGCCTGCAATGGCTCGACGAACATGCGCCGGACGGCCCGGCATTCGATCTGATCTTTCTGGATCCACCGACCTTCTCCAACTCCAAGCGCATGGAGGGGGTGCTGGACGTGCAACGCGATCATGTCGGCATGATCAATCGCGCCCTGCAGTTGCTGCGCGCCGACGGGCGGCTGATTTTTTCCACCAATTACACCCGCTTCAAGCTGGAGGGGGAGTCATTGAGCAACTGTGCCATCCAAGACATCAGCGCCTCGACCGTGCCGTTGGATTTTGAGCGCAATCCGAAGATCCACCGATGTTATGTCATACGACATAAGGCCCCCATAGGCACCGATTCTTAAGCCGGGTGTTTAAGATTTTATGGCTATTGACTCATTCGCAGGCCTGTGGGCCATGGGGGTCAATCGCTCGATCCGGTCACATGGTGCGACGCACCAAGCAATCGTAAGTTACGGAAATGGCTGAATCTTGGCCGATTCTGTGCAGCCCACCGCGACGAGGCACCTTGCCTGTGGTGTAATGGGCTTGTTGATTAAGCCCGCTCAGGTGATCGGGCGTTTAAAATACTTAACATGTCTCGCAAGCCGCTCATTGGAATTCCGGCCGATCGCCGCACCGTTGGGAAACACTATTTCCACATGGTCGGCGAGAAGTACATTCAAGCCGTCGCGCAGGGCGCGAATGCGGTTCCCGTCCTCATCCCGGCGATGGGGTCGGCGGAGGACTTGCGCGAAGTCATGAAGTCTTTCGACGGTTTGCTGCTCTCGGGCAGTACCTCGAATGTCGAACCACATCACTACGGAGGACCGGCCAGCAAGCCGGGTACCCTGCATGACCCAGCTCGCGATGCTACGACGCTTCCGCTGATACCCCAGGCCATAGCCGCCGGAATGCCGGTGCTGGCCATCTGCCGCGGATTTCAGGAGATGAACGTCGCCTACGGCGGCACGCTCTGGCAGCACGTTCATGAGATCCCCGGTCATCTCGACCATCGAGACGATGAAACTCAACCGTTGGAGAAGCAATACGGGCCAGCTCACGAAGTGATGCTGGAGCCCGGAGGACTGCTGAAAAAAATTGCCGGGAGCGATCGGCTCGAGGTGAATTCGTTGCATTGGCAGGGTGTGCAAACCCTGGGCAAAGGACTCGCTATCGAAGCGCGCGCTCCGGACGGAGTGATCGAGGCGTTCAGCGACCCGGCCGCTCCAGGTTTTGCCCTCGGCGTGCAATGGCACCCCGAATGGCAGTTTGCAAAGAATGCATTTTCCCGCGCGCTGTTCAGCGCATTCGGCGAGGCGAGTAGAAAGTTCGCGGGATCTTCGAGGTGATGTATGGCGAGTACGATTCAGCAATTCTTAAAAGAACACGGCATCTCTGAAGTCGAGGCGATCATCCCCGACATGGCGGGGGTGCCGCGCGGCAAACTCATGCCGGCGGAGAAATTTGCCGAGGAAGAGGGCATGCGTCTGCCCGAGGCCATCTTCTTGCAGACGGTCACGGGTGATTATCCCGACGATCAGAGTGCGATGAATCCGTCGGACATCGACATCGTGCTCAAAGCCGATCCGGCGACGGTGAGGGTGGTGCCCTGGGCAGCCGAACCCACCGCACAGGTGATCCACGATTGCTTTTACGGCGACGGCCGACCCGTCACCATGTCGCCGCGCTATGTGTTGCGGCGGGTGCTGGATCTGTACGAGGCGCGCGGCTGGGAGCCGGTGATTGCTCCGGAGCTGGAATTCTTTCTGGTAGAACCGAACATCGACTCTGACTATCCGCTGAAGCCGCCAATCGGCCGCTCGGGTCGTCCGGAGATCGGCCGGCAGGCGTACAGCATCGCCGCGGTGAACGAGTTCGACCCGCTGTTCGACGACATGTATTCGTTCTGCGAAGCGCAGGACATCGAAATCGACACGCTGATCCACGAAGCCGGCGCGGCGCAGATGGAAATCAATCTGCTGCACGGCAATGCGCTGAGCCTCGCGGATCAGGCTTTCCTGTTCAAGCGCACCGCACGCGAGGCGGCCTTGCGGCACAAAATGTATGCCACCTTCATGGCGAAGCCAATGGCCAAGGAGCCCGGCAGCGCCATGCATCTGCACCAGAGCATCATCGATGTGAAGACGCGCAAGAACATTTTCAGCAATGCCGACGGATCGCCCTCCAATCTGTTCTTCTCACATATCGCCGGGCTGCAGAAGTATCTGCCCGCGGCGATGTCGCTGTTCGCACCCAATGTGAACAGTTATCGGCGCATCAGTCGCTATTCGGCTGCCCCGATCAACGTGCAGTGGGGCTATGACAATCGCACCGCCGGTCTGCGCGTGCCTATGTCGGGACCGGAGGCGCGTCGCGTCGAAAATCGTGTTGGCGGCGCTGATGCGAACCCGTATCTGGCCTTTGCCGCCTCGCTGGCCTGCGGCTATCTGGGCATGGTCGAAGGGCTGAAACCCTCCGAGCCCATCACCGGCAGTGCCTATGAGCTTGCGATCGCCCTGCCGCGCACCTTGGCCGAGGCCCTGCGCCTGCTGCGCGAGTCCAAGCAATTGGTGGATCTGTTCGGCGACCGCTTCGTATTGGCGTTCACGGCGGTCAAGGAAGCCGAATACGAGACGTTCGCGCAGGTCATCAGTTCGTGGGAGCGAGAGTACCTGCTGCTCAACGTGTGAGACTTTATCCATCGGCTGCGCTATAACTACTAGCAGGCGAGCACCACGACTATAAAGGGGACTTGTGCGATGTTGAGCGTTGTTCGAGCGGCCTTGACGGTTGCCTGTTCGGTATTGCTCCTGGGCGGTTGCGGCGGCAGCAAATCTTCGGCCGGAAAGACCGAAGGACCTGCAGCCGGCAAGTCCGGACAAGTTCTTAACCTGTACATCTGGTCTGACTACCTCGCCGCCGACACGCTGTCGAATTTCGAAAAGCAAACCGGCATCAAGGTCAACGTGGCGTATTTCGACACGAACGAGACCTTGGAAACCAAGCTTCTGGCCGGCAGCAGCGGCTACGACGTGGTGGTGCCGACCGCCTCGTACTTCGAGCGTCAGATCAAGGCCGGCGTGTATCAGACCCTCGACAAGTCCAAGCTGCCCAATCTGAAGAATATGGATCCGCAGCTCATGCTGCTGGTAGCCATGCATGACCCGAACAATGCCCACGGCCTCATCTATCTGTGGGGCACCAACGGCCTCGGCTACAACGAGAAGATGGTCAAGGCGATATTGCCGAATGAACCGCTGGACTCCTGGAAGCTGATATTCGATCCGGCGTATGCCTCCAAGCTCGCCAAATGCGGCATCAGCATCCTGGATTCGCCGGCCGAAGTGCTGCGCGCCGTGTACAACCATCTGGGCAAGGATCCGAATTCCCAGAAGGCCGAGGACCTGGTCGCCGCGGAAGCGGTGCTGTTGAAGATCCGCCCCTATATCCGCAACATCAATTCCTCGGAGTACATCGAGGCATTGGCGAATGGCGACCTGTGCCTGTCGCTTGGCTACAGCGGCGATGTCCTGCAATCGCGCGACCGTGCGCATGAGGCCAACAAAGGCATCGACGTGAAGTATTTCGTGCCTAAGGAAGGCACCATCTTGTGGTTCGACATGCTTGCCGTTCCAAAGGACGCACCACACTCGGACAGCGCGTACGCCTTTCTCAACTATGTGATGCAGCCCGAGGTCATGGCGGCGATCTCCAATTTCAAGCGATTCGCCAACGCCAATGCAGCGTCGCTGCCGCTCATCGACAAGGCGGTCACCGGCGATCCGATCATCTATCCCACCCCCGATGATCGAAAGCGCTTGTCGGTGCAATTGGCGGATTCATCCGATCAGACGCGCGCCATCACGCGGGTGTGGCAGAGATTCAAGACGGGTCAATAAATGATGAGTACACCTGCTACGGCTCCCACGAAACCTGCGCCGTGGACGGATCCCAGCGCGCGACCCTACGTACAATTGGAGCGCGTCACCAAGAAATTCGGCGACTTCACCGCCGTCGATGACATCAGTCTGAAGATCTACAAAGGTGAAATCTTCTGCCTGCTGGGTGCATCGGGCTGCGGCAAGACCACGTTGCTGCGCATGCTCGGTGGATTCGAGACGCCCACCTCGGGCCGCATTCTGATTGACGGCGAAGACATGACCGGCGTACCGCCGTATCAGCGACCGATCAACATGATGTTCCAGTCATACGCGATTTTTCCGCACATGAACGTGGAGCAGAACGTGGCCTTCGGTCTGAAACAGGATCGCGTGCCCAAGGCGGAAATCAAAGAGCGTGTCGCGACCATGCTCGATCTGGTCAAGATGGGCAGCTTCGCCAAGCGCAAACCCCACCAGCTTTCCGGCGGCCAGCGCCAGCGCGTGGCACTTGCGCGCTCATTGGTCAAGCGGCCGAAACTATTGTTGCTGGACGAACCCCTCGGCGCGCTTGATAAGAAGCTGCGCGAGCACACGCAGTTCGAATTGATCAGCTTGCAAGAAAAGCTCGGCGTCACCTTTGTGGTGGTGACGCACGACCAGGAAGAGGCGATGACGCTGGCGAGCCGCATCGGCGTCATGAACCACGGTGAAATCGTCCAGGCCGGGACACCGTCGGAAATCTACGAGTTTCCCAGCACCAAGTTCGTCGCTGATTTCATCGGCTCCGTGAACATGTTCGAGGGCAAGCTCACCGAGGACGAACCCAATTACGTTCGCATCGCTTGCGAAGAATTGGGCTCGACGATTTTCGTCAATCACGGCATCAGTTCGCCTCCCGAAGCGGTGGTATGGGCGGCAATCCGTCCGGAAAAGATTTTCATGTCCATCGCCCGGCCCGAGGGTCAGGACAACATCGTGCAGGGGGCGGTGCAGGACATCGCCTACCTGGGTGATCTGTCGATTTTCCTGGTGAAGCTGCCCACCGGCAAAGTGATTCGGGTGACGCGCCCCAATACCTCGCGTCATGCAGAGGAGATCACCTGGGATCAGCAGGTGTATCTGAACTGGGATTCCTCGAGCCCGATCGTGGTGACGCGCTAACCGCCCATGGCCAAACGCAGCTTCCTGAAGCGTCTGGGGATTTCCGGCAGCACCTTCGTGGTGGCCGTGCCCTATATCTGGCTGTTGTTGTTCTTTGCCGTCCCGTTCATCATCGTCCTGAAGATCTCCTTCTCGGACATCGACCTCGCGATTCCGCCGTACAAGCCGTTGATCGAATCGGCCGGCGAACACCTGATCGCGATCAAGCTGAATTTCAACAATTACTTTTTCCTGTTCACCGATTCGCTGTATTTCAACGCATTCTTGAATTCGATCAAGGTGGCTTTCATCTCCACCGTGTTCTGTCTGCTCATCGGCTACCCGATGGCCTATGGAATTGCTCGCTCGAACCCGACGACGCGCAACATCCTGCTGCTGCTGGTGGTGCTGCCGTTCTGGACCTCGCTGCTATTGCGCGTGTACGCCTGGATCGGCCTGCTCAAGGCCAACGGCGTCATCAACAACATCCTGCAGTGGATGGGATTGATCAACGAACCGCTGCCAATGCTCTACACGCAGTTCGCCATGTACATCGGCATCGTGTATTCGTATCTGCCGTTCATGATCCTGCCGTTGTATTCCAATCTCGAAAAAATGGACTGGCAGCTGCTCGAGGCGGCGCAGGATCTGGGCTGCAAGCCGTGGCAGGCGTTCTACAAGGTGACGCTGCCGCTGTCGCGCAATGGCATTCTTGCCGGCTCGATGCTGGTATTCATCCCGGCGGTAGGCGAATTCGTGATCCCGGCGCTGCTCGGCGGCCCCAATGCGCTGATGATCGGCCGCATCCTGTGGGATGAGTTCTTCTCGAATCGTGCCTGGCCGGTGGCGAGCGCCGTGGCCATTCTGCTGCTGATCGTGCTGGTGCCGTTCATGATGTGGTATCAGAGCGTGCAGGCGCGCGAATCGGCGGGTGACCGGCGATGAACGACCGTCGCTCGTTCTTCATCCTATGTTGTCTGGGGTTTGGTTTTGCATTTCTCTACATCCCCATCCTGTCGATGGTGGTGTTTTCCTTCAATGCTTCCAAGCTCGTGACAGTATGGGACTCGGCGCATTCACCCACGTTGAAGTGGTACGTGGCGCTGTTCGATAACGATGAGATTCTCGACGCGGCGTGGATCTCACTCAAGGTCGCCGTCATCAACGCCACCGGCGCCAGCATGCTCGGTACGTTGGCGGCCTTTTCCCTGTCGCGGTTCGGTAAATTCCGCGGTCGCTTTGCGCTCAACGCCATGACCACGGCGCCGTTGGTCATGCCCGAAGTGATCACCGGTCTGTCGCTGTTGCTCACCTTCGTCGCCATGGAGCAATTGATCGGATGGCCCGCGGGGCGCGGACTGACCACCATCACGATCGCACACATCACTTTTTCCATGGCGTTCGTCGCGGTGGTGATCCAGTCGCGTCTCGCCACCTTCGATACCTCGCTCGAGGAAGCGGCATTGGATCTGGGTGCACATCCGTTCAAGGTGTTTTTCGTCATTACGCTGCCCATCATCTTCCCGGCAATCCTCTCCGGCTGGCTGCTGGCCTTCACGATGTCCTGGGATGATCTGGTGATTTCCAGCTTTGCCTCCGGTCCCGGCAGCAGCACGCTGCCCATGGTGGTGTTCTCCAAGGTGAGGCTGGGTGTCAGTCCGGAAATCAATGTGCTGGCGACCATCACCATCGCCGTCGTGACGGTCATGATGATCACCGTCGCGTGGTGGATGGCACGCGCCGCGCGCCTGGAAAAGGCGCGTCAATAGCGCCGGTTATCATGAAGAAAACCACGCGCGTCAATCATCCGCCCAGCGTCGAGGTGCCCGCCGACAACCGGCCGCTGGTCGCGCCGATCTACCAGTCGGTCAAGTTCAGCTTCGATGACACGGTGCAGACCGAGCGCTTGTTCCGGGGCGAGCGGGAAGGCTTTTTTTATTCGCGCGATTCCAACCCGACGTTGCGTCAGCTTGAGTTGCTGCTGGCTGAATTGCAGGGGCAGGAAGACTGTCTGCTGGTCGGATCCGGCGTGGCCGCGATATCCGCCTGTTTGATCGCTCTGTGCAAGGCGGGCGACCACATTCTAGGGTTCGCTGAATCCTACGGACCGACCCGGCATCTCATCAAACAGATTCTCGCTCGCTATGGCGTGACGCACACGCTGCTGTCGATCGAAGACAAGGCAGGCATCGAGCGCGAGTTGGCAGGCAAGGCCACGCGTCTGGTGATGTTCGAAAGTCCAACCAATCCGGTGACGAAAATTGCCGACATCGAGCATCTGGTGGCGAGCGCGACTCGCCATGGCGCGCTGACGGTGATGGACAACACGTTCGCGGGTTTCCACAATCACGTCGGTGTCGGAATCGACGTGCATCTGCACAGTCTCACCAAGTACGCCTCCGGGCACGGCGATGTCATGGGCGGCGCCATCTTGGCGTCGCGCAAACTCATTCAGTCCATGCGCAAGGACATCGTCACCCTCGGACCCACCCTCGACCCGCACGCGTCCTTCCTGATCCAGCGTGGCATGCGAACGTATTTCCTGCGTTACGAGCGCCAGTGTGCCAACGCGGCGCAGATCGCCGCCCATCTTGCGCAGCACCCTCGCGTGGATCGCGTTTTTTATCCGGGATTGCCGGGCCATCCGCAGCACGCGTTGGCGGCACGGCAGATGAGTGATTTTGGAACGATCGTGACCTTCGACCTCAAAGGAGGCATGGATCACGGTACGCGGTTTGCCGACAGCCTAGAGTTGTTTTCGATCTCTGCCAGCCTCGGCTCGACCGAATCGCTGGTGATGCCGCCCCGGCTGCTTGGGCCGAAGGATCTGACGGCCGAACAGCGAGTCCACGCTGCCATCGGTGTGGGCACGGTGCGGTTGTCGATTGGAATCGAGGATGCGGGCGATCTCATCGCCGATCTTGACCAGGCTCTCAACGCCGCATTTATTTGACTTCATTTCCTCAAGCTCGCCGGATTGGTGCCGATGTTACCGATTGGGCTAATTGCATCTTGAGGAAACTGCCGCAGTGTTGCGTGAAACTCGACTGACGATGTCATCTGATCCGGGCGTGGCGCTGCGCGACTATATGAACGCTGCGCTGGCCGCGCCGCAGAGCATCGCGCCGATGCCGAGCATCTGCGCCAAGATCGCCGAGATGGCTGCACAAGATTCCAGTGACGGAGCGCAGTTTGCGCGCCTGTTGCAGTCGGATCCTGTGCTCGCCGGCGAAATCATGCGGGTGGCGAATTCGCCGGCCTTGCGGCCCAAGTCTGTTGTCGTGTCGCTGCAGCAGGCGGTGTCCTGGCTCGGCATCGCCGAGGTCCGCAGCATCGCCATGGCCATTGTTCTGCGCGGCGAGGTGTTCGCCGCACCCGGACATGAACCCGAATCCGAAGAGCTGTGGCGCGAGGCCTGGTTCGCCGCGCTGTGGGCCAAGGAAATCGCGCGGCTGCGGCGCCGGCATGTGGAGAATGCTTTTCTGGCGGCGCTCATGCATCGAACCGGCGCTGCGCTGGCGCTAAAAATTCTGTCGCGCTTCGAAGTGGAGCAGCGCACCGCGGTCGACCAGCGCTCGTTGAGTGAATTGGTCGCGGAATTCGATCCTGCCTTCGGTCGTCTGCTGATGCTGGGCTGGCGCATCGCGCCGGACATCCAGGCGGGCGCCACCGACTGGCGCGACTACCGCAGTTCACCGCAATCGGATCTGGCGGCGACCGTGCATGCAGCGCATGTGTTGGCGGCGCATACGCTGCATCCACAACTGCTGGTCGAAGAAATAGTGCTCGAGAGCCCTGCTTTCGAGCACCTGGGTGTATTTCTGGAACAACGTAAAACGCTGGTCGGCATGCGCGACGCCATTCGCGCCACGGCGGGAACGTAACCATGACGATGGGTGTAGTTGATCTGGTGTGCTTCGGCTCAGGTCCCGCAGGACAGAAGGCCGCGATCCAGGCAGCGAAGGCGGGACATACTGCGGCGGTCATCGAGCAGGAAGCTTTCGTGGGCGGCGCCTGTCTGCTGACCGGTACGATTCCCAGCAAGTCGTTGCGAGAGCAGGCGCTGCGGTATAGCCGCATTGTAAAGCACGCCTCGGCCCTGGCCGTCGAACTGAACGGACGCGCGCCGCTGTCGGCGTTGTTGTCCGGTGTCGAGAATGTGGTGGCCGCGCAGGATCGGTATCTGCGCGATCAACTGTCGCGCAACGGCGTGCTGCTGCTGCGCGGCCGTGGCCGTATCCGCTCGCCTGGCCTGGTCGCGGTCGAGTCGCTTGATGGTACGCTCACCGAACTGCAGGCCTCCCGAATTCTGATCGCCACCGGCTCGCGGCCGCGGCATGTGCCGTCTGTGCCGGTGGATCACGAGCGCATTTTGGACAGCGACTCCATTCTGTCGTTGGGGTACCTGCCCGAATCCCTGTTGGTGCTGGGCAGCGGCGTCATCGCTTGCGAGTACGCCTCCATCTTCGCAGCACTGGGCACTACCGTGACGCTGGTCGACAAGGCGCCGGAACCACTGGGTTTTCTGGACCCGGTTCTGCGTGCCAGCTTTCTGCGCGCGTTTACCGATGCGGGCGGCATTTATCGGGGCAGCGTGGACGTCGTCAGCGCGGCATACGACGGCTTCGCCGGCGTGGATATGGCGTTGAAATCCGGTGAGACGCTGCGTGCCGACATCGTGCTGGCGGCGATGGGGCGAATTGCAAACGTCGAGGGGTTGGGATTGGAGCGGATCGGCGTGACCATGACGGCACGCGGTCATGTGCAGGTGGATGAGCGTTTCGCCACCAATATTCCGGGCGTCTTCGCTGCCGGCGATGTCATCGGTCCACCGGCGCTTGCTTGCGCCGCTGCCGATCAGGGTCGGCAGGCGGCGCGTGCTGCACTCGGACTGCCTTCGTCCATCGTGCCGGAGTTGATTCCGACGGGTGTCTATACGATTCCGGAAATCGCCTGCGTAGGCTTGAGCCCGAGTGAGGCGGCGCGTCGCAACGTCGATGTGGTGATTGGCAGCGCGGATTTCTCCGAAGTGGCCCGCGCGCACATTGCGGGGCACGAAGTGGGTCTGCTGCAATTGATTTGCGAGCGCAGTTCACTGCAGGTGGTGGGTGTGCAGATCGTAGGCGAGGGCGCCACTGAACTCGTGCATCTGGGTCAGGCGGCGATCGCGTCGGGCGCCACGGCCACGTTCTTCGTCGAGCAGGTGTTCAATTTTCCGACCATGACGGAAAGCTACCGGATCGCGGCATTTGATGTGCTCAAGCAGCTGGCTGCCGGTGCTATTGCGCGTCCGAGCGCGTGTCAGGTGGCGTAGGGATCTTGGCAAATGAGGCGAAGTTGGCATATACTTATGTATATGCCAGCGAGTACGGAGAGTGGCCTTGCAACGCACAGCCAAGATTTTCATGAATAACCGTAGCCAAGCCGTTCGGCTGCCGAAAGAGTTTCAGTTCAATACCTCTGAGGTGTTCATTCGCCGGCAGGGCGAGGATGTGGTCCTATCCGCCCGCCCGATGGACTGGTCCGCTTACCTCTCGTCGGGACCCGTTGCCTCGAAGGAGTTTATGGAGGCTGTTGACGACTTGTCGGCGCAGGAACGCGACCCCTGATGGCCGAGTACATGCTCGATACCGACATTTCTTCCTACATCATGAAGCGCTCTCATGACGCCGTTCTGAAAAAGCTTCGAAAAGTCGCTCTCGAAGTCGTCTGCATCTCGGTCATCACCAAGTCGGAACTGATGTTCGGCGTCGAAGAATCTCCCAAGCGTCAGCAGGATCAAGCTGCGCTCGAAGAGTATCTGCGGCACGTAATGGTTTTGGATTTCCCTGACGAAGCAGCAATTCACTACGCACAGATCCGCGCCGCGCTCAAAGCGCGCGGAGCAATGATCGGCGCCAACGATCTGTTTATTGCTGCGCACGCCCGTTCGCTCGATTTGATGCTCGTGACCAACAATACCGGTGAGTTCGGTCGCGTTCCGCATCTCAAGATTGAAAACTGGACGCAGTAGGCGGGCGAGACATGCATCGGGTCGGGTATTTGATGTGCTACGACTATGGAACTGGTGGCATCTGCTATTGGGTGACCGCTCCGACCGTCGAGGCGGTGTGAGAGGCATTTCCGGATTTCTTTGTTTTCGAACAACCACCTGATTGGTGGGGTGCTCGGAAGATTGTGAACATCCACGAATATCGGCTTGGCGATCAAATGGATGAACGCCTAGTCAATTATGTAAGAGAAGCGGCCAGCAGCGCTAACAAAATTGGTTGGCATCAGTAGTCATAAATTGAGTCAGCATTCTATCTACAAGCTGCTGAACGCGCTGACCCGGGCCGACTGATACGGCAATACTTCGAGAACCTCTCCCTGACTGACGCGCTGCTGCACGCCGCGCCAGAAATCCGCCGTCAATATCGCGCCGTGGAATTTCAGAAACAGTGCCTTGAGCTCGTCGTCGAACCCTAGAAAATTGATGAAGGTCTCCGGAAAGACGTCGGAGTCGCCGACGTAAAACCACGACTCGGCGCGCATTTCATCCTCATCGTTGGTCGCCTGCGGCATGTCTCGAAAGCGGCAGTCGGTGACGGCGCACAACTCGTCGTAGTCGTAGAAGATCACCCGGCCGTGGCGCGTGACGCCGAAATTCTTCAGCAACAGGTCACCGGCGAAGATGTTCGTATTGGCGAGGTCGCGGATCGCCTGTCCGTAGTCCAGCACCGCGGCGATCGCATCTTCGCGAGTCGCCGTTCGCAGGAACAGGTTCAACGGCGTCATGCGCCGTTCGATGTAGCAGTGGTCGATGATGAGATCATCGCCATCCAGATGCACGGTTCCGGCGGTCTCGCTCAACAGTTCGTCGAGCAATGGTTTGGAAAAACGTTTCAGCGGAAAGCGCAGCCGCTTGAATTCCTGTGCATCCACCAGTCGTCCCGCGCGGTCATGCTTGAAGACCAGCTCGTACTTCGCCAGCACTTCTTCTCGCAGGATGTTCTTCGGGTATGCGAAGCGGTCGCGGATCAACTTGAACACCACGTCGAAGGAGGGCAGGGTGAACACCACCATCACCAGGCCCCGTTCGCCCGGTGCGGTCGTGAATTCGTCGGCGGACTGGCCGAGGTGACGGAACAATTCGCGGTAGCGTTCGGTTTTACCCTGGCGCGCGCGGCCCAACACGATGAACAGTTCGCTGATGGGTTTGCGCGGCAGAATCGAATGCAGAAACAGCACCGCATCACCCACGCGGTCGAGGTCCACGTGGTAGTAGCTGCGGGTGAAGCTGAACAAGACGCTGACCCGGTCTTCGGTGGTCATGACGGCATCCACCAGCACTCCGCCATCGGTGTTCTTCAGTGCGATCACCAATGGCAGCATCCATCCCCTGCCGATGATGCGGCCCACCACGTACGCGCGCGTGATCTGATAGAAAACGGGGCGGATGATCTCCACTCTGTCAACGCTGCGCCGCTCGCCGTCTGATTCGCAGGCGGCAGTTGCGGTGGCCGCAATCATGGCGACGGTCTTGTCGAAGTTTTTGTACGGCGTCTTGAAACGGAAATCTGCCAGCACTTCTTCGAACAACAATTCGAGCGAGCCGCGATTGACGTAGGTGTTGGTGAGCGCATGGGTCTGTGCGCCACGTAAAGGGTCCAAGTCCAATGCAACGAATTCAATTGCCGGGTCCAGGCCCACCGTGCCGAACAGGCTGCGCGAGGCCGAACTGAAGAAGGTCTTCATGAACTCGTTGTCCGGCATTGATTCGATCATGCCGGCGAAGCGCTGCTTGGCGCCGATCCACAACGATCGATCGCGTACGCGCTCACCGCAGCGCTCGCTCAACGAGGCGATGATCTGCTTGACGCGGCGGTCGTAGAGTTCGATGCGCTCGACGGCATCGCGCTGGCTGCCGATCCAGTCACGGGATTCGAACCGCTGCGGTGCCCGGCGCGTGACGCTACGAAAGTCGGTGTTGTAGCCGACGAACGCATCGACGATGGCCTGCGCGCACTCCTCAGAGATTGCGGATGAGGACGTCTCCGAACTCACTGCACTTGACCTCTGTCGCGCCTTCCATTAAACGGGCGAAGTCGTAGGTCACCGTCTTCTGGGCGATGGATCTGTCCATGGCCGTGATGATGGCATCCGCCGCCTCGGTCCAACCCATGTAGCGCAGCATCATCTCGCCGGACAGGATGACTGAACCCGGATTGACCTTGTCGAGGTTCGCGTACTTGGGCGCCGTGCCGTGCGTGGCTTCGAACACCGCATGTCCCGTCAGATAGTTGACGTTGCCCCCGGGCGCAATGCCGATGCCGCCGACCTGTGCGGCCAACGCGTCGGAGAGATAGTCGCCGTTCAGGTTCATCGTGGCCATGACATCGAATTCATCGGGGCGCGTGAGGATCTGCTGCAGGGTGATGTCAGCGATGGCGTCTTTGACGATGACCTTGCCGCTCTTCTTCGCTGCGTCCATTTCCGCGTTGGCTTCCTTTTCGCCCTTCGCGGCTTTGGTGCGCTCCCATTGTTCCCAGGTATAGGTCTGGTCGGGGAACTCGCGCTCAGCCAGTGCATAAGACCAGTTCCGGAAGGCGCCTTCCGTGAACTTCATGATGTTGCCCTTGTGCACGATCGTGACGCTCTTGCGCTTGTTGATGACGGCGTATTCCACCGCCGCGCGGAACAGGCGTTCGGTGCCTTCCTTGGAGGCGGGCTTGATGCCGATGCCGGAGCTCAAGGGAAAGCGGATCTTGTTGTACTGCTTGGGAAAGTTCTGTTTGAACAGATCCAGGAACTTCTGGTTTTCGGCGCTGCCCGCTTCGAATTCGATGCCGGCGTAAATGTCTTCGGTGTTTTCACGGAAGATCACCATGTCGACTTTTTCCGGCGCCTTGACCGGAGAAGGGACGCCCTTGAACCAGCGTACAGGGCGCAGGCACACGTACAGATCCAGCATCTGGCGCAACGCGACGTTGAGTGAGCGGATGCCGCCGCCGACGGGCGTGGTCAGCGGACCCTTGATGGAGATCAGGAATTCACGGCACGCGGCCACTGTTTCATCGGGAAGCCAGGTGTTGAAAATTTTGTTGGATTTTTCCCCGGCATACACTTCCATCCAGTGGATTTTGCGTTTGCCGCCATAGGCTTTGGCGACCGCAGCGTCCAGGACCCGCACACTGGCGCGCCAGATATCCGGCCCCGTGCCGTCGCCCTCGATGAAGGGAATGATCGGATTAGCCGGTACGGTCAACTTGCCGTCTTTGATCGTAATCTTTTGTCCCTGAGCGGGGACCTCGAGCTTGACCGGTTTGATCTCAGACATTCTTAGCGACTCCTATGCACGGGGGCGCAATGCTAGCATTGCGGGCCAGGAGAATCACTTTGCGAACCTTGAATTCCACGCCGGAGCGGGACAAATTCCGCATGCCGGCCGAGTACGAACGGCATTCCGGCTGTTGGATGTTGTGGCCGGAACGCTGCGACAATTGGCGCGCGGGAGCAAAGCCTGCGCAGGCTGCTTTTGCCGCCGTCGCCACCGCGATTGCCATGGGCGAACCGGTGACGGTGGGCGTCTCCGCCCAACAATTCCAAAATGCCCGGGCGCGGCTGGGAGCACCGATCCGGGTCGTCGAAATCAGCAGCAACGATGCCTGGGTGCGCGATTCTGGGCCGACTTTCGTCATCGACGACCGCGGTCGTCGTCGTGCCGTGGATTGGATTTTCAACGCCTGGGGCGGTCACGCCGGCGGTCTGTATTCGCCGTGGGACCGCGACGATGAGGTCGCGCGCAAGATTGCCGAGATCGAAAATGCCGACCGGTACCGTGCGCCGTTCGTCCTGGAGGGTGGTGCTATCCACGTCGACGGGCAGGGGACCTGCCTGACCACCGAGGAATGCCTGCTCAATCCGAACCGCAATCCGCATTTGTCGCGCGCGCAGGTCGAGGTTGAATTGCAGCGCTACCTGGGCATCCGCCGCGTCATCTGGCTGGACCGTGGCGTATATCTGGACGAAACCGACGGCCATATCGACGAATTGGCGTGTTTCGTCGCTCCCGGACAGGTGGCGCTCACCTGGACCTCGGATCGCAGCGACCCTCAATACGAGATCTCCTTGGATGCCTACCAGCGCCTGAAAAGCGCGCGCGATGCCCGTGGCCGGTCACTCACCATCCACAAGATTCATCAACCCGACCCTCTGTATATGACGCGCGAGGAGGTGGCCGGTCTGGATGTTCGCGAAGGCACCTACCCGCGGCGTGTCGGGGATCGTCTGCCGGCCTCCTATATCAATTTCTATGTTGCAAACAAGGTGTTGGTGATGCCTCTTTACGACAAGCGCCGCGACCGCGCCGCTGCGCGCACGCTGGCGCGTTTGTTTCCGACTCGGCGTATCATGGGGGTGCAGACGCGGGAGATCCTGCTGGGCGGCGGCAATATCCATTGCATCACTCAACAAGTGCCGGCGCCCAAAAGCTGACTTGGGTCCGCTACAGCAGGCTTCCTCACTTTTGAAGGGAACGAATTACGCCGCGCGCCTTCCAAAGGCGTGAGCCACATTTGCGCTTTGAACTTATAACCAGGTGTCTTGATATGCATTCGACCGTTCAACGTATTGTCCTCGCGCTGGCCCTGGTGAGCGTGACGCTGCTGGCCGCCGGATGCGGAAAGCGCCAGAACTACAACAACGGCTACGGCAATGCCTTCGTCACCTATACCGACAGCAATGGGGATTTCACCAGCTACAAAGTCATCGTGACCTCGATGACGCTGAAGCGTTCGGACGGCACGGTGGTGAGCGGCGTATCGGCCGCCGAAACCGTTGATTTCGCCAAGTTGTCCGACATTTCCGAAATGGTCAGCAGCACCAGTGTGCCCGTCGGCACCTACACCTCGGCCACCATCGCGCTGGATTACACCAATGCCGCGGTGTTCGTGAATGTGAACGGAGTTCCCACGGCCACCAAGGTGGTGGGCGGCACGGGCGCGGCGTTGACGACGGTGAGCGTGGTCGTGACGTTCGATCCCGCCAATCCACTGGTCATCGCGCAGAGCGGCGCGCAGCGGTTGAACATGGATTTCAACCTGGCGGCGTCGAATCGCATCAATCTGACGACCTCCCCGATCACGGTGACGGCGACGCCGTTCGTGACCGTGGACAACAATCCGAGCACCACCAAAGCGATTCGCATACGCGGTCCGCTGGTGAGCTACAACTCGTTGCAAGGGACCTATACGGTCTATGTCCGGCCGTTCCTGGATGAGGCCAACAGTCTGGGGTCGCTGACGTTGTTCTCGACACCCACGACGAGCTATGTCATCGACAATTTCGGCTTTATCGGCGCCGACGGTATCACGGCGGTCACCAACCTCGGCACCGGCAATATCACCTCGGCCTATACGACCTATGCGCCGGATGCGAGCGCCGGTACGTTTACGTTGACGCAGGCTTACATCGGCACGGCCGTCGAAAGCGGGACGGCGGATCGCATCGAAGGGACCGTCGTTGCACGCACCGGCGACACGCTGACCCTGCGTGGCGCCACCTTGAGTCTGCGCGTTGGCGGGTTCACCTACTATCCAGCGGACGCAACGGTGAAGCTGGCTGCCGCCACGGTAGTCAGCATCGACGGCAAACCCACCGCTACGGGCGTCGATAAACAAGATGTATCGGTCGGACAGCAGATCATTGCGCTGGGTCAATCCAAGGTGACCAGCGGTGTCGTTGCGCTGGATGCGTCCGCAGGCCGCGTGCGGGTGGTTCCTTCGCGCGTTTGGGGCACCGTCCTCGCCGGCGGCGTGGGTACCGCCACCCTCGATCTGCTGGGCATCAACGAATGGCCCGCCAGCGCGTTCAATTTCGCAGGGACCGGCGCCACCCAGATTTCGGACATCGCCAATTACAAGCTGAGCACGGATGCCGTCGACAATGTCACGCTGGTGGGGTTGTATGCGGCCGGCACTGGGTTTGTCACAGCCTTTGGCGCCGCGCCACCCGACTTTACCGCCGGTGGTCTTGCCGCCGCTGCGACGCTCGACTCGCGACTGCAGGTTGAATTCATCAATGGCGGTTCCAAGACGCCGTTCGCGACCGTCAGCAGCACCTCGGTGATCATCGATCTGGCCGATCCGAATCTAGGCACCCTGCACGCGCTGAACCTGGGTCCGCAGAGCACCGACCTGACCACGCTGCCCGCGAGTCCGACGATCGTGGCAAGCACCACGGGACGCAGCAGCTTCGCTATCGGCAGCGCTGCGGCGGGCATCAAAGTATTCAGCAAATTCGCCGATTTTGTGACGGAACTGAACACCACGACGACGGCAGCCAAATCGATCGCACGCGTCGTGGCCAACGGCCGGTATGACGCGACGACGAACACGCTCACCGCGTCGGCGATCAGTGTCGTGCTTCAATAGCGCGAGCGCGTCTGTTGCGGCGGGGGCGGTCGGTTGACCGTGATAAACTGCCGCCCCAACATGCCGCGTGTTTTTCTAGCCTTGATGCTGTGCTTTCCGGCCGCGGCGTTCACGCAGGTCACGGGCGGCTGCAATACTGACTTGAATCCTGGCCGGCCGCGCGTCGGTCTGGTGCTGTCCGGCGGCGGTGCACGCGGCTTTGCCCATATCGGCGTGCTCAAAGTTCTCGAAGATCTCAAGATTCCGGTTGACTGCATCGCCGGCACCAGCGTCGGCGCGGTAGTCGGCGGACTGTATGCATCCGGAATGGACTCGCGCGAGATCGAATCCGTGGTTCGCTCCCTGGATTGGCAGGACGCGTTTCGCGACCGTCCGTCGCGCCGTGATCTGGCGTTTCGACGCAAGCAGGACGATCGCAACTTTCTGGTGCGTTTCCCGCTGGGCTTGAAGCACGGGCACCTCCTGCTCCCGCGAGGGTTGGTGCAAGGGCAGAAGTTGCAGCAGATGTTGCGCAGCATGACCCTGCAGGTCAGCGATCGAACCCGCTTCGATGAAATGCCGACGCCGTTCCGAGCCGTTGCCACCAATCTTGAAACCGGTCGAGGCGTGCTCATGGATCAGGGCGATCTGGCAGCCGCGATGCGCGCCAGCATGTCCGCACCGGGCGTATTTGCGCCGGTCGAACGCGATGGCGCGCTGCTCGTCGACGGCGGTTTGTCGGAAAATCTGCCGATGGATGTGGCGCGGGCCATGGGCGCCGACATCCTGCTGGTGGTGGACGTGAGCTTCCAGTTGCAGACTCGCGATCATCTCGAGTCGGCGCTGGCGGTCTCCAATCAAATGCTGGCCATCCTGGTGCGGCGCGATGCGGAACGGCAGAAGGCCACGCTGTCAAAGCGCGATGTGTTGATCGAGCCGGATTTGTTCGATATGGCATCGACGGATTTTTCGTCGGCAGCCAAGGCAATCGAGCGGGGCGAGACCGCTGCGCGTTCCTTGAGCCCGGCTCTAGCTACCTTAAGTGTGAGCGACGAGGATTACGCCCGTTACAAACAGCGTCGCGGCGCGCGCTCGCCGCAGACGCCGCGCATCGATTTCGTGAGCATCGATCCGCTCTCCAAACGCTATGCGCCCACCATCATGGCGGCCATGCAGCCGCTGCTGGGCAAGCCGCTCGACGTCAAACAGCTCGGCGAAGGACTGACCGACCTGTATGGGCTGGATAATTTTGAATCCCTCGACTACGCCATCGTCAAACGCAAGGTCGGCAACGACGACCAGACCGGTATCGAAGTCCACGCGCGCCGCAAATCCTGGGGTCCGAACTACATCCGCTTCGGGCTCAACCTTCAGGACGATTTTCAGGGCAACAGCAGTTACAACGCGGCGGCACGATTCATCGTCACCGAGATCAACCGGCTCGGCGGCGAGTGGTTGACCGATCTGCAGATCGGCGAGAATCCAAAGGCATCCTCCGAGTTCTATCAGCCGCTGACCGCGGACCGGCGCTGGTTTCTCGCGCCCAGTTTGCGATCCGAAGTACGCAGCCTGCCGATCTATGACCAGGAGGTGCGCATCGCGGAATACCGCGTACGCAATTCACAGGCAGATCTCGATTTTGGACGCGACCTCGGCAATTGGGGCGAGATACGCAGCGGCGTGCATTTTGGCAGCGGTGTTGCGCGGGTACGGCTTGGCGACCGCGCGTTGCCGGTGGAGCGCTTTCAGTCGGGCGAGCTGTTTTTCAAGTTCAGCTACGATCGTCTCGACAATCTGGACTTCCCGCGCCAGGGTCAGACCTTCAGCATCCAATGGAACGGTCAGCGCACCGGTCTGGGCGCCGATATCCGCGCCGACCGTCTGCAGACCGATTGGCTGGTCGCCGGCTCACGCGGCCGCAATTCTCTGGTGTCATGGACCACCTTCGGCACGACTCTGAGCGTGGACGGCGCGACGCCGATCCAGGATTTGTACACCCTCGGTGGTTTTTTCAATTTATCGGGCCGTCCGCCGCAGTCGGTCACCGGCCAGCATTACGCGATCACCCGCGCCATCTACTTCCGCAAAATCGGCCGGGGTGGCCAGGGCTTGCTGGATTTTCCAGCGTATCTGGGCCTCGCGCTGGAAGTGGGCAATGCCTGGAACAAGCGCGGCGACATGAGCTTCGACTCGGCGCACAAGGATGCGGCGTTGTTCCTCGGGCTGGATACACTGCTCGGACCTTTGTATCTGGGCGCCGGCTACGATGAAGCCGGCAGCAGCGCGTTCTATCTGTTTCTGGGCCGCACTTTTTAGCGTGCGCCGGCGCGATCGCTCAAAGCCAGCGGCTTTGAGCCAGATTCTCGACCTTCTCGAACACCAGGGCCGGTTCATCGCCGATGCGCGAATACTCGTGGCGGCGCGACATCTGCTCCAGTGCCAGATCGCGGTCGGTCACCGTGAAGTACCAATGCGTGGTCTGCCAGTCGGCGCCCAGCAATTTGGCGAAAGGATCGCCTACTTTAAGGCGCACGCGCACGCCGTAGGGCTGCGGCGACTGCGGAACCGAGCGGGTCATGTTCTGAACGTTGGAGATGCCCATGCCCGAAGCACGATAGCGGATTTGACCTCGGACTGCCAGATCAGGACGTTTGCACGTCTTTGCTGAACGCGTGTGCGTGATAGACTCCGCCGCCATCACAAACGTGCGTATCAACTGATGGCATCGACTTACACAGCTTCCGACATCGAAGTGCTCAGCGGCCTGGACCCGGTGCGCCGTCGTCCCGGCATGTACACCGACACGACGCGGCCGAATCACCTCGCGCACGAAGTCATCGACAACAGCGTCGATGAGGCGCTGGCCGGGCATTGCGAGAACATCAGCGTCACCGTGTTCAAGGACGGATCGTTGCAGGTCGAGGACGATGGCCGCGGCATGCCCGTGGACATTCATCCCAAAGAGAAGATCAGCGGCGTCGAGCTGATCCTCACGCGTCTGCATGCGGGTGGCAAATTCAACGATCAGACCTACAAGCACTCCGGTGGTCTGCACGGCGTCGGCGTGTCGGTGGTCAACGCCCTGTCGAAGAATCTGGAATGCTGGGTCCGTCGCAACGGCAAGGAATACAACATCAGCTTTGCCGGTGGACGGCTCAAGTCCAAGCTCGAAGTCGTGGGTGATGTTTCCAAATCCAAATCGGGCACGACGGTGCGGTTCTGGCCCGATCCGCAATATTTCGATACCGACAAGTTTGCGGTGCCGCGGCTCAAGCAGGTGCTGCGCGCCAAGGCAGTGCTGTGTCCGGGTCTGCGGGTCACGTTGCTGAATGAAATCAACGGCGAGAAGGACGATTGGTTCTACACCGGCGGCCTGCATCAATACCTCGCCGAGGAATTGGGCAAGGGGCAGTGGCTGCCGGCCGAAACTTTTTACGGCACGCGTGACATCGACGGCGGCACCGTGGATTGGGCGTTCGCCTGGGTGCTGGAGTCGGCGCAGGCGGTCACCGAAAGCTACGTGAATCTGATTCCCACCATCGAGGGCGGTACGCATGTCAACGGACTGCGCGCCGGCGCCTCGGATGCGGTGCGCGAGTTCTGCGAATTCCGCAATCTCGTGCCGCGCGGCCTGAAGCTGGCGCCGGAAGATGTCTGGGACGGCGTGAGTTTCGTGTTGTCGGTGAAAATGCGCGAACCGCAGTTCGCCGGCCAGACCAAGGAACGGCTGTCCTCACGCGAGGCCGCCGGCATCGTGCAAGGTGTCATCAAGGATGCGTTCGCGTTGTGGCTGAACCAGCATTCGGAGGCGGGCGAACAGATCGCGCAGCTTGCGATCGCGAGCGCGCAGCAGCGCCTGAAAGACAGCCAGAAGGTCGCGCGTAAGCGCGTCGTCGCAGGACCTGCATTGCCGGGCAAGCTGGCCGATTGCGTCAGTCAGGATCCGGCGCGCGGCGAATTGTTTCTGGTCGAGGGCGATTCGGCCGGCGGCTCAGCAAAGCAGGCGCGTGATCGCGTCACGCAGGCCATCATGCCGCTGCGGGGCAAGATCCTGAATACCTGGGAAGTCGAATCCGGCGCCGTCATGCAGTCGCAGGAAGTGCACGACATCAGCGTGGCGCTGGGCGTGGACCCTGGTGTCGGCGATCTGACGAATCTGCGCTATCACAAGATCTGCATTCTCGCGGACGCCGACAGCGACGGTCAGCATATCGCCACCTTGTTATGCGCGTTGTTCCTGCGTCATTACCGGCCGCTGGTGCTGGCGGGCCATGTGTACATCTGCATGCCGCCGCTGTTCCGGATTGATGCGGGCAAGGAAGTGATCTACGCCATTGATGAAGCTGAGCGCGAGCGCGCCATCAAACGCATCGCGGCCGACAACCCGCGCACCAAGCCGGTGGTCACGCGCTTCAAAGGTCTGGGCGAAATGAACCCGCTGCAATTGCGTGAAACCACCATGGCGCCCGCCACTCGTCGTCTCGTGCAACTCACCATTGCGGCGAAAGACGACACCGATCAATTGGTGGACATGCTGCTGGCCAAGAAGCGAGCCGCGGACCGGCGTCAATGGTTGGAAGACAACGGCAATCTTGCGGAAGCACAAGTCTAAATGAAGGACCAGGAACTGAATTTCGAGGGCATCGAAAAACAGACGCTGCGAGCGTTTACGGAAAAGGCCTACCTCGATTATTCGATGTACGTGATCCTCGACCGCGCGCTCCCACATATCGGCGATGGTCTGAAGCCAGTGCAGCGGCGCATCGTGTACGCGATGAGCGAGTTGAGCCTGGCGGCCGGCGCCAAGCACAAGAAATCCGCGCGTACCGTCGGTGATGTCATCGGCAAATTTCATCCGCACGGAGATTCCGCCTGTTACGAGGCCATGGTGCACATGGCGCAGGATTTCGCGTACCGCTACCCGATCGTCGACGGGCAGGGTAACTGGGGATCGGCGGATGATCCAAAATCCTTCGCCGCGATGCGTTACACCGAATCGCGTCTTACGCGCTATGCCTCGCTGCTGTTGCAGGAACTGGAGCAGGGCACGGTGGACTGGGCGCCGAACTTTGACGGGTCGCTCGAAGAGCCCACGCTGTTGCCGGCGCGCGTGCCCAATCTGCTGCTCAATGGCGGCTCCGGGATCGCCGTCGGCATGGCCACGGACATTCCACCGCACAACCTGCGCGAAGTGGTCAAAGCCTGCGTGGCGCTGCTGGAGGATCCGGAACTCACCACGCGCAAGCTGATGGCCTTCGTGAAGGGCCCGGACCTGCCGACCGGCGCCGAAATCGTCTCGCCGCGCAACGATCTGGTGCAGATGTATGAGACCGGCACCGGCGGCTATCGGGCGCGCGCCACCTACGACGTGGTCGACGGCGATGTCATCATCGAAGCGCTGCCGTTCCAGGTGTCGGGCAGCAAAGTGCTGGAACAGATAGCGAACCAGATGCGGCAAAAGAAATTGCCCATGGTCGAAGATCTGCGCGATGAGTCGGATCACGAGAATCCGACGCGCCTGGTCATCGTGCCCAAGTCCAATCGCGTCGATATTCCGGCAATGATGGCGCATCTGTTTGCGACCACCGATCTGGAGCGCACCTACCGCGTCAACCTGAACGTCATCAGCATGGACGGCCGGCCGAAGGTGATGGGCCTGAAGGCGCTGCTGCTCGAGTGGCTCGAATTCCGCATGCACACGGTGACGCGGCGTCTGAGTCATCGCCTGGCCAAACTGAATGCGCGCCTGCATATCCTCGACGGCTTGTTGATCGCGTACCTGAATCTTGACGAAGTGATCCGCATCGTTCGCACCGAAGACAAGCCCAAGCCGGTGCTGATGAAGCGCTTCGCGCTGTCCGACGAGCAGGCCGAAGCGATCCTCGAAACCAAGCTGCGGCATCTGGCGCGCCTGGAAGAGATGAAAATCCGCGAGGAGCAGAAGGAACTGGCCGAAGAGCGCGATGAAATCGACAAGATTCTGAAGAGCAAAGCACGGCTGAAGAAACTGGTGCGCGATGAACTGATCACGGATGCCGAAGAGTACGGTGACGAACGTCGCACCAAGCTCGTCGAACGTGAAGCTGCGCAGGCCATCTCCGAGACTGAACTCCTCACCAGCGAACCCACCACCGTGGTGTTGTCACGGCTGGGTTGGGTGCGTGCCGCCAAGGGACACGAGATCGACTCGCGCTCCTTGAGTTACAAGACCGGCGATGAATTCCAGGCCGCCGCCAAGGGCAAGAATCTACAGCAGGCAGTGTTCATCGACTCGACCGGCCGCGCGTACAGTCTGGATGCGCATTCGCTGCCCGCAGCGCGCGGCTATGGCGAGCCGCTCTCCGGCACGGTGGATCCGCCCGACGGCGCGACCTTCGCGGCCGTGCTCATCGGCGAGCCGGACGAAACCTGGCTCGTTGCCAGCGACGCCGGCTACGGGTTCAAGGTCAAGCTGTCCGAACTCTATGCGCGCAACAAAAAGGGCAAGTCGGTGCTGAAGGTGCCGGAAAACGCCAAGGTGCTTCCCGCCTGGCCCGTCGCCAATCCGAAGTCACTCGCCCTCTTCGTCAACGATGACGGCGAGGTCTTGGCGTTGCCATGCGATGCCATCGAGGAGATGAGCGCCGGCAAGGGCCAGAACCTGTTCGGCATCCCCGGCAAAAAATCCGCCGACCGCGACGAATACCTGGTCGCGATGGCAGTCGTCGCTCCCGGCGAAATTCTGACCGTCTACAGTGGCAAGAGCTCGCCCATGACCCTCAAGTTCGATGACCTCAAACAGTTCACCGACAAGAAAGGCCAGCGGCGGCAGCGCTTCTCCCGCGCTTATAAGCAGATTGATCGGTTGGAAGTAGGCACGTAATTTTCGGAAGCTAAGAGCGTATTCCAGCGGCGGTGGCCAACGTGGGGAGAAATATTTTCCGGGCGGGCGGCTCTTGCTTCAGTGACGCGGTAACCTGATAGACCGGCGCGTCAGTGCCATAGGCAGTTTTGCATCGTGTGATCTTGCGGCGTGCCTTCGAAGTTTTGTATGCGCAGGTTTAAGACGCGCCTAGTGCCTTCGAGTGGCTGTCGCCGCCCGCCCGGAAAACATTCCTCCCCACGCCGGGCAATTCGTAGCGGTATTCGGGCCTTCAGGATTCCGACTCCCACTCCGAACTCCAATTAGTGAGTGGGTGGGTGGAAGGCGTCGCCGAACGAGTCCATGCGGCCGAGCGGCCAGCGCGGGGTGAATGTTTTTTCAGCGCGGCCGGCGTCAGCCACTCGAAGGCAGTAGGCGCGGCTCAAACACACGACACGCAAACTTCGAAGGCACGCCGCAAGATCACACGATGCAAAACATCCCATGGCACGGCCGCGCCGGTCGCAAAATTAGAAGTTGGTTTTTGTTAGAAGCCGGCCGCGCAGAAAGAAATTTATCCCGGGATGGCCATCCCACCGAGCGATCTCTTAATCAGAAGTTACCGTTCCCCAGACATGGTCACTTCTTCAGGCGCATTGACAAAATACCCCTGAATAAACTCAATCCCCAACTGCCAAAGCACAGCCATGGTATTAGCATCTTCAACGCGCTCAGCAATAGTCTCCATGCCTTTCTTCTTTGCCGCTTCAACCAGACCCTTGACGCGCTGCTGCTGCATTTGATTGGTGGCAAGGCCCTGCATGAGCGAGCCATCGATCTTGATGAAGCTCATCTCTATGTCAGCCAGCAGCTTCAGTGGATCGCGGCCGGTGCCGAAATGCTCGATGGCGAAACGGAAACCCAGCTTCTTGAGTTTTTCCGCCATCTCCTTGGTTGGTTGCACAAATTGGGTGACGATCTCCTCGGACACCTGGATGCACAGGCGCTTGGGTTCGATCTTCAGTGCCTTGAGCTGCTGCTCGAGCCAGGGAATCAGCGACTTGTCTAGGACGGTGTCCTTGGAGATGCGCACGAAGATGCAGGCCGGCTTGCGGCTGGCGCAAAAGGACATGGACGCGCCGATGACCCAGCGATCGATGTTCTTCATCAAATCGTTGCGCTCGGCGGCCGCGATGAATTCCGACGGCAATACTTCGTTGCCTTGTTCGTCGAGCATGCGCACCAGCACGTCGAACATGCCCTTGTCCTCGCCCAAAAGGCTCGCGATGGGCTGCTGCACCAGACGGAATCGGTTTTCCATCAGCGCACTCTTGATGTGCTTGACCCAGATGCGATCGTAAGCCTGCACCCGTGTATCGGTGTCGGACTTGTCGATGGCGTACATCTGATTGCCGCCCAACTCGCGACCGCGCCGGTTGGCGGTGACGGCGTCGGTGACGGAGGCCGCGACATCCGGATTGGTCGCCGCCAGCAGTCCCAGGCCGATGGTGATGGTGGCTGACAAAGTCTTGTTGTCGATGGCGAAGGTATGTTGACCGATGCGCGAAATGGCACTCTCGGCCCAAGCTTCCATGTCGCGCTGCGTGCCGCGCTCCAGCAGGATCAGCAGTCCGTTGCCGGCGAAGCGGCCGCAGATGTCATTCGGTGTGAGCTGCGCGCGAACCAGTTCGGCCATCTGCACCAGGAAATCTTCGCTGGCAAGCACGCCGATGGAGTTTTGAATGTCCACGAACCGGTCCGGTTTGATGAAGGCGAACTGGCGAACGCCGCCCTTCATCGGCAGGGCGCAGCGCTCTTTCACCGCGGTGACCAGATAGCGCTGTTGCAGGAATCCGGTGGACGGATCGTTCTTCACCGCGTCGGCCAATTCGCCTTCCAGGTCGCGGTTTTCTTTCTGACGCGACGGCACGCACACGCGGATGGCGGCCTCGCCCTCGTAGTCGGTCTTGGTGAGTGTGATTTCCAGCGGCAGGGTGGAGCTGTCGGACAGCGAGGCGCGCACCTTCAGTGCATGGTCGGTCCATTTGCCCTGCAGACAGGCGATCAACGCGCCTTTGAGCGCCGGATGGGTTTCCTGTTCGAACAAATCCATCAGCGGCGTACCGGTGAGCGCATCTTCGCCTGAATAGCCGAACAACTCCAGCCAGGCCTTGTTGGCTTCGACGACGATTCCTTCCTGGACATGGGTGATGGCGTCCGCGGAGCCGTCCATGAACTGCTGCAGCTGCTCGCGATAATCCCGCGCCGAAGAAACGGTGGTGTTAAGGGCGCGTTCCAGGCGATAGGAACGCAATTCGCGCGTTGCCACGGATTGCAGTCGGCTGCGATTCTCCAGGGTGACGACGTCCTGCGCGCCCAGCTTCATGGCCTCGGCGATCAGCGCTTCATCGACCTGGGTACGCGCCACGAGCACCGGCATGCCGGGAGCCGAGACACTTTTGATTTTCATGATCGAAGCCAGGTCGATCTCCAGCTCTTCGATGAAGGCGACCAGCATCTCGGGGTTCAATTGGGTCAGCGCATCGGCCAGATCGCGTGCATCGGGCAACCAGGTGCAATGCACCGGGTGTCCGGCATTGCGCAAAGCGCTGTTGACCGCCTCAACGTGGTCCTGCGACCGCGTCATGACAATCATCGGTACGGCACTTTGCTCGCTCACCATGGGTTCCCGCTTAACAATAACGGGGCAAAGTGTAGCATCTGCTGGCGGGACGAAACTGGGACCGACGTCTTGCCTCCTGCGATGCTTTGGCCTTCAGGTAAAGGCGCAAGCTGGCTAGGAAGGGGCTATCCGGCTATGATACGCGCCCTTTACGACCCCCCGATCAGCGACCGAACTGACGATCAAGGCGATCCCATGGCCACCTACAGCACCAATGAATTCAAATCCGGACTGAAGATTCTGATCGACGGCGACCCGTTTGCCATCGTCGAGAATGAAATGGTCAAGCCGGGCAAAGGTCAGGCCTTCAACCGGGTGCGCGTCCGTAATCTCAAGACCGGTCGCACCATCGAGCGGACCTGGAAGTCGGGCGACACAGTCGAGGCGGCCGATGTGGTCGATACCGATATGCAATATCTGTACAGCGACGGCGATTTTTACCACTTCATGGTTCCCGACACCTTCGAGCAGATCACCGCTTCCAAGGCGGCTGTCGGCGACACGTCGCAATGGCTCAAGGACGGCACCGTGTGCATCGTGACGCTGTGGAACGGCGTGCCGTTGCAGGTCGTTCCGCCGGCCCATATGGAACTCAAAGTCGTCGAGACCGATCCGGGCGTGCGCGGCGACACGGCGACGGGCGGCTCCAAGCCGGCTAAGCTTGAGACCGGCGCCATGGTGCGCGTGCCGTTGTTCATCAACGAGGGTGAAACACTGCGCATCGACACCCGCACCGGCGAGTATCTGTCGCGCGGCAAGAATTGATCGGCACTCCGTCCTTCAGGCGTTCTCGACGCTGAAGGACATCGCCGATTTCATCTGCGGAACGCCCAGCGCCAGCGCCGCGAGTCGATCGAACCCCAGTGCGACGCCGGCGCACTCCGGCACACCCGCCGTCAGCGCCGCGAGCAATCGCTCATCCATCGGCGGCACCACCTGGCCGCGCGACTGTCGCACCTCGCGATCGTGCATGAACCGGCTACGTTGCTCATTCGCATCGGTCAACTCCTGAAACCCATTGGCCAGCTCGATGCCGTCCAGATACAGCTCGAATCGCGCCGCCACCGGCGGATTCTGCAGCTTGAGGCGGGCGAGGGATGCCTGCGAGGCCGGATAGTCGCAGACGAAGGTCGGGCGATCGCGTCCCAATTGCGGACCCGCCACGAGGCTGATGAGCAGATCCAATCGGGCGTCGCGGTCCAGTACCGCGCGACAATCGATGCTCCGGTCCAGTGCCGCGCGGGCCAGGTCATCGTCGGTCGCCACGTTCATGTCGACGCCGGCATGACGCATCAGGACTTCGCGGTAGGTCAACTTTTCTGCAGGCCCGAGCGTGCGCTGCGGCGCGAGCAGGGCGGTGACCAGCCCGGCGACCTCGTCCATCAGGGTGTGGTCATCGAAGCCCACCCGATACCACTCGAGCATCGTGAATTCCGGCTCGTGCCAGCGGCCGATCTCGCCATCGCGAAACACCTTGCAGAGCTGGTAGATATCGCCGCTGCCCGCGGCGAGCAGCCGCTTCATCGCGAATTCCGGCGACGTGCTCAAAAAGAAGGAGCCCGGTCGTCCGGCAATGGTGGTGCGCAAGGACTCGATCTGCGGATCGCTGATGCCGGCCGCGCTGAGGACGGGCGTTTCCACTTCCAGCACGCCACGCGCGGCGAAGAACTCGCGCGTCCGTTGCAATAGCTGCGCGCGGTGACGCAATGCCGGCAGGTCGGCCGTCGGCTGCCAACCCTGGTTCACGTGGCGCCTCTCTCGACTTGGGCGAGCGGCTCGCCGACTTTGATGCGCAATCCGACGCGTATTTGCGGCAACAACCGCGCGCGCGATGCTTCGAACAGGACGATGACGGTCGAGCCCATGTTGAAGCGGCCGAGTTCATCGGCTTTCGCCAGGCTGATCGGCGATGACGGCAGGACCGTCACGCGGCGGCGAGCGGCGGGCGTGATATCGCCGGCCCACACCGTGGCCATGCTGCCGACGTTGAGTGCACCCACCAGCACCACGGCCATTTTTCCGAATGCGGTTTCAAACAGGGTCAGCACGCGCTCGTTGCGCGCAAACAAACGCGGCACGTGTTGCGCCGTCGTGGCGTTGACGCTGAACAGAGCGCCGGGAACGTACACGGTGGAAAGGAGGTCGCCGGCAGCCGGTATGTGGATGCGATGATAGTTGTAGGGCGCAAGATAGAGGGTGCAGAAGCTGCCGCCGGCAAAGGTCGACGCCCAGGGCTGGTCGGCGAGCAGGTCCTGCAGGGTGAAGGTCCGTCCCTTGGCCTGCAGGAGGCGGTTCTGATCGATGCCGCCGCATTCGCTCACCGTGCCATCGACCGGACTGACGATGAGGTCGGCATCGCCCGCAATCGGCCGCGCCGCGGGTTTGAGCGGCCGCGTGAAGAACTCGTTGAAGCTCGCGTAGCGCAACGGTTCCACCGTCTGCGCATCGCTCATGTCCACTTCAAATAGTTTCAGAAAACCAGTGATCAGGGCGTTCTTGAACCAGGGTGCACGCACTCGCGTGGCGTGCAGGATGAGCCGCGACAGCGCGTGCTGGGGCAACAGAAATTGAAAGGCCACAAAGGCGCGGCCGGCAAGCGAGGTGCGGCTGCCGGCGGCAGGAGGGGCGTTGCTCATGCGCCTGCTGCGACGATGCGGTGAAAATCATCGAGCAGACCCGCGCTGCTGTGCGGGCCGGTGAGTATTGCCGCGAGCCGGCCATCCGGCGCAACCACGAAAATGGCGCCGGAGTGATCGACACTGTAAGTGCCGTCGTGTTCCTCGCCGATGATCACCGCCACCCCCAGATGACGCGCGAACGTCTCGACGGTTGCCTGGTCCGGTGCGGTCACGCCCAAGAAGCCGGGATTGAAATACGGCACATAGCGGGCCAGGACCGCCGGCGTGTCGCGGCGCGCATCCACCGATACAAACACGACGTGCGGTCGCACGGCCTCCCGTTCGCCCTGCAGGGACTTGTCCATGACGGCCAGCGCACTGAGCGTGGTGGGACACAGATCCGGGCAATTGGTATAGCCGAAGAACAGCATAGTCCAGCGGCCCTGCAGCGACTGCGGCGTGAAGGCGGCGCCGTGATGGTCAAGCAGCGAAAAATCGCTCAAGCTTCGGCGCGGCTCCAGCATCGTGCCGGTGAGCAGCGTCACCGGACCGGTGTGCGAGCGCTTCCACAGATGGGATGCAGCAAATCCGATCGCTGCCATCAGGATGCACAGACCGGCGAGAAGGAGTCGGGATGAATTGTTCACGGCGCAGATTATCCCACAGCCACCGCCGCACTTGAGCTACCCTCGCGTTTTTGAAAAGGAAGCTGCACATTCCACGCGCAACGTCCGTCAGCGTCGCATCCGCCATCGCCCACTGCGCACGCGCGTTGCGCAAGGCGCGGGTGTGTTTCGGTCACGGCACCCACAATGCACGCGATGAAGCCGCGGAACTCGTGTTCTTTGTGGCCAAGCTCGACCATGCGTTGGGCGCCAGCGTCTATCCGCAACTCCTGACCGCCCGCCAGCAGGCGCGCATCGAGGCGTTGCTCGCGCAGCGCATACGCCGTCGCGTACCCCTGGCCTACCTCACGCATCGCGCCTTCTTCGCCCAGATGGAGCTGTACGTCGATTCACGCGTGCTGGTGCCGCGTTCACCCATCGCCGAACTGGCCTTGGCGCGATTCCGGCCGTGGATCGAGCCGCGCCGGGTCAAGTGCATCGTGGACATCGGAACCGGCAGCGGCGCCATTGCGCTGGCCTGCGCAAGGGCATTCCCGCGAGCCCAGGTTGATGCCCTGGATATTTCGCGCGAGGCGTTGAGCGTGTGCCGGCGCAATATTCGTAAACTGGGCCTTGGCGGACGCGTTCATGCCAAGGTCTCCGATCACTTGGACGCAGTGGCGGGCACTGTCTACGATATCGTGGTCAGCAATCCCCCCTATGTCGGCCGCGCCGAGATGCGTACACTGCCGCGCGAATACCGGCATGAGCCGCGGCTCGGGCTGGCCGCAGGCTTAGACGGCCTGGATTCGGTGCGGGTGATCCTGCGACAGGCGCGAGCGCATTTGAGCGCTATCGGCATCCTGGTGGTCGAGGTCGGCAATACCGAACGTGCGCTGCTCAAGGCCTGGCCTCGCGTGCCGTTCATATGGCCCGACTTCGAACACGGCGGGGGCGGGGTGTTTATTTTGCGGGCCCAGGATCTGGAGCCGATCGAGGAGTTGAGCGAGCGTGTCAGGAAATAGCATCGGTCGCCTGTTTACGGTCACCAGCTTTGGCGAAAGCCATGGGCCGGCGTTGGGTTGCGTGGTGGACGGCTGTCCGCCCGGCTTGAGCTTGAGCGAGGCCGATCTGCAGGCCGACGTCGAGCGCCGCCGACCGGGCACTTCGCAATACACGACGCAGCGCAAAGAATCCGACACGGTGGAGATTCTCTCCGGCGTGTTCGAAGGCAAAACCACCGGCACACCCATTGGTCTGTTGGTGCGCAACGAGGATCAGCGTTCCCGCGATTACGAGAAGATCAAAGATCGATTCCGTCCCGGGCACGCCGATTACACCTATCAGCAGAAATACGGGCTGCGCGATTATCGCGGCGGTGGACGTTCGTCGGCGCGCGAAACCGTGATGCGGGTGGCGGCGGGCGCGATTGCCCGCAAGTACCTACGTGAACGACTCGGGCTGCGCATCCAAGGGTATCTGGCGCAGATGGGTTCGCTGGTCCTTGACCCCGTCGCACTCGACGCTGTGTACGACAACCCCTTCTTCTGTCCCGACCCGTCGCGAGTTGCCGAACTGGAACAACTCATCTGGAAAATTCGCGGCGAGGGCGACTCGATCGGCGCGAAAGTGACGGTGCTCGCCAGCGGCGTTCCGCCGGGTCTTGGCGAGCCGGTGTTCGGCCGCCTGGATGCCGATCTTGCCGCGGCGATGTTGAGCATCAATGCGGTCAAGGGCGTGGAAATCGGCGCTGGTTTTGCGAGCGTCACGCAGCGCGGCTCCGAACATCGCGACGAACTCACCCCGGCCGGATTCGTCAGCAATCACGCCGGCGGCATTCTCGGCGGCATCTCCTCCGGGCAGGACATCCTCGTCAATCTGGCGGTCAAACCCACCTCGAGTATCTCCGTACCGGGACGTACCATCGACATTCACGGCCAAGCTACCGAAATCAGCACCACTGGACGCCACGATCCGTGTGTGGGGTTGCGAGCAACACCGATTGCGGAGGCCATGATGGCGTTGGTGCTGATGGATCACTACCTTCGGCATCGCGCGCAATGCGGCGATGTGCACAGCACGACGCCCATCATCACGGACAAGCGATGAGCGGGCCCGGCACAATCAACGTCGCCGTGGTCGGCGCCTCCACCCTCATCGGCGGCGCGGTGATCGCCGAGTTGCGCACGTCCAAGTTCCCGTACGCACGCATCTTCCGGCTCGAAGAATTGCGCGACATCGGCCGCCTCGAGGCCGATGAAGAGGATGAGGCGCAACCGGCGCTGGATGTGGAGCAATTCGATTTCAGCACGGTCAAGCTGGTGTTCTTCTGCAGTCGTGCGCAGGTTTCGCGTACGCATGCCGCAAGAGCAGCCGCGCATGCCTGGGTCATCGAGGGGTCCGGCGCGTTTCGCGATGCGACCGATGCACCGATGATCGCGGCGGATGTGAATCCGCGGATCCTCGACGGGTCAGCCGTGGGGCAGGCGCGCCACGGCATGATCGTCATGCCGGGCAGCGCCAGCGTCGCGCTCGCCACCGCAGTGGCGCCGCTGCATCGTCTCGCCGGCCTGTCGCGCGTCGACGTGGCGACCTACCATTGCGTGTCGGGCAGCGGCCGCGCGGCGCTTGAGGAGCTGGCGCGCGAATGCGCCGCGTTGCTCAATGGACAGGAGCCTAAGGTGCGTGGCGGTGGCGAACGCATCGCTTTCAACGTCATACCGCAAGTCGATGCGCTGGACGAATCGGGTGCCTCGCTGGAAGAGCTGCGCCTGCAAAGCGACGCGCGCCGGTTGCTGGGATTGCCAGCGCTTGCGGTCAATGCGACGGCGGTACGGGTGCCGGTCTTTTTCGGTCACGGGCTTGCCATCCACGCTGCGTTCGATCGCGACATGACGCTGGAGCAGGCGCGCGAGACGCTGCGCACGGCGCCCGGCGTACAGTGGGTGGAGGCTGACGCCAGCCCTCCTTACCCGACGCCGGCCGGCAAATCTTTGGCCCCCGACCGGGTCACCATCGGCCGTTTGCGCCTCGATTCCACTCGACCTGGGTCGCTAAATATGTGGGTGGTGGCCGACAATGTTCGAAAGTGTGCTGCAATTAACGCAGTTTCTGTGGCCCATATTTTGGTAAATCGCTACTGTTAAGTTATAGTTCCGCGGTCGTTAACCGGGGATGTGAGATTTCACTGCCAAGCTGCTCATAGTCAATGAACTTTGGGCCCTTAGCACACCGGTTCGCTGGGAGTAGAAATGTTGTCGAAGCTGCCTCGTCTCATCTTGACGGTCTCCGTACTTTGCCCAAGCTTGAGCTGGGCCGTCGGCTTAGGCGAAATACACCTCAATTCAGCCCTGAATGAGCCGCTCAACGCGGAAATCGCGTTGGTGTCGGCCACTCCGGAAGAGCTGACCTCATTACGGGCCGTGCTCGCCTCGCGCGACACCTTCACGCGCTACGGCATCGACCGTCCGCCGTTCCTGTCCACGATCGCCTTCAAGGTCGGCAAGGGCAAAGACGGCCATGACGCTCTGCTGGTGCGCTCCAACGACGCCATTCCCGAGCCCTTCGTCACCTTCCTGGTCGAGGTCAATTGGGCCCGCGGCCGTCTGGTACGCGAATACACCGTATTGCTCGATCCGCCGGTTTATACACCGGGCGAATCCCGAGCCTCCGCGCCGGCGGTTGCCGCGCCGCTGGCGGCGCCTGCCGAGACCACCAAATCCGGCTCGATTCAGCGCGAAAGCGCAACCGCTTCGACCGAGTCCTCCACCTCCAGCGCCCCTGCCGCAAGCATGGCTGCCGGAGAAACCTATCAGGTACGCGGCGGCGATACCCTGATGAAGCTGGCGCGCAGCGTCAACCCGGGTTCCAGCGCGCAATTGGATCAAACCATGATTGCTCTGTATCGGGGCAATCCACAGGCCTTCGACGGCAATATCAATGTGCTGCGCCGTGGCGCCGTGTTGCGGGTGCCGGGCGCGGAAGAAATTGCCGCGCTGAAGCAGAGTGAAGCGGTCAGCGAAGTCCGGCGCCAGATGAGTGCCTGGCAGGGCTCACGGTCCGCCGGTGATGAAGGCCATTTGCGCCTTGTCGCCCCGACGGGAGCCGGTACGGGAAGCTCAGGCAGTGACGGCGCTTCGACCTCCGAGTCGGCCGCGCTCAAGGGCCGGGTCAAGGATCTGGAGTCTCAGTTGGCCGAATCGCGCCGACTGTTGGACGTGCGCAATGCCGAGTTGGCAGCGCTGCAGAAGAAACTGGGGACCGGCGCTACAGCGCCTGTGGTGCCGACGCCTGCGCCGAAGCCCACTCCCGAGGAAAAGCCTGGCGCCACTTCGGAGCCGGCAACGCCGCCGAGCGCTGCGCAGACTCCCGCCACCGAACCGACAGCCACCCCTGCGGATCAGCCCCCGGTCGCCACAGAACCGCCGAAGCCTGCTCCCAAGCCGGTGGTCGAAGAACCGTCGGGTTCCTGGCTGGACTGGATCTCAAACAACTGGTGGGTACCGGCGGCGCTGGTTGTCGCATTGCTGGGCGGTCTGGGCTTTGCTGCCTGGAAGCGCAGACAGGGCTCCGATGACAGCGAGTTCGGCGGATTGGTCGATACCGATGTGGCCGACTCCCGTGATTCCACCTCCAAGCTGTTGGGCGTGCGCCGCGGCGATGAGTCTTTTGTGGTCGAGGAATCCGGTCAGCACGAACGACCGGACATCCGGTCCATGGCGGCGGCAAGCAGCGCAGAGTCTGCTGCGCCCAAGTCACGCGAGGGCAAGCCCAGCGACGACACCCTGTCGAGCGAAGCAGCCATCAATCTGGATCAGGGCGATCCGCTGGCCGAGGCCGATTTCCACATGGCCTATGGTCTGTACGACCAGGCCGCCGATCTGGTGCGAATCGCGCTGGAGCGCGAACCGGATCGTCGCGATCTGAAACTGAAGCTCCTCGAAATCTACTTCGTCTGGGGCAACAAAGACCTGTTCCTGCAATCGGCGAAAGATTTGTACGCCAGCCGCGATCGCGCGCCGGCGGGCGAGTGGGAAAAAATTCTCATCATGGGCAAGCAGATCTGCCCCGACGAAGCACTGTTCTCCAAGAGCACCGGCGGCGGCATGGGTGCCGGCGCATTGGTCGATCTGAATCTGGAAGGCGGCGAGAATCGCGTCGACATCGATTTGTTCGGCGAGCCAGAGGGCGAGCAGAGCAGCTTGCCACCTGCCGATGTTGCGCAGGAAAGCAGCTCGACCGCAGCGACCGGTGAAGCGCCGGCGTACCAGTCATCGGATCTGGACTTCGTGCTGGACGCGCCGGAGCGTGGTTCGGACGAATCCCCCACGCGTGAAATGCCCTCCCGCGACGAGCCCACGGTGGAATCCGAGGCGATGGCGTTCGACGCGTCCAACTCGCCGACGGCTGCCTGGGAAACTGCAGAAGTTCGCAGCCGCATTGAATCCAAGATTCCGCAGGGCACCGAGCAGACCGCTGAGCTTGCGATCGACGACTTGGGATTGGACCTGGACTCACTCGAGCAGACGGGCGCTCCGTCGCTCTCGCAGCTCGAGCAGACCGACTCTCGTTCCGTCTCGTTGGATCGCACCGGCAGCGGCCTGGATGTCACCGATCATCCGTCCGACGCGCCCACCATGGTCGCCGGTCTCGACGAACATTCACGCAAGATGATGCAGGATGCCGAGAACGCGGTACGCGATCGCGATCTGACTGAACTGGAGCGCGAACTCGAAGCGTCCTTCATCGCGGATCTGGAGCAAAGCACTGCCGGGCAACATACGGCCGTCATCGGGCCCGAGTCTGCGCCGACCGTGGCGATGCCGCGCGATCTGCCGATGGACCTGGACATCGCCTCCACCTCGCGTGTGAAGGCTTTGGATTTCTCACAGGTCGAACATCTGGACACGGAGTCGACCTCGCGTCTGAAGGCATTAAGCCCCGATGCCAGCATCGATCTGGATCTGGACCGCCTGGCCAATGCATTTTCGGGGACCGGCGAAACCGTCGATCAGCCGCGCGCCGCCGAGGACGTATTCTCATCCGAAGTGTTCGAGACCACCGACCGCCACAAGGGCGTTGATCTGGATGTCGGCGAACCTGTCCACGGCGAAGGCGTGACGACGCGAATCCAGGCAGATTCGCAGGCCGATACCAACAAGCTCAAGAGCTTCGACGGTGAGTTGCCGGAACTGGAACCGGTGACCATGAGCGAAGTAGGCACCAAACTGGATCTGGCCCGTGCCTATATGGATATGGGTGATCCGGAAGGCGCGCGCAGCATTTTGGAAGAAGTTGCGCATGAAGGCTCGGCCAGTCAGAAACAAGAAGCACGGCGCCTGATCGAATCCCTGCCGGGCTGATCCGGCGTCGGGTTGTCCGGATTTGGTCAAACTCGCCGCGATCGTCGAGTACGATGGCACTGAGTTCGCCGGTTGGCAGACCCAGACGCACTCCATCACCGTACAGGGCGCCGTCGAGACGGCGTTGAGCTACGTCGCAGGCCACCCGGTGCAGTGCGTATGCGCCGGCCGTACCGATGCCGGCGTGCATGCCGCCGCGCAGGTCATCCACTTCGAAACCACTGCTGAACGTACGGCGCGGGCCTGGGTGCTGGGATCCAATACGCGACTGCCGCCCAGTGTTGCGTTGAATTGGGCTTCCGCCGTGGCGGATGATTTTCATGCCCGCCATCGCGCCCTGCGGCGCAGTTATCGCTACTACATTCTCAATCGCAGCGCCCGATCGCCGCTGCAGCGCCACCGCGCTGCCTGGATTCATCGCAAACTCGATGCCGATCTGATGCACGCGACGGCCCAGGTTTTGATCGGAGAACATGATTTCAGCGCCTTCCGGTCGGTCGAATGCCAGTCCAAAAGCGCGACGCGCCGCATCGATATCCTGCAGGTGCGTCGCGCCGGGGACTATGTCTGGATCGAAATCCGCGCCACCGCCTTTTTGCACCATATGGTGCGTAATATCGTCGGGACCCTGATTCACCTTCTGGACACGCCCCAGCCGCGCCAGGCCATGATGGAGATATTGAACGGCCGCGACCGGCGCAAAGCCGGCCCCACCGCACCGGCCGGCGGACTATATTTTTGGGCTGCGGAATACCGCGCTGAGTACGGTATTCCGGCCACGTTGGCCGCAGTGCCGTTCCTTGGTCTATGATCAACGGGTTTTTTAGGCTTAGCGGGTTCACGGAGTCCATGCATGTCCTGGTTTGAACGCATACGTCCCTCGCGGATCAAGACCGAACGCCGCACGCGTTCGGTGCCCGAAGGGCTGTGGACCAAGTGCCCCGCCTGCGATTCGGTGCTGTATCGCGCCGAGATCGAGCGCAATCTGCATGTCTGCCCCAAATGCAGCCATCACATGCGCATCAATGCACGCGAACGACTGCTGAAATTCTTCGACCCCGGGTCGGTGACCGAATTGGCGGCGAAGATCGAGCCTGAGGATCCACTGAAGTTCAAGGACACCAAGCGCTATCGCGACCGGCTGGTGCAAAGCCAGAAGCAGACGGGCGAGCGCGATGCGTTGATCGTCATGGCAGGCAAGCTGGCCGAGCTGGACGTTGTCGCCGTTGCATTCGAGTTTCGATTTCTCGGCGGTTCGATGGGCTCGGTGGTGGGCGAGAAATTCGTTCGCGCGGCTGATCATTGCCTGGAGCATCGTTCGCCGTTGGTCTGCTTTTCGGCGAGCGGCGGTGCGCGCATGCAAGAAGCGTTGTATTCACTGTTGCAGATGGCCAAGACCAGTGCGGCGCTGAAGCGCATGTCGGAAGCGCGTCTGCCCTACATCTCCGTCATGACCGATCCGACCACCGGCGGCGTGTCGGCGAGCCTCGCCATGTTGGGCGACGTCAACATCGGCGAACCGAAGGCGTTGATCGGCTTTGCCGGTCCGCGTGTCATCCAGCAAACCGTGCGCGAAACCCTGCCTGAAGGGTTCCAGCGCAGCGAATTCCTGCTCGATCATGGCGCACTCGACATGATCGTGGACCGGCGTGAGATGCGCGATCGAATCGGCTCGATGCTGCGGATCATGACCGGAAAAGAGCCCGCGCCGGCACAAGGTTAGCGTTGCGCGATCTGGCTTCATGGCTGCTGTACCAGGAGCAGGCGTATCCCCGCGTCATCGACCTGGGGCTCGAGCGGCTGGGAAGCGTGCTGGATCGTCTCCACTGGCAACGGCCTGACGTGCCGGTGATCACCATCGCGGGAACCAACGGCAAAGGGTCGGTCGGCGCCTACTCGGCTGCGATCCTGCAGGCTGCCGGCTATTCCTCGGGTCTGTTTACCTCGCCGCACCTGCGCGATTATCGCGAGCGCATCCGTGTCGGCGATTCGCTGGTGAGCGCAGAGGCGCTGGTGTCCGCGTTCGAGCGCATCGAAGCTGCACGCGGCGATATCGGCCTGTCGTTTTTCGAGTACAACACGCTCGCTGCCATTCTGGTGTTCGAAGCAGCGCGCGTGGATGCCTGGGTGCTGGAGGTCGGGCTGGGCGGCCGGCTCGATGCCGTCAACATCATCGATCCGGATGTTGCGGTCGTCGTCAGCATCGGTTTCGATCACCAGGATTTTCTTGGGTCAACGCTGGAGGCCATCGGCGCGGAGAAAGCCGGTATCTTCCGTCGCGGCAGGCCCGCCGTCCTCGGCAGCCAGGACATGCCCGAGTCGGTGTTGCGCACCGCGACCGAGGTCGGCGCGCAGCTCAAACGATTGGGCAGAGACTTTTCGCATGAACGTAAACCCGGAGGGTCGCGTTGGCGATATCGTGGCACGCGCTGGGATCTACCCGATCTGCCGCTGCCTGCGTTGTTCGGCACGACGCAGTTGGACAATGCATCGACGGCACTGGCGGCGTTGGAGGAGCTCGATTCGCGACTGACGATTTCACCGCAGGCGATTGCCGCAGGATTGCGCCGCGCGCAGCTCCCGGCCCGATTTCAGATCATTGCCCCGGCGACAGACTCGGATCCCACCTGGATATTGGATGTTGCGCACAACCAGAGTGCCGCACGGGTGCTGGCCGGCAATCTGCGAGCGCTGCCGGCTCGTGGCAAGACCTATGCAGTGTTCGGTGTGCTGGCCGACAAGGACGCGCGCGCCATCGTCGCCGAACTTGGCGCAGTGGTGGATCACTGGTGGTTCGCCGCCACGCAGGGTCCGCGCGGCCTTAGCGATGCGGCAGTGGCGGAATGCGTCGGTGATCTGGTCAGCGGCCATTACTCCCTGGGCGGCAGTTTTGAGCAATGCTGCGAACGCGCCCGCGACACGGCGGATGGGGCGGACCGCATCGTTGCGTTCGGCTCCTTTCACAGTGTCGGCCCGGTGCTTGACTGGCTGGAATCGCAGGGTATCGTGACGGACCCGCAATGAACCGGAAGTGCCCGCCTTGATCGTGAAGATGGATCGTCGATTGAAGGAACGCCTGGTCGGCGCGACCATTCTGGTGTTGATTGCCGTGTTGTTCGTGCCCGAGTTGTTGTCCGGACCGCGGACGGCCGTCGCCGCGCGACCTGCCGAAATTCCCAATCAAGTGCCCACCAGCACGGCCGCGGCCGTTCGCACCTACACCGTCGATCTCAGCAATCCCGGTTCGGCGAGCGCGGCTGCGCCGGTTGCTACTCCGCCCATCACGACGTCCGTCACTGAACCGCCGTCCGTTGCGCCCCTGCCCGCAAGTCCCGCCAAGGTGGACACGGCGCCTGTTCCGGATACCGCGCATGAGTCGGCGCGCAGCCAGCCGCCACTTGAATCTGCGACGCCTCGACCCCAAATACAAAGTCTGCCGGCGCCGCAACCTGCGGCGGAAGCAGTTGCCGAGCCGCCGCCGCCGGTCGCGCGCACGTCGCGTTCCACCAATTCCTTTGCGCCCATCGGCGCGAAGGGCGGCTGGTCGATTCAATTGGGCAGTTTTGCAAGTAGAGCCAATGCCGACAAGCTTGCGCGGACGCTGCATGGCAAGGGAATTCGCGTCTATGTCTCGACACAAGGCGGCAAGCATCGTGTGCGGGCCGGCCCATTTGCGGACCGCACGGCGGCGGATCGCGCAGCCGCCAAGCTCAAATCGCAGGGCCAGAGCGTCAGCATCATCGCACCTTGACGTCAGTCACAGTTCTCACCGCAGCATTGTTGGGTTGGTGCGCGGGTTTTCCCGCGCGGTGGCGTCGCCTCCGGTAGAATGCGGACTTGTAGTGGACTCCCGAGGCGTGCCGTGACCCTGGCCGATTTTCTCATCATCCTCATCGTCCTGGTCTCGACTGGCGTCGGCTTCATGCGGGGGTTCGTTCGCGAAGCAGTTTCGTTGGTGTTCTGGGTTGCCGGTGTCTGGTTGGCGTGGAAGTTCGGTCCGCTGATCGAGCCGCATCTGGGCGGGCTGCTGGCGAGTCCAGAGGTCCGCCCGTGGGTCGGACGGCTCGTTGTCATGGTGCTCGTCGTCATCGCCGGCATCCTCACCGGACTTCTCCTGCAATATTTCACGCGCAGCGTGGGCCTGGGTATTCTGGATCGCGCCATCGGCATCATGTTCGGCTTTGTACGAGGGTTGCTGCTCGTGGGCCTGGCGGTCATCGGCTGCGAGCTATTGCATCTGAACAAGGAAGAGTGGTGGAACGAGTCCAAACTCATTCCCTATGGCGAGACAGTGGGTGATTGGTTGCGCGCGATGGTGGGCGAGAAGGGTGAGCCCTGGTCCACGTTCGAGCGCATCTCCGGCGTCAAAGTTCGATAACGGCGCGACAGGCCGAAGGGTTTTAAACCATGTGCGGAATCGTTGGAATCGTCGGAGTCAGCGCAGTCAATCAGCGTATCTACGATGCGCTCATCGTCCTGCAACACCGCGGCCAGGATGCCGCCGGTATGATGACGGCGGACGCCGGCGAACTGTTCATGCGCAAAGATTCGGGACTGGTGCGCGACGTGTTCCAGCAGAAGCACATGGTGAAGCTGAAGGGTAACGCCGGCATCGGCCACGTGCGATATCCGACGGCCGGGTGCGATAGCGCGCACGACGCACAGCCGTTTTACGTCAATTCCCCGTACGGCATCTGTCTTGCCCACAACGGCAATCTGACCAATGCGCGTGAACTCACCGAAGTGTTGATCCGCGAGGATCGCCGCCATCTGAACACCACCTCGGACTCCGAGGTCCTGCTCAACGTGTTTGCCTCCGAACTGCAGCGAGTGGGTACGCCGCGCGTCACCGCCGCCGACGTGTTTGCTGCGGTGAACGCCGTGTATCGACGCTGTCGCGGCGGCTACGCCGTGGTTGCCATGGTCATCGGCCACGGGGTGTTGGGGTTCCGCGATCCGAACGGCATTCGTCCGTTGGTGCTGGGTAAGCGCGACACCAAGAAGGGCCCGGAATGGATGCTCGCCTCGGAAAGCGTGGCGCTCGACATGTCGGGCTTCAAGATGGTTCGCGATGTCGCGCCGGGCGAGGCGGTGTTCATCGACGAGCAGGGCCGGTTGTACGCGCAGCAATGCGTTGCCGGCGCCCATCATACACCGTGCATTTTCGAGTACGTGTATTTTGCGCGACCCGACTCCATCATCGATCGCATCTCGGTCTACAAGGCACGAATGCGCATGGGCGAACGCTTGGCGGAGAAGATAAAACGCGAGCGACCCGATCACGACATCGACGTGGTGATCCCCATCCCCGACACCAGTCGCACCAGCGCCGTGCAGGTGGCGCAGATTCTCGGCGTGAAATACCGTGAAGGGTTCATCAAGAACCGCTACATCGGACGCACCTTCATCATGCCCGGTCAGGAGCAGCGTTCGAAGTCGGTACGCAGCAAGCTCAATGCCATCGACCTGGAATTTCGCGGCAAGAATGTGCTGCTCGTGGACGACTCGATCGTGCGCGGCACAACTTCGGCGCAGATCATCGAGATGGCCCGTGAAGCCGGCGCCAAGAAAGTCTATTTCGCATCGGCGGCGCCGCCGGTGCGCTACCCCAATGTCTACGGCATCGACATGCCGGCCGCATCGGAGCTGGTCGCAGCGGGCCGGACCGACGACGAGGTCATGCGCCTCATCGGCGCCGATTGGCTGATCTACCAGGATCTGACAGACCTTGTGCATGCCGTGCAACACGACAATGCCAAGATCCAGGAATTCGACACGTCGTGTTTTTCGGGTGAGTACGTCACCGGCGATGTCACCGTGGAATACCTGGCGCGCTTGCAGCGTGATCGATCTGACGAGGCAAAGCAGCAACGTCGCGACACCACACCCAGTGGACCCAAAGCCGTCCGCGTGTCGTAGCAGTGCGCACGGCCGGCGCGCCGTTGCGGGCCGAGTCTCGTGAGCATGCGGTTTTTGGTCGTGGCGGTCAGCGAGGACCACCGCATGCTGGTGCGCAAGCACATTGAAATCGAATGGCCCGACGCCGACGTCGTCGATTTCAAGCTCGATGAAGATCCGCCGTTTCCGCCTGGCTTTGCGGCCGCCGGATACGACGCGGTCGTCGTCGTTACCGCGCCGGAGAGGCCCGATCGCACCGAGAAGCTGTTGCAGGACTATTCGAGCCGCGCGGAGTTCGCTCCGGTGGTGTGCGTCGCCCTCAGCGATGCGCCGACTCCACAGCCCGCCACCAATCATCGCGTGCAGCGGCTGTATGGCCGCAAGCTCAACCACATCGATTTAGGTCTGGCGTTGGAGCGCGCGTCGAATGAGCACCGTCACCTGCTGGCGAGCCAGCGCGGACAGCGCAAAGCGGACAAGCGCTATCAATTCGGCGAGCTGACGATTCGCGGCCACCGCTGCCTGAGCAAGCTCGGTACGGGCGGTATGTGCAGCGTGTATCTGGCGGAGAGCGAGCGCGCCGGCCGTGTGGTCGTTCTCAAAGTGTTCAGTCAGGTGCCGGATGTCTCCGAGCGCATCATCGGCTTCGACCGGTTCTTGCAGGAATATGAAATCGTCGCAGGGTTGGATCACGGCAACATCGTGCGCATCTTCGACCTCGGGGTCGCGGACGATCACGCCTACATTGCGATGGAGCATTTTGCATTCGGCGACCTGCGCCAGCGCATGAAGGCGCCGATCTCACCGGGCACGGCGTTGTGGTATGTGAAAAAGATCGCCAGTGCGCTCGAGGCCATCCATTCCGTCGGCGTGCTGCATCGGGATCTCAAGCCCGCCAACATCATGTTGCGCGGCGACGGTTCACCGTGTTTGATCGATTTTGGCCTCGCCAAGGCGGCGGACACCGACACCCAGCTGACCGGCGCGCGTGAAATCTTCGGCACCCCCTACTACATGAGTCCGGAGCAGGGCCATGCCGAGGCTGTCGATGAGCGCAGCGACTTGTATGGACTGGGCGTCATCTTCTACGAGATGCTGGTGGGAAAAAAGCCCTATCTGGGCGCCTCGGCCATGGAAGTCATCTACAAGCACAAGCGTGCCGCATTGCCGGTGATCGCGCCGGAGCTGGCGCGTTATGAGGCCATCCTGCAACGGTTGCTGGCAAAGTTACCGGCCGAGCGATTCCAGAGCGCCCGCGAACTGCTCATCGCCATCGATGCGCTGAACGAGTCTCCCTGACATGCAGGCGCCAACGTTGCTGGGCGTGGCCACGCCGGCGTCCTGGGTTGAGCAGGCCTGCGCCAATCGGGACTTGCTGCTCATCGATCACGCCAACTGCGAGCGCAGGCTAGGCCGCGGGCGCATCCAGCCCACCCAGTTCATAGCCCTCGGGTCGCCAGCGCAGCACGCTGCCCTGCGTGTACCAGTCACCGAGCACGATGCGCGTGCAGGCGCGGTCATCGACCTGGAATGAATGCACGCCCGGCCGGTGCGTATGACCGTGCAACAGGCACTCGGTGCCGGATTCACGCAGCGCGATCTCAACGCTCGTCTGATTGACATCCACGATCGAGTATTCGAGTCCGGCCATATGGGCCTGGCTGCCTGCGCGGGCCGCTTCGGCCAACGCCTGGCGCTGTGCGAGGTTAAGCGCCAGGAAGCGCTGCTGCCAGCCTGGATCACGCACCGTGGCGCGCAGGCGCTGATAGGAACGGTCATCGGTGCACAGAGCGTCGCCGTGCATGACCAGCACCCGACGACCGTACAGGCTCAAGATGAGCGGATCGTGCAGCAGGCGCGCACCGGTGGCTTCGCAAAAACGCGGACCGATCAGAAAATCGCGGTTGCCGTGCATGATGAAGCAGGCCACGCCGCTTGCCGTGAGGGTTTGAAGACTGGCCATGACCTGTCGTTGGTCCGGATCGGGATCGTCATCACCCACCCAGGATTCGAACAGATCGCCCAGGATGTAGAGGGCGGCGGCGCGTTGCGCCTCGCCGCGCAGGAAGTTCAGAAAGCGCTGGGTGATGAGCGGGTGATGTGCATCGATATGCAGATCGGAAATGAATAGCGTGGTCACGACATTACGGCGAGGCGTGCTCCGCGATGCGCTCGATCTTCTCGATCGTGATCAGCTTGAGCGGTGCGTCTTCCTTGAAGGTGCCCCGCGAACCGGTTGCGACATTGCCGATCTGGTCGACGACTTCCATGCCTTCGACGATGTTGCCGAACACAGCATAGCCCCAGCGGCTCGCGTTCGGATCCAGCGCGCCGTTGTCGGCAAGGTTCACGTAAAACTGGCAGTCTCCGCCATGCGGGTCCGAGGCGCGCGCCATGCCGATGGTGCCGCGCGAATTGCTCAAGCCGTTGCCCGCCTCGTTGACGACCTTATGCGGCGCGGCCTTCAGTTTATAGCTGCTGTCGTAACCGCCGCCCTGGATGACAAAATTGGCGACGACCCGATGAAAGATCGTGCCGGTATATTGACCTTCGTCGACGTACCTCAGGAAATTCGCCACGCTCAAGGGCGCGCGCTCGGCATTGAGTTCGATGACGAATGCGCCTGCACTGGTGATCACCCGGACTTTTTTGGAAGCCGCCACGGGTGCAACCGCCGGAACGGCCGCGGGAGACGGTGATTTGGCTGCGGCGGCAGTCTCTTCGCCGCGGGCGCCGGTCAATCCCGCAAGGCAGACAAGGCCCAAGGCGTAGATCGCGTGCTTCATGCTTTGGGATTCTACTCGAATGGGTACAATGGTGAGTCATGTTGTCCACCGTAAATACGCGATTCGCCCCCAGTCCGACCGGCTCCTTACATCTGGGCAATGCCCGGACTGCGTTTTTCAGCTACCTGTGGGCCCGCAAAGCCGGCGGGCGGTTTGTCCTGCGCATCGAGGACACCGATGTCGAGCGCAGCCAGGACCGCTTCCGGGACGAACTGTTTTCCGATTTGAAATGGCTGGGCCTGGACTGGGACGAGGGCCCGGACATCGGCGGCCCGTCCGCACCCTATTCGCAATCGCAGCGGGGCGAGATTTATCTGGCGTTGTTTCGTCGACTCGAGTCCGAGCAGCGGGCCTATCCGTGCTATTGCACGGCCGAAGATCTGGAACTGTCACGCAAGCTGCAGCGCATGGCGGGACAGCCGCCGCGGTATGCCGGTACTTGCCGCAATTTAACCGCTGAGCAGCGCGCCGAACGCGAGGCTCGTGGCCTGCGGCCGACTCTGCGTTTCAAGGTGCCGGACAACATTGTCATCGAATTCACGGACCTGGTGCACGGACCGCAGCGCTTTGCGTCGGCTGACATCGGCGACTTCATCGTCCGCCGTGAGGACGGCACATCGTCGTTTTTTTTCTGCAATGCCGTGGACGATGCGGTGATGGGCATCACCCACGTGTTGCGCGGCGACGACCATCTCACCAACACGCCGCGCCAGTTGATGGTGCTCGATGCGCTCGGGTTGCGCCGGCCGCAATACGGGCATGTTGGCTTGCTGATGGGCGCCGACGGCACGCCCTTGTCCAAGCGCCATGGCAGCACCAGCGTGCGCGATTTCCGCGAGCGCGGCTTTCTGGCCGAAGCCGTTCTCAATCACCTGTTCCACCTGGGGCATACCAGCGATGTGGATGGATGGCTGCGGCCGGACGCCATGCCGGGCCATTTCCGGCCCGATCATCTGGGACGTGCGCCGACGCGCTTCGACGAAGCGCAGTTGATTCACTGGCAGAAGGAGTCCTTGCAGCGCGCCACCACGCGACAGGTGCGTGACTGGCTGTCAGCCTCCATCCCGACGCCACCGCCGCAGGTGGACATCGATGCGTTTGTCGACCTCGTGCGTCACAATGTGGTGCTGCCAGGCGATGCCGCGCCGTGGGCGGCCGCGGTGTACGGTCAACTCGCGCCGTTGGACGCCGATGCAGGTCAAATCGTGGCAGGCGCGGGCCGCGCATTTTTCGTCGCGGCGCTGGCCGCGTATGATCAGTCCGATGGTGACTGGAAGGCGATGACGCGCTTGCTGAAGGAGACCACCGGCAAATCCGGCGTCCATCTGTTCATGCCGCTGCGGCTGGCGTTGACCGGGCAAGCGCACGGTCCGGAGCTCGCGCCGCTGCTCAAACTGATGCCGCCGGCCATCGCCCGCGCGCGGCTGCAATCGCATGCTTAAGATCCACAACTCCCTGACGGGAACCAAACAGGTCTTCGTTCCAATCCGGCCGGGCGAAGTGCGCATGTATGTGTGCGGAATGACCGTCTACGATTACATCCATGTGGGACATGCGCGCATGCTCAGCGTGTTCGACATGGTGCAGCGCTACCTGCGCTTCAGCGGCTATCGCCTCACCTATGTGCGCAACATCACCGACATCGACGACAAGATCATCACGCGTGCCGCCGCACTGAACGAACCCTGGAACGCGCTGGCGCAACGCTTCATCGATGCGATGAACGTCGACTGCGACCGGCTCGGGTTGCAGAAGCCGGATTGCGAGCCGCGTGCCACGCAGTACATCGCGCAGATCATCGACATCACGCGAACGCTGGTATCCAAGGGCATGGCCTATGTGGCGGCGAACGGCGATGTGTTGTATGCGGTCCGTAAGTTTCCGGCGTATGGACAACTGTCGGGCAAAAACATCGACGACCTGCGTTCCGGCGCGCGGGTGCAGGTCGATACCGACAAGAACGATCCCCTGGATTTCGTGCTCTGGAAGCCGGCCAAGCCGGGCGAGCCGTCGTGGGAGTCGCCGTGGGGAGCCGGACGCCCCGGCTGGCATATCGAATGCTCGGCCATGTCCATGCAGACGTTGGGGCCGCATTTCGACATCCACGGCGGCGGCATGGATTTGAAGTTTCCGCACCATGAGAACGAGATCGCGCAATCCTGCGGCGCCTGCGACACGCCGTTCGTCAACATCTGGATGCACAACGGCTTCGTGCGCATCAATGACGAAAAAATGTCCAAATCACTGGACAACTTCTTCACTGTGCGCGACGTGCTGGACCGATTGCGCGATCCGGAAGTGATGCGCCTGTTTCTGCTCAGCAGTCATTACCGCGGGCCCATCAATTACTCGCAGGCGCAATTGGAGCAGGCCGATGAAACCCTGCTGGGGTTCTACCTTGCGCTCAGGGATGCGCCCGCGGGCGGGGAGCCGAGCGCGGCGTTGCTCGCGCAATTTACCGAAGCCATGGACGATGATTTCAACACCCCGGAGGCGCTGGCAGTGGCGCAGCGCGCGGCGAGCGATTTGAACGTAGCCAAGGACCGTGGCGACCTCGACGCAGCCCAGAAAGCGGCCGCCAGTCTGCGAGCATTCGGTGCGGTACTCGGCCTGTTCGCTCAGGACCCGAATACGTACCTAAAGCGGGGTTTGATCACGCGTGTAACGGCGCGTACAACCGGAAATGCAACTGGGCATGCAACGGCGAATGCAATTGCGGGTGCATTGGCCGATGCTGACATCGATGCGCTGGTGGAGCAGCGACATGCGGCGCGACAATCAAAAGATTTTGCGCTCAGCGACAAGATCCGCGATCAACTCGTTGCCGCCGGTGTGCTGCTCGAGGACAAGCCGGGTGGTGCAACCCAGTGGCGGCGCGCATGAACGAATCGTACAGGCGCCGCCACTGACTTCTGCTAGCCGTGCATGCGATCGTCCGCCTTGAAGAATTTCCGGGCATGCGCCACCAATTCACCGTCGCTCGGATGATCCAGCGTTTCGATTCCGGAGATGCGCTTCGCGATGTCCGGATGCGAATGATTGATGTAGCTCACCAATTCGGTCTTCGCCGTCGACGGGCCGGTGATCAGGATCGCACCGGCATCGCCCACGGCCTGCGACACTTTCTTCAGGAACTCTTTATCCACGGCCACATGACCATCGTCGCGTGAATTGGCGTGGTGGTGCAGGTGTTGGTGCGGATGCGTGCTGGGTATATTTTTCAAATCCGATTCGGTGGCATTGAGGTGAAATACCTTCGCCTGGCTGTGGTCGATCCAGACGAGAGCATGAAAATGCAGGGTGGCGGTGGACATGGTGAACGCTCGAGTTGAAGGGTAGGAGTGTGCTCTTGTACGCCTGACTGCGAGGCGGCTCAATCCGTGGAAGTCCCTACTTCCAAAGCCGTCGTCTACCGCCGCATCGTGGCCGCCGCCGCACGCTGCAGCAGCGCCTGTACGCGCGGCATCGGTATCAGACCCTTGTCGGACAGATAGCCTTCCTCACCGGCGGCACGTTCGCTCAAGTATTCCTTCACGAATTCAACGAGGCCCGGAATCTGTCCCACGTGGCCCTGTTTGACGTAAATGAACAAGGGACGCGACAGGGGATAGTGACGCGAGGAAATCGATTCCAGCGTCGCTGCTACACCGCCCACGGTGGCTGCATGAATCTTGTCACGATTCTGATCAAGGTAGGAGAAGGTGAAGACGGCGAGCGCTTTGGGGTTGCCGGACAATTTTCCCATGACCAGTCCGTAGTCTTCTGAGACATCGGTCCAGACCTGGTCTTCACGCATCACACCGCAGACTTTCTTCTGCTCGTCCTTTTTCAGTGCGGCGATTTCCGGCGCTTTTTGACAGCTCGGTTCCATCACCAGTTCTACGAACGCATCGCGCGTTCCATGATTGGGTGCGGGCCCGTAGATGGCGATCGGTTCGCGCGGCAGCTTCGGATCGATGTCGCTCCATTGGCGATACGGATTGGCCACGAGTTTGCCGCGCACCGGCACGGTCTTCGCGGTGGCTTTCCACAACTGTTGCAACGACAGATCGAAGATCGCCCCTTTGGAGGCCCCTGCGAGGATGATGCCGTCATAGCCGACCGTAAATTCGGCAACGCTGGTAACGCCATTCTTGGCGCAGCTGGCTTTCTCTCCTGCGGTGATCGGTCGCGAGGCATCGTTGATGTCGGGCGTGTCGACGCCGACTCCATCGCAAAATAGTTTGAATCCGCCGCCGGTACCGGTGGATTCGACCACCGGCGCCTTGAACTTGCCCGCTTTGGAGAAGCGCTCAGCAACCGTCGTGGTGAACGGGAAGACGGTCGCGGAGCCGACGATCTTGATCTGGTCGCGGGCATGCACGGTGGCGGGAAGCGCAGTGGCCAGCGTGGCCGCGGCGAGGATGGCTGTCAACAGTGCGCGACGGAAATGCGGAATCATGAAGAACTCCTTGGAGTGCAGGAGCCTGCAGTCTACCGTGCCGACATACCGCTAGTGAGAGTCGTCGGCGGTGAAGGTGGACTTCACTTTCGAAGCGCCCTGACGCGCGGCCGCGGCCACCTCATGTGCCGCTTGCTTGGAGGCAACCGCGACGCCACGCGCGCCGCGTTTGACGGCGGTGACGACAACCTTCATATCGCGCTTTACGGCGACCCCCACGGCCTTGGCATCTTCGCGCACCGTCGCCTTGGTATCGCGCCAGGCCTGCGGCACGGGCTTGGAAGGCTCTTCCGAAGCGCCGACCAGTCCGGCTGACAAGATCAACGCAGCCAGCATGGCAATGCTATATCGGGTTCTATTCATGGCGCGTATTAGGCCGGGTTGCCGAGGGCAAATAAACCCGTCGTCGTAAACCGACATACACCTACCCTTACGCGGCAGCGCGATTCTCCCGAGTGTCCTCGAGCGCCTTGTCCAGGACGTCCTCGATCTTCTCCGCCCAGACGAACTCGAGCGTGTTGCGGACGGTTTCGGGTATATCCTCCCAGTCGCGCCGGTTGCGTGCCGGCAGGATCACGGTGCGGATTCCTGCCCGCGCGGCGGCGATCACCTTTTCCTTGATGCCGCCGACCGGGAGCACCAGTCCTCGCAGACTGATTTCCCCGGTGCTCGCCGGTTGGGTGATGGCTTACACCTGGACCTGCGCCAGCGGTGCGCTGACGGGGTTGAGCCATCCACAAGTGGTGACGCTGTGGCATGACTTTCTGGCCAAGCCTGGCTGGATGGCTGCCTGGCATGCGGCCTTCATCGTGTTGGTGGGCATCATTTCCGCCCGAGGCGTGAATCGAGGCCTGGAGCTGGCGAATCGGATTCGCGCCCCGGTGCTGCTCGTGTTGATGCTGATCCTCGTCGCCTATGCCTTGAGTGCGGGGGATTGGAGACGCGGCTTGGCGTTTGCCTTCTCGCTGAATTTTGCGGCCATCACGCCGCCCGTCGTGCTGGCCGCGATCGGTCAGGCCTTCTATGCCACCGGGGTTGGTGCGGCCATGATGCTGGCCTATGGCGCTTATCTGAAGCGTGGCACCTCGCTGCTGCGCTCCTCGCTGATCATTTCCGCTGCGATCCTGCTGGTGTCCTTGCTGGCGACGCTGATCGTCTTTCCGCTGGTGTTCCGCTACGGCATGAATCCGGCGCAAGGGCCTGATCTCGTGTTCGACGTATTGGCCAGCGTTTTTGCGGACATGCCCGGCGGACGAGCAGTGGGAACCCTGTTTTTTCTGTTGCTCGTGTTTGCTGCGTTGACCCCCAGCCTGGCGTGCCTCGAGCCGTTGATCGCGTGGTTGCAGCAGAGCCGCGGCATGAAGCGCATACCCGCCGTCATCTTCACGATGACGATCACGTGGTTGGCGGGCGTCGCATCCGTGCTGTCATTCAATCGCTGGGCGGATTGGTTTCCGTTCGATTGGGTGCCGGGTCTGCAGGGCAAGACAGTCTTTGTCGTGCTCGATTTTGTCGCCTCGAACGTTTTGCTGCCTGCGGGTGCATTGCTGACCAGTGTGTTCGTCGGCTGGCGTGTGCGGCGCTCGATCGTCGCTGATGAGCTGAGCGAGACCACGCCTTTCGGTCGCAGGATGGTCGGCTGGCTGTTGAGCTATCTGTGCCCGCTGGCCATTGCGGCGGTGTGCGCCGCGAATCTGTTCTGAAGAACGCTAGGCCGCGTGAACCGCGGCGGTGAGCCGCGATGGCCAACCGCTCCGTTGGGCGATGGCCGGCGCGTCCCACAGAATGCCTTCGCCGCGCTCGCGTTCGTACTGTGCATCCCAGGGCATCACCACGATGCCGCCATCGAGCAGTTTGGGCAACACGGGCCGGATAATCCGCTGCCGTTCCCGATCCATCAGCGCATCGAACGAGCCATGGACTTGCAGCGCCGTCCAGAATTCGCGCAGCACCATGATCGTCGGTGGCGTTAGGGGAAAATCTCCGGTCAACGAGGCTGAGGTCCATATGCCCGGATCGACCCAGCGAATCTCGGTGGATTCTGAATCGGCCACGTGCGCTTGCTGGTCGGGTGGTGATTTGGTGAGGAAAAAAAAGGTGTCGAAGCGCCGGCGCACGGCCGTTGGAGTGATCCAGCGTGCCCACGGCAACAACGCAACCGCCGGTACGGTCAACCCTGCTTCCTCCCTCATCTCGCGGCACGCCGCGGTCGCTGCGGAGTCGATCGAGGCATTCTTGTCATCGCGCGTGGCCGCCGCCTCTGCGGTGTTGACGGCGCCGCCTGGAAACACCCAGAAGCCTCCGAAAAAGCGCATGGAGCGTTGGCGTAGCAGCATCAGTACTTTCACGCTGCCGGTGTCGCGAACCACCAGGGTGGTTCCCGCCGTGCGCAGATCCTTGCGCGCCTCCACCGGTGTTGCCGTGCCGGTCACTGTTCAGAACATGCCATTGTTGTTCGCCGCCTTGTCCGGAACGATCTGCAGCACATCCCAATGCTCGAGAATCTTCCCCTGATCATCCAGACGGAAGATGTCCATGCCGGCCCAATCGTGGTCGTTGGGCCAGTGCTGGAAACAATGCAACACGACGTACGCGCCTTCGGCGATCACGCGCTTGAATTCAACGGTCTTTCCCGGATATTCCCTGGCCATGCGCGTGAAGTAGTCGATGAAGGCCGCCTTGCCGTCGGCGACACCCGGATTGTGCTGGATGTACTGCTGGCCCCCATATTTTTCGATCGCTGCCGCGGGCTGGCATTGATTGAACATGAGATCGTAAAACGCCATCACATTGCGTTTGTTGCGCTCCAGCGTCTGTGCCGAGGCGGGTGCGAGACCCGTCGTGCCTAGTGCCGACATCCCGAGTATGGTATCTCTGCGGTTGATCATTCGTGTCCTCCCGGATGACAAAGTATATATCGGAGTCTTCGAATGCCGCGGATCGCGCGAAACCCTCTGTTGTCCTGCCTGCTGAGCGTTGGCGCGGTGAGCGCGTGCGGGGGGCCGCAGAGCGCCGGCCCTGCCTCGGCGCAGTTGGGCGCGAGCAAGGCACAGGTGCTGAGCGTGTATATTTGGCCGGATTACCTCGCCCCTGACACCCTGGCCGACTTCGAGAAAAAGACAGGCATCAAGACCCAGGTGTTGGTTTTCGATACCAATGAAACCCTGGAGACCAAACTGCTGGCGGGCAGCAGCGGCTTTGATGTGGTGTTTCCCTCGGCGCCGTATTTTGAACGACAGATTGCCGCAGGCGTGTATCAGGATCTGGACAAGACGCGGCTGCCGAATCTTGCCAACATGGACCCGCAGTTGCTGAAGCAGGTCGCCCCCAACGATGCCGGCAATCGGCATGGCGCCATCTACCTGTGGGGAACCGAGGGCATCGGTTTCAATCAGACGATGGTTCGCAAGCGGCTGGGCGGCATCGCAGCAGACAGTTGGAGTCTGGTGTTCGATCCCGCCGTTGCCTCCCAGCTTGCGGATTGCGGAATCAACGTCTTGGACAACCCGGCCGGCGTCATCCGGTTGGTTCTGACGTTCCTGCACCGGGATCCGAACAACCCCTCCACAAAGGATCTGCAAGATGCGGAAAGTGCCTTGATGCGTGCCCGTCCCTATGTGCGCACCATCGATTCCTTTGCCTATACGCAAGCCTTGGCGAACGGCGACATCTGTGTGGCGGTTGCGTACAACGGGGACGCCGCGCAGGCGCGGGCGCGTGCCGTGGAAAGCGGCAATGGCGTGGACATCGGCTTTGTGATTCCAAAGGAAGGCTCGATCATCTGGTTCGATATGATGGCCATTCCGAAGGATGCGCCGCACCCGGCCAATGCGCATGCCTTCTTGAACTACGTCATGGATGCGCGCGTGATGGCGCGCATTTCGAATTTCACGCGCTATGCCAATGCGAACGCGGCGGCCACCAGCGGTGTCGAGGTGTCGATCGCGAGCGATTCCATGATTTATCCGACGACGGAGGAGCGGGCCCGCTTGTTCGTGCAACAGGCGGATCCGGTGGATCGGGCAAGGGTGTTGACGCGCATCTGGCAACGATTCAAGACCGGACAGTAAGGAGTAGCAATGGATCTGGGTATTCGCGGCCGTAAGGCCATCGTGTGCGCATCGAGCGCCGGGCTCGGCAAGGGCTGCGCTGTCGCGCTGGCTGAGGCCGGCGTCTCCCTGGTCATCAATGGCCGTGACCGGGCAGCGCTGGAGGCGACCGCGCAGGAGATCCGCAGCGGATTTTCGGTGGACGTGATTGCCATCGCCGGTGATATCGGCACGCCCGAGGGTCAGGCGGCGGTGCTTGCCGCATGCCCCGATCCGGATATTCTCATCAACAACAATGGTGGGCCCCCGTTTCGCGATTTTCGCGAGCTGGATCGCGCCGCGATGCTGGCAGGCGTCACCTCGAATATGGTGACGCCGATCGAGCTGATCCAGAGGGTGATCGGCACGATGTCGGAACGTGGCTTCGGGCGGATACTCAACATCACTTCGGTGAGCGTCAAGATGCCGATTTCGGGTCTGGACCTGTCCAGCGGAGCGCGCGCGGGTCTGACGGCCTTCGTGGCCGGCGTTGCCCGTCAGGTCGCGCACCGCAATGTCACGATCAACAATCTGCTCCCCGGGTCCTTCGATACCCGCCGACTGCGTCAGGGCATTGCCCGCGCGGCGAAGGGTGCGGGCGAGGGCGAGGAGGCAATCGCGGCGTCCGACCGGGCGAAAATTCCAGCCGGGCGTTTCGGGACGCCGGCCGAATTTGGGCAGACCTGCGCGTTCCTTTGCAGCGAGCACGCCGGCTATATCACCGGACAGAGTTTCTTGATGGACGGTGGCGCGTTCCCGGGTACGTTTTGATTTCATTTAGTATAAATATTATAAATTACAAATAATTAAAGGACTATTGTGGATTTTACATTAAGCGATCGCGAGACACTTTGGCGCGACCGGGTACGCGCGTTTATGGACGCGGAGGTCGTGCCGCGAGACGTCGACTACGCCGCCGAGCAAGCAACCGGCGAGCGCTGGAAGGTGCTGCAGGTCATCGAAGAACTGAAAGTGCGGGCACGGGCGGACGGACTGTGGAATCTGTTCATGCCTCCGGCCTCGAGTCACAAGCATGTCGATGACAGTTTTCAATTCGTCGGGCCCGGACTGACCAATCTGGAATACGCGCTGTGTGCCGAGGAGATGGGCCGGGTCGAATGGGCCTCCGAGGTCTTCAACTGTTCCGCGCCGGACACCGGGAACATGGAGGTGTTCCATCGCTATGGAACGCTGGCGCAAAAGCAGCGCTGGTTGCAACCGCTGATGGACGGCAAGACCCGGTCAGCGTTTTTGATGACCGAGCCGGGCGTCGCATCCTCAGATGCGACCAATATCGAAACGCGCATCGAACGTGATGGCGCTGACTACGTGGTCAACGGCCGGAAATGGTGGTCCTCAGGTGCCGGTGACCCGCGCTGCGAAATCGCCATCGTCATGGGCAAGTCGGATCCTGCCGCCGCGCGTCATCAGCAGCAGTCGATGATCCTGGTGCCGATGGCCACGCCGGGAGTGGAGATCGTGCGCATGCTGCCGGTGTTCGGTTTCGACGATGCGCCGCATGGTCACGCCGAGGTGGTGCTCAAGGATTGCCGGGTGCCGGCATCGAACATGCTGCTCGGCGACGGGCGCGGCTTCGAAATCGCGCAGGGCAGACTGGGGCCGGGCCGCATCCACCATTGCATGCGCGCGATCGGCATGGCCGAGGAAGCGTTGCGAAAGATGACGATTCGGCTGTTGTCGCGGACCGCTTTCGGCAAGAAGATCGCGGAACAATCGCTGTGGGAGCTACGAATCGCCAACGCGCGCATCGACCTGGAGATGACGCGGTTGCTATGTCTGAAGGCGGCTCAAATGATGGATACCGTCGGCAACAAGGCGGCGCAGCTCGAGATCGCCATGATCAAGGTGGCGGCGCCGCGCATGGTGCTGAAAATCATCGACGATGCCATTCAGGCGCACGGCGGCGGCGGGGTGACCACTGACTTCGGGCTGGCCAAGGCCTACGCCCACGCGCGCACCCTGCGGCTCGTCGACGGGCCGGACGACGTGCACAATCGGGCCATCGCGAGAATGGAGTTTGGAAAATACCGTTGACAGGCTCTTAACAGCGCGATCTACAGAACTCCGAGTAGGCATGGGCCTTTTCATCCAGGTGTTGGCGCTTGGATTTGGTGGGTGGCGGAGTGTCGATGCTCGGTTCGATCGGCGCCGGCCGACTATCGCCAATGGTCCCGTCGGCGGCAACCGTGGCGGTGTCGCTCGACGGCATGCTGCCGCGGCGCTTGATCAGGGTGCTGAATGCGCGAACGACAACCACGGTGGAGTCGTCCTCGGCGGTGCGATTTCTGCGCTGACGGTGTTGCGTCGCGGCCGTTGGGGAGGTGGATTTTGGTGCCATGTGGAAAGAATGGACCGTGTTTCACCGTTCTACTATCAGGAACATCCACCGCTCGTTGTGGGTGAATGACTACACGCCTCAACCCGGGAAGGGGCTATAGGACGTTGACGAGGCATGGGTCGGGGTGCGCGGCAGGTGCGAGTCGGCCAGCCACTAGGGCAGCGCATGCTGCGAGGAGCGCTCGCCGTCGCAGCTCGTTGGGGTTAAAGCTCACCTCCCCTTATCGCCGGGCGGCGCCGATGCTGAAGCACAGGGTCAACAGTCGGGTGAAATCAGGGTTTTCCCTATCAATTGAGCACGTGAAACGATGAGAATGAGGGGATACACACCCGCACCGTCATCGCGGCGTCGGTCTGGCAGACACGCGACGGATGCTACAGACCACTTCAGGAGACCAATATTCCTTCGTTACAGGCCCTCATGAACGAGCGACCGACACTGCGTCGACTGTTGATCGTGCTGATGTTTGCGCTGAGCGGGTTCTTGCTGGTTGGCGTTGGGCTGGCGCTGGCGCTGCAAGCCGGGTGGTTTCATGAGTCTGTGATCCGGCTGCTGTCGCAACGCGCACATCGTGCCGTGCAAGTTCACGGATCTCTGACATTTCACGTGTTTACACGCCACCCGCGAATCGTCGCCGATGACGTGACGATCGAAAATCCGCCGTGGGTGCCCGCAGGAACAACGGCGACTGTTGGGCGTATGACGCTCATGATCGACTGGTCGAGTGTCACCGGGCCGATGGTCATCCAATCACTGGCGTTGGAGAAGGCAGCCCTGCATCTGGTGCGCAATTCTGCAGGCCAGGCCAATTGGCAGTGGCGGGACTCCAAGAAGGGTTCCTCTGGAGCAATACCACTCATTCATGCGTTGTCGATGCGCGATGCCACTGTGAGTCTGGACGATGAGCGTCGACGCCTGCGATTTCGCGGCTCCGTCACGGTGGACGATCGCGCGAATCCTGCCACGGCTTTGCCATTGCGCCTGACTGCGATCGGGGAACTCAATACGCGGGCAACGGCTATCGAGATTGACGGCGCGTCATTGGCGAGTTTGTCGCCCGACAAACCGTATGCGTTCACCTTTTCCGAGCAGTCGAGTGGTTCGCAGATCAAGGGACGAGGCGTACTGCGGCAGCCGCTGTCGCTGAATGACATGGAGGGCACTGCAGAGGCGAGCGGTTCGAATTTGCACGATCTGTATTTCCTGACCGGTGTGACCTTGATCAACACCGGAGCGTATCGACTCGTCGCGGCTTTCGATCGACGCGGAACGCTGTTTATTTATAAGGATCTCTCTCTCACCTTTGGACAAAGCGATGTGCAGGGCATGGTGTCGATCGAGACGTCGACGACAAGGCCGCGCATCACCGCGACACTGGATTCGCAACGTCTGCGGCTCGCGGACACGGGTGAGCGTGCGGCTGCAGGCGACGCTAAATCGGATAAGAATCCGCGTTTACTTTTGTCGAACGCGATGTTCAATCGTGCTTCGATACTGCGCGTCGATGGCGCACTGAAGTATCGCGCGCACGAAGTGGTGGTGGGCCGTTATTCGCTGTTCGACGTCGCGGCGGACGGTACCTTGGAGAGCGGCGTCCTGAAGGCGTCGCCCCTGACCGCAGACCTGTTGCAGGGAAAATTGCGGTCGACCGTCACGATCGATGCACGGCCCGACGTGCCTGCTGCTGCCGTCGATGTGAAGATGAGTGCTTTGCAGTTGAGCCGGCTTGTTCGCAAGGAGAATGTCGACCCGCCGCTGGAAGGAACCCTGACGGCACGCGTCACAATCCATGGCAAGGGGGCGTCGGTTCACCAGGTCGCGGCGAGCGCCGAGGGCGAGCTGACTGCCGTAATTCCGCGCGGCGAAGTGCGGACGGCATTTGCCGAGCTTGCTGGGGTCGACTTGCGAGGACTGGGCATGCTTGTCTCGAAGCAAACTCAAACTACGCCGATTCGCTGTGGCGTCGCCAGTTTCCAGGCGCGCAACGGTGTGCTGACGGCGCAGCACCTGGTGTTGGACACGCAGGACGTGCTCGTGAGCGGAGAAGGGCGTATTCGATTGGACACGGAGGCGATTGATCTGCGCCTCGCGGGTCATCCGAAGCGCGTGAGATTAGGGCGTGTCCGATCGCCCTTGTTACTGCAGGGGACTCTGTCGCGTCCTGCGATCGGCCTTCAGGCCAAGCATTCCGTGGGTCAGGCAGCAGGAGCGGTTGCGTTGGGACTCATTCTGACTCCACTGGCTTCAATACTGGCGTTTGTGGATCCGGGCCTCACTGCGGATGCGGACTGTGCGACATTGATTTCCAACGCGAGGAGAACACCATGATTCTAGGGTTATCCGTGCAGGCATTTACGCTGTTGCGCTGTTACTGCGCGAACCCAAGATCCTCGAAGCGAGTGTTCTGAATCGAGTAGGAACGCCAATCGCGGTAGTCGAAATGCCACCATTCGAATTCGTACACATCGAAGCCTTCGGCCTCCATGTGTTTGCGTAACAGGTTCCGCAGGCGGCGAGGCTCGACCGGGCCGCCCTCGAAGGTCGGGTAGGCGCGGGCGCTCATCTCGTCGTACAGGCTGGGCATCGTGATGGGCTGGCCGGATTTCAGGTCAACCAGCGTCAGATCAACCGCGCAGCCACGGTTGTGCCGCGAGCCCTGACCGGGATCAGCAACGAACTTGTGATTCTCCGGCGCAGTCGCATCCCAGAAGATCTTGGTGACATACCAGGGCCGGTAGGCATCGTGGATGAGGAGTCCGTAGCCTTCGTCCTTGAGCGAGCGCTGCACGCGGACCAGAGCTTGCGCAGCCGGCCGCTGTAGAAAGGCGCGCGGCTGGCTGTACAGCGGCGTGCTCAGGAAGTTGCGCGTCGTCGCATAGCGGATGTCCAGTTTGATCGTGGGATCCAGTGAAATGACCTCGACCAGGTCTGCGTGACGGAATTCTCCCTGCTCGGCTGGTGGTTTGGCGCCGAGCGCCGCCGGTAATAATTCCGCCAGCGGTTTGATAGGCTCCAGATGAAAAAAAGTCGGCGATTCTTCGGCACGGGCGGGCGTTTCGTGATGTCCCGCGTTGTGGCAGGCGCAGATCGATGCCGCGGCAATGAGCAGGAAAATGTGTCGCATTGGGTGTCCTCGGTCGCGCGCTACTTCAGTGACAGAATCCGTTTCGACGGCAGAGCGCTTCGATCCACGCGAATGCCGTCGTTGTAAATATCGAGAATAGCATTGTAGTTGTCGGGGTTGGCCAGGGGATCCGCGCTCAACACGACCAGGTTGGCGCGCTGCGGACCTTTGACCCGGCAATGCGCAAAGAGGTGATGTCAAAAGCGGAAGCGACTGTCGCCGGCATTGCCACCCGCTATGGCGGTTCCGGCGCGATCACGTGGGAGCCGCCGACGCCCGCCATCATCAACGATCCTGCACTGATGGCCTCGCTTGCACCGGTGTTGGCGAGCGCCAGCAACGGCAATGTGAACGATCAGGTCGACTATTCGCCGGGTTCGGAGGACTTTGCCTTTTATGGCAAGGACATTCCCTCGCTCTACTATTGGTTGGGGATTGGCTTTCCGAAGGGGACCACTCACTCACCGTATTTTGATATCGACGAGGCGAGCATGGCGGTGGGGGTGCGTGCGCAGGCGATGTCGGCGGTGCATTACCTTGGTGGGGTTTCCGGTTCTCGTCCGTGAGGGGCTGGCATCGCGGCATGGCGCATTCCCCGAGAATGAGGTCCTCAAGCCGGGGCCCAAGCATCGCCCGGCACTGGCGACTATCGTTGATGACGCGAACGCTCCGCTCTATCGGGTGTTGGTGGCGTACGGTACTTTTCAGCGAGTCGATAAGCTGCACTCCGGTGAGTTCGCCATTGCAATGGTCGATGCGGCGGCCTACTAACTGGCTGGCCTGAGTTACCCAACGAAATTTAATCTACGCGAACGAATGTTGCTGCCGTATACCAGCGACTGGTTCGCGGTTCCCCCGCGTGCACCGCATGGGCAATCGCCGCGCCATGGCACGCTTCATCCGAATCTTCTCAAACGATTCCGAGCGGCAGCCGTCGACGCAGAAATGTTGTAGGTTGGTGATGAGGCGCTGTTCGCACTTAATTCCTTTCGCGTTGAGTGCGACAATTCATCGTAGGCTAAATTCCGATCAGCCCATGTCGAAGCGCGAGCAACGTCAGCTCGGATTGATTGACGACATTCAACTTTTGTTTGATGTTGTAAAGATGCGTGCCGACCGTCGATGCAGACAGGGTCAGATCCTGAGCGATGCGTTGTACGGTAGCGCCCCCGGCAAGACGCACGAAGACCTCAAACTCCCGCTCGGACAGCCTCTCGATCGGCGATTTGGTCCCACCTTCGAACTCGGCAAACGCCAGTTTTTGCGCCATCTGTGCATCCAGATAACGCTGTCCCGCGGCCACTGTGGTAACAGCGGATAGCAGTGTTTCCGGAGCGGTGCGTTTGGACAAGAATCCGAGCGCACCTTCCTGCAGGGCGCGGCGCGCATGCATGGCATCGTCGTGCGCGGACAGCGTCAGTATCCGAGCTTGAGGATCCCGGGCACGGATCCGCCGCAGGGCCTCCAATCCGCCCATGCCCGGCATCGCCAGATCCATCACGACCACATCGGGCTTGTGCTCGGCATACAGTAGGCAGGCCGATTCGCCGGAGTCCGCTTCCGCCACGACCGATGCATCGGGAAGGGAGCCGAGCAGCAGC
>JANMXI010000074.1:0-10896 GCA_031394735.1 Pseudomonadota bacterium | reverse complement strand
CGCGCGTCACCTCGACATGGGCTACCTGGTCCTCGCCGACCGGCACGTATTGTGGCCGGTACAGCAGAATATCGGCCGATTGCAGGAGCGGATATCCAAGGAATCCATAGGTTGCGAGATCTTTCTCAACCAATTGCTCTTGTTGATCTTTGTAGCTGGGCACGCGCTCGAGCCAACTCAGCGGCGTGATCATCGACAACAGCAGATGCAGCTCGGCGTGTTCGGGAACGCGCGATTGGATGAACAATGTCGAGACGCCGGGATTCAGACCCACTGCAAGCCAGTCGATGACCATGGTCCAGACGAATTCTTCGAGCTTGGAGGTGTCGTCATAGCCGGTGGTCAGCGCGTGCCAGTCGGCAACGAAAAAGTAGCAGTCGTATTGATACTGCAGTTCAGTCCAGTTCTTCAGGGCACCGTGGTAGTTGCCCAAATGAAGCTGGCCGGTCGGCCGCATGCCCGACAAAGTGCGCCGGTTCTGTATGGGTCCTGACATCATTCGCTTGCAACCGCGCCAAGCGAAATAATAAATTCAATACAATCCAAGAGTTACTCTCACTTTCTAAAACCTTACTTGAATTTCACTTAACGAGCTGGACCCGCATTATACGGGTCAGGAGTGCATAAATGGGGTCACATCGCCGCGACCTTCGCGCACCACCACCGCCTGATCGCTGGACAAGTCGATGACGCTGGTGGGGATGAGTCCGCAATTGCCGCCGTCGAGCACGAGTTCGACTTTTCGTTCCAACCGTTCGTGAATTTCGCGCGCGTCGGTGAGCGGAAATTCATCGCCTGGCAAATGCAGGGTGGAACTCATGATGGGTTCGCCCAATTCCTGCAGCAACAGCTCCGTCACTGGATGCCCGGGTACGCGCAGTCCGATGGTGCCACGACGCTCATGCTTGAGCCTCCGCGGCGTCTCCTTGGTGGCCTTGAGCAGAAAGGTGTAGGGGCCTGGGGTATGCGCGCGCAACAGCCGGTACTGCCAATTTTCGACGTGCGCATACTTCGCGACTTCGGATAAATCCCGGCAAACCAGCGTGAAATGATGGTTGCGATCGGTCTGACGGATGTCGCGGATCCGGTCCAGCGCGTCCTTGTCGCCGATGTGGCAACCCAACGCGTAACACGAATCCGTCGGGTAGACGATGACCGCGCCCGCGCGCAACGCCTCCACCGCCTGCCGGATGAAGCGCTTCTGGGGAGAGACCGGATGCAGTTCCAAATAGATGCTCATATCTTATTCGCTATGATACGCGGATGAACTCCGTGCTCGAATTGCTTCCGCTGGCGGCCTTTTTCATCGCCTATCTCACGGGAGGCTTGTATTGGGCCACCGGGGTGCTCATGGTCGCCAGCGTGATCCTGATGTTCGTACATCGCTGGCGGACAGGAAAATACAAGGGTCTGCACGTGGTGACCGCTGTCCTGGTGCTGGTGCTGGGGTCCGCCACCCTGCTGCTGCACGACAAGCGCTTCATTCAATGGAAACCCACCATCCTGTTCGGGCTGCTCGCCGTGGCCTTGCTGATCAGCGGATTGGTCGGCCAACGTCCGCTGATGCAGCGCATGTTCCAGTCGGTGATGCCGGACGACATCGCCTTGGGACCACGCGGCTGGCAGGTCCTCAACGCGGTATGGGCCGGCTGGTTCGCGCTCGTGGCATTTACCAACTGCTATATCGCGCAGAACTTCTCGGAAAAAACCTGGGTCTATTTCCACACCTACGGCGTGTCTTTGGCGACCGCCATTTTCATGATTCCGCAGATTTTTTGGCTGAGCTCCAAAACTTCGCCGGATGCGCAGGGTCAGAGGTAGTGCACCGCATGTCTGAACCCACCCGCACCACCAAGATTCGCGCCCGGCTCGAAGCCGCGTTTCACCCCTCGGCCTTGGAGGTCGAGGATGACAGCCATCATCACGCCGGGCATGCCGGCGCTGCGGGCGGCATGGGCCACTTCAGCGTGCGCATCGTTTCCGCCGAGTTTGCCGGCTTGTCGGCGGTTACGCGCCACCGTCGCGTCTACGCGGCGCTGGCCGATTTGCTCAAAACCGATGTGCATGCACTTGCCATCGATGCGCGTGCGCCCGGCGACCTCTCGCGCTAGACTTCCCGACTCATTTCTTGAAGGACAACCATGAATTCCACTTCTTTGTCATCGATGATTCGTGCGGGCGCGTTGCTCGCCGTTGCCGCGCTGCTGGGCGCTTGCAACAAATCTGCCGCACCCACCGCCAACACCCCTGCTACGCCGGACAAGCCTGCGCCCGCGCCGGTCGCGACCGTGGACGGAACGCCGATTTCACAGGAAATCTACGATTTCTACACCAAGTCGGTCGCCGGCAAGAACGCCGGGGAACTGACGGCAGAGCAAAAGGCCCAGGTGCTCGATGAACTGATCAACACCCAATTGATCGCGAACCAGGCCCTCAAGGACGGCATCGATAAGGAGACCGATACGGCCTCACGTCTTGCGGTGGCTCGGTTGCGTCTGCTTGCCGATGGCGAATCGCAGAAATACCTCAAGGGCAAAGAACCCACCGAGCAGGAGTTGCGCGTCGAGTACGAAGCGGCGCTCACCAGCATGGACAAGACCGAATATCACGCGCGCCACATTCTGGTGGCCACCAAGGAACTGGCGGAGCAGCTGACGAAGCAGATCAAAGGCGGCGCTAAATTCGACGTCGTCGCCAAAGCCAACTCCATGGACGGCTCGAAGGAACGCGGTGGCGACCTGGGCTGGTTCTCGCCTGCCCGCATGGTCAAGCCGTTTGCTGACGCCGTCAAAGGCCTGAAGAAAGGCGAAATGACCGCCGCGCCAGTGCAGACGCAATTTGGCTGGCACATCATCAAGCTGGAAGAGACACGCGAAGTGTCACCGCCGCCATTCGAGCAGGTCAAGGAACAGCTGGGCAGCCGCATCCTGCAGAAGAAACTACAGGCCTATGTCGATGAGATGAAGAAGACCGCTAAGATCGAGAAGAAGACTTAAGTAAAGCCAAGAGCCCGGCTTCATCCAGGACGGCAACACCCAAATCGTTTGCCTTCTTGAGCTTGGAGCCGGGATCTGCCCCGGCAACCACGTAGCTGGTTTTCGCCGACACACTTCCGGTCACTTTTCCGCCCGCCTCCTGGATGGCCGCCTGCGCAGCCTCGCGGGTCATGCCGGCCAAGGTTCCCGTGAGCACGAAGGTCTTGCCGCTCAAGTTGCCGGCCGCAGCCGGGCGCGTCACAGCCGGCCAGGAAATGCCGGCTGCCACCAGACGCGCTAGCAGCCGCTGATTCTCCGGCTCGCGAAGGTAGGCTATTGTATTGCGAGCGACCACCGGCCCGACATCGGGAACTTCCTGGATCTGTTCCTCCGAGGCAGACAGCATTCGTTGCAGCGTTTCAAAATGCTGTGCCAGCGCCAGGGCCGTCGACTCGCCCACATCGCGGATGCCCAAGGAATACAGAAACCTCGGCAAGGTCGTGCGCTTGGCCGCCTGAATCGAGTGGATGATTTTCTGTGCGGATTTCTCGCCCATGCGGTCCAGCTCCTGAAGCTGCTCCGCCTGCAGATCCCATAGGTCGGCCGGGCTCTTGATGATGCCGGTCGCCGAGAGCTGTTCGATGAGCTTGTCGCCCAGCCCCTGGATATCCAACGCACGCCGTGAGGCGAAGTGCTTGATCTCCTCAACCCGCTGCGCAGCGCACGTGCGACCGCCCGTGCAACGCGCTATTGCCTGCTCCGCATCCCGCAACACCGGCGACCCGCACACGGGACACTTTGACGGCAGTACCAATGCGTGGGTCTTCGCGGGCCGCCGATCGAGCAGAACCCGGACCACTTCCGGGATCACATCGCCGGCGCGACGCACGACGACACTATCACCGACTCTGACGTCCTTGCGCTCCACCTCATCCATGTTGTGCAACGTGGCGTTGCTGACGGTGACCCCGCCCACGAACACCGGCACGAGCCGCGCCACCGGCGTCAGCGCACCGGTACGGCCGACCTGGAACTCGATGTCACGGATCACGGTGATCTCTTCTTCGGCAGGAAATTTGTGCGCAATCGCCCACCGCGGCGCGCGCGCGACGAACCCGAGGCGGCGGCGCAGCTCGAAGTCATCGACCTTGTAGACGACGCCGTCGATCTGATACGGCAGCGAGGCGCGTTGCGCGCCGATGTCCTCGTAGAACCGCAGACAGTCATCGATGGAGTCGACAATGCGTGACTGAGGGCACACCTTGAATCCCCATTGGCGCAATTGCTGCAGCGTTTCGCCATGTGTGAGCGGCAGTGCGCCGTCCTGCACGAAACCGGTGCCGTAGATGAAGATATCGAGCGGCCGCTGCGCCGTGATGCGTGCATCCAATTGACGCAGGCTTCCCGCTGCGGCGTTGCGTGGATTCACGAACACCTTCTCACCGCGGGTCGCCGCCTGGGCATTGAAGCGCTCGAATCGTTCCTTCGGCATGAACACCTCACCGCGTACTTCCAATACCGATGGAATACCACTGCCGCGCAACTTCAGCGGCAATGCAGCAATGGTGCGCAGATTTTGTGTGATGTCCTCGCCGGTCCCACCGTCACCACGGGTGGCGCCTTGCACAAAGATGCCATCGGCATACGTGGCACTGACGGCAAGCCCGTCCAGTTTCGGCTCGGCGGAGTAGCGTAGGGGTCCGCTCTCCTTCAAACGTTCGCGAACCCGTCGGTCGAAGTCCCGCACGACGGTGTCGGAAAAGGCGTTGTCCAGCGACAACATCGGGACGCGATGTTTGATCTCGCCAAACGCCGCCAGCGGGGAAGCGCCCACGCGCTGCGTCGGCGAGTCCGCGGTGATCAGTTCTGGATGCTGCTGCTCCAGATCGCGCAGCTGTTGCAGGAGGGAATCGTACTGCGCGTCGGAGACCTCCGGGTTATCCAGTGCATGATAAGCGTAGTTGTAGTGCTCGACCTGATCGCGCAGGGTCCGGATGCGCGCGGCGGGAGACTGGGAGGATCGCTTGGAACTCAAAACACCATGCTCGAGGACCGGCCTACGGCGAAGCGCTCGCTTGCACGGCCTGCTGGAATTGCAGCACCTCTTCACGCAGACGCACCGCGCGCTGCGGTGAGAGCGGTTGACCCAGCTCATCCTGCATCATGCCGGAGAGATCCTGTGCGAGCTGTCGCGCCGTCTCGAGCAAGGCTTCCAGCGCTGGCACGGGCTCCAACGGACCCGGCAGAACGGCGAACAGGCTGATGCCGGGGAAGCGCTGCTGCGGCATCTGCGCCGGATCAAAGCTCCCGGGTTCGACCAGACTCGCCACGCAAAATACCGACCGACCGTCGGCATGGAGTCGATGAAACACGCCATACCGGCCATGCACCACATCCGATCCTGACAAGGCAAGCGCCAGGTCTTCCCCTGCCCAGGTGCTGTCGGCCATCGCGCAGATGCGCAAGGTGAGGATCTTCTGCAATTGGATCGGCTTGGGCGCCTCCGGTTTCACCCGGGAGAAGCGCCCGCTAACATCCGTGCGCGTCGCCGTTGCCGGAAGATCGCGCCGCATGGCGAATCGTCCGCTGGCTCCTGTGCTTTGCGAGTGGACGTGCGTGGCTGAACCGTCCGTGCCCGCCGTCATCGTGCCGGTCTGCACAGGGTCACTGGTCTGGGTATGCGCACCGGGATGCGTCTGCGCATTCGGATCGATCGCCTCCTGCAGCGGGTCCGGCGTCAGCAAGGTCGTCGTGGCGCCGACGGCGTCAGTGTTCGTCTCCTCGAGCAATTGCACGTCCTCGAGTTCCACGATCTGCGAATCGGCGTCAGGCTCGGCCATGACCGGGATGTCCAGGCCATTGGGGCTGTCGTCGGATTCGTGGGTGCTGATGCGCAACGGCTCGTACGGGGAAATGCTGGGTTCGCGCACCACCGGGTTCGCATTGAAGGCGGCCGGCGGCGGCGCATTCACGTTCATGAGCGGCTCAACCGCCGATGAGACCAGTGTTCCGCCTGGCGCCTCGGAGTCGCGCAGCTCGGAAAAGCCACGCGCCTGGGAGGGTCGGCGGCTGCCCCACCACCAGATGCCGCCGAGCAGCAACATTCCCAAACCGAGCAGAATCCAACGAAACTCGGGCAAGTGGGCGAATCCTCAGCTGGCTGCCATGCGCACCGCTTCATCCACGTCCACGGCGACAAGGCGCGACACGCCCGGCTCGTGCATGGTGACGCCGACCAATTGCGATGCGAGTTCCATTGTACTCTTGTTGTGCGTGATGAAAATGAACTGCACGCTGCGCGACATCTCGCGCACGATGTCGCAGAAACGACCGACGTTGTTTTCATCCAGCGGCGCGTCGACTTCGTCCAACAGACAGAAAGGCGCCGGATTCAGATCGAAAATCGCAAACACCAGCGCCACCGCCGTCAGCGCCTTTTCGCCGCCGGAGAGCTGACTGATGCTGCTGTTGCGCTTGCCGGGCGGCCGCGCCATCACGGATACACCGGATGCCAGCGAATCTTCGCCCGCCATTTCCAGATACGCGTGACCACCGCCGAACAGGCGGGGGAATTTTTCCTTCAAGCCCGCGTTGACGCGGTCGAAGGTGTCCTGGAAGCGCGTACGGGTTTCACGGTCGATTTTGCGCATCGCGGATTCGAGCATTTCCAGCGCATCGGTCAAGTCCTTGTTCTGGCGGTCCAGATATTCCTTGCGCTCGGATTGTTCCTTGAACTCATCGATCGCCGCCAGATTGACCTGACCCAGGCGCTCGATCTTGCCGGTGGTCTCCGTCAGCTGCGACTCCCAGGTCGGGATGGAGGAATCGGGCAACAATTGTCCGATGATGGATTCCATCTCGAAGCGAGTCGCGGCGAACTGCTCGGCAATGCCTTCGCGTCGGACGCGAACCTGTTGAGCGGCCAGGCGTGCAGATTCCATGTCGCCGCGGGTCTCTTCGAGCCGCCGTTCGGCATCCATGCGCACCGAGTCACGCTCGCGCAGCACCGCCTCCAGTTCTTCCACCGAGATCCGCGCAGCACGCAATTCGGATTCGACGTTAAGCCGTTGGGCCAGCGCCTGATCCAATTCGACCTGAAGCTGCTGCAGCGGAGCCTCACCGCCGGCCAACTGGGCCGCGAGATCATCACGCCGTTGCACCGAGGCGAGCAACTGCTGCTCGATGCGAGCCAATGTGTTGATCAGTGAGGAATGCGCCGAGCGTCTGGACTCCAATTGCACGGCGAGGTTGCGGGAAAGTTGTTGAGCAGACTGTGCTGCCGCGCGCGCGGCGTTCAGTGCTTCGCGCAGCCGGTCGCGTTCGGATTCCAACTCCGCGCCCTTCGGCGCAAGCGATGCCAGGATCTCGATCGAGGATTGCATGCGCGAACGCGCAGCATGCAATTGTTCGTCGGCCTGCGTGATTTCCGCCTGAATGTCAGCCAGTTGCGTGGTCATCTCCGCCACGCGTCGTGCCGCATCGCGGGCCCGAGCCTGGGCGGCTTCAAGCTGTGCGCGCTGATCCACGTGCTGGCGGTGCAGTCGATTGACCTCGCTCTGCAGTTGTTCCCGCTGATCTTCGAGGCCGTGAATGGATTCACGCGTTTGCTCGGATTGACGCTCGAGCACCTGCAGTTCCTCGCTGAGGCGCGTCACTTCCAGACGCGTCTCGCGCAGGGATTCTTCGCGTTCGATGACGCCGGAACTGGGGTCCTTGTCGCGCGACAATCGCAGCCAGTCGCGGCCCATCCAGATCCCATCGCGCGTCACCACGGACTCGCCGGGTTGCAATCGACGGCGCAAATCCAGCGCCTCGTTTAGATTGGCGGCCACACGAACCGCGGCCATCATGGAATGCAACGCGGTGGCGCCCTGCACTTTGGCGAGCAACGATTCGCCCGGCGCCGCCGGCGCGGTTTCTGCGCCGATGACCAGCGCCAGATGTCCGCCGTCGAAACTGTCCAACATCGCTGCCACGGAATCGATGCCATCGACGCACACCGCCTGCAGATACGAACCCAGGACGGTTTCCACCGCACGTTCCCAGCCGCGCTCGACGCGCAGTTGCTGCGCCAAGCGCGGTTTTTGATCCAAGGATTGTGCCGCCAGCCATTGAGTGACCTTACCGCTGGCCTTGCCCAGCGCCGCCTGTTGCAACGCCTCGATCGACACCTGCGAGCCTTTGGCATTCTGCCAACGCGTGTGCAATTGATTCAGCGATGCCACGCGCTCGCGCTCCGTTTCGCGCGCCTGCGACAACTCCGCCAGCAACTCCTGCAGCTGACCTTCGGCGATCCGACCGGCCTCACGTGCCGCAGTCTCGCGGGTGGCCAGGGTGTCGAGGTCGATTTCCGGCTGTCGTCCCTTGAGCTGGGAGAGGTCGGAATTGATTCGCTCGCGTTGCGCCAGCAATCGGCGTTCCTGATTTTCCAGCTGTTCGATGCGGGCACGCTCGACCTGCGTTTCACGTTGCGCCATGGCCAACGCATTGGCATGCAGGTCCCACGCCTGCTGCCATTGCGCCAGCGCGTGATCGGCTGCATCACGCGCCTGCGACGTCGCGACCTCGTGATCGTGGGCCGTTGCCGCTTCGGGCGTCATGGCCTCAAGCTGCGCGGATAACTCGCCCAACTGCACGCGATCGCGCTGATCGACGGCGGTCAATTCCAGCAATTGGCCTTCGGATTGCTGCAGGTCGGCCTGCTGGCGCTGGCGCAATTCACGGGTATGCGTGATGTTCTGCTCGATGCGGGTCACCTGCGCACCGGCCTCGTAGTAGCGGCCCTGGATCTGTCCCAAAGTCTCGCCCTTGGCGGACTGGTCGATGCGGATGCGCTCGATCTCGGTCTCGACCGCGCGCAGGTCGCTGAGCACCGACTGCAGCGCCGTCTCGCATTGCTGAACCTTGACATCCGTGGTCTGGCCTTCCGTATCCAGACTCTGCAAGCGCAGCACGAGCAGTTCGGCATGCAGCTTGCGTTCTTCTTCCTTGAGCGCCTGATAGCGCCGCGCGGTTGCCGCCTGACGCTGCAGGTGGCGGATCTGTTTTTCCACCTCGTCGCGGACATCGGTCAGTCGCTCGAGATTTTCGCGCGTGTGAGCAATGCGGCTCTCCGTTTCCCGCCGCCGCTCCTTGTAGCGTGAAATGCCGGCGGCCTCTTCGAGAAACGCGCGCAGGTCGTCGGGCTTGGCCTCGATGATCCGCGAGATCATGCCCTGCTCGATGATGGCGTAGCTGCGCGAGCCTAAGCCGGTGCCGAGGAACAACTGCGTGATGTCCTTGCGCCGCACCTTGATGCCGTTGATGTAGTAGTCCGACGTGCCATCGCGGCTGACCATGCGCCGCAACGCCACCTCGTTGTAACTCGCGTATTGCCCGCCGATCTTACCCTCGCTGTTGTCGAACACGAGTTCCACCGAGGCGTTGCCCAGCGGTTTGCGTGACGCGGAGCCGTTGAAGATGACATCGGCCATGGAATCGCCGCGCAAATGCTTGGCGGAAATTTCGCCCATGACCCAACGCACCGCATCGATGATGTTGGACTTGCCGCAACCGTTCGGACCGACGACGCCGGTGAGGCTGCTGGGAAATGTCACGGTGGTCGGATCCACGAAGGACTTGAATCCGGCGATCTTGAGTTTGGTTAGACGCATCAGTTAGGCCAAAACCTTGAGTGTGGTGACAACGAGACGGCATGTAGGTGCGCGGTCGGCGCGGCAAGCCAAGTAGTGTAAAGTAATCGTCACTTTCGTAAACCCCCGTGATCAATCGTGACCCTCCCCAGCACAGACCTCGAGACGTTTCCAAACCCCAAGCGCGAGCGCGACTACACCATCCGCATGACGATTCCGGAATTCAGCTGTCTGTGTCCGAAGACAGGCCAGCCGGATTTCGCAACTTTGAAGCTCGAGTACGTTCCCGATGAACGTTGCGTCGAATTGAAATCGTTGAAACTCTACATCTGGTCGTTCCGCGACCGCGGCGCTTTTCACGAGGCCGTGAGCAATGAGATTCTGGACAAGCTCGCCGCGGCAACGGCGCCGCGTTTCATGCGACTCAGTGCGGAGTTCAACGTGCGCGGTGGAATCTACACCACCGTGATCGTGGAGCACCGAAAGGCCGGCTGGAGCCCGGCGCCAGCAGTCGCGCTGCCGTAATTTACCCTTTTAGTTCATATAGTTACGCTTATCGTACGCGAACCCTGTACAGGTCGCGCGGCGTCGGTATAATCGCGCGCTCTTGAAGGATCGTGGCGGAAGACCTATATGCCCTCGAAGAAGCCCAGCAAAGTCGTGAAAAAGCCGGTGCGGACTGCCGCAAAAAAGGCTGCACCACCCAAGGCATCAGCGCCCAAGAAGGCAGCGCGCGCTACGCCCAGTTCAACACCCAAGGCCAAAGTGAAGTCGACGAAACCCGTTATCAAAGCATCTGCCAAAGCATCCGCCCCAGCTCCCGCCAAAGCACCCGCCAAGCCGTCCGAAAAAATCGCCGCCGTCAAACCGCCGGTTGTGAAGAGCGTTACACCCAAGGTCGTGGCGGTGAAGCCCGCGGCCGTCGCGAAATCTGCCGAGGAAAAATCCGCACCCATCCGGTTCGATCCGCGTCCGTTGGTCATCTCGCGCCCGGCGCCGCTCGACGACGATGCGGATTCCGATGGCCCCATTCCCGCCAACCTGCTGGCCGGCCCGCGCAACGTAAAGCCGTACATCTCCAAGCGCGGCGAACAGTACATGAACAAGGAGCAGCTGGAGCATTTCGGCCGCATCCTGGCAACCTGGAAACGAGATCTCATGGTCGAAGTCGACCGCACCGTGCTGCACATGAAGGACGAGGCCGCCAACTTCCCCGATCCGAATGACCGCGCCACGCAGGAAGAAGAATTCAGCCTCGAGCTGCGCACCCGTGACCGCGAGCGCAAGCT
>JANMXI010000073.1:0-35904 GCA_031394735.1 Pseudomonadota bacterium | reverse complement strand
GCGCCCAACAGACACTCCTCGCCCGCGCCCAAACCAGCACACGAGAAACAAGCGAATCAGTGGCTACGTCGCAGAAGGTAGCTTGCGCGCAATGCTCGTGGCCAGCGTGACCATCGAGGCAAGATCGGTAAGATTCGCCGGCACCACCAACGTGGTTCCCGCCTGCGCCAGCTTGCCGAACTGCTTGACGTATTCTTCGCCGATGCGCAGCTGCATGGCCTCAGGTCCGCCGCGTTCGCTCAACGCCGCGCCCACCTGGCGCAGTCCTTCCGCGGTCGCTGCGGCCACTGCCAGGATCGCCGCGGCCTGCCCTTGCGCCTCGTTGATCTGCTGTTGTTGGTTGGCCTCGGATTGCTTGATGACGCGCTGCTTGTCGCCCTCGGCGGAATTGATCTTGGCATCGCGCTCGCCTTCGGAGGTCAGCACCACCGCGCGTTTCTCACGCTCGGCGCGCATCTGCTTTTCCATCGCCGACAGCACGTCCTTGGGCGGCGTGATGTTTTTGATTTCATAGCGCAACACCTTGACACCCCAGGGGGCGGAGGCCTTGTCCAGTTCGCTCACCACATTCGAATTGATGGTGCCACGCGCCTCGAAGGTGCGGTCCAGTTCGATTTTGCCGATCTCACTGCGCAGAGTGGTCTGTGCCAGCTGCGAGATGGCGAAGCCGTAATTGGTGATGCCGTAGGAGGCCAGACGCGGATCCAACACCTGCATGTACAGCACGCCGTCCACGCCGACCTGCACATTGTCGCGCGTGATGCAGATCTGCTCGGCGATATCCAGCGCCAACTCCTTCAGGCTGTGACGGTAGGCGATCTTCTCCGCAAACGGAATCAGGATGTGAAAGCCGGCCTGAATCGTGCGGCTGTATTTGCCCAGATACTCGACCACGAAGGCGCTTTGCTGCGGCACCACCGTAACGGTCTTGATGAAGGCGATGACGAGGAGAATCGCCGCGGCGATGAAAAAGTAACTCACGGAAAATTCATCCATTGTCCTGCCTTTACTCACGCTTCAAATACAATTTGAGTCCCTCGACGCGCTCGATGCGCGCAGCGCCACCGGCCTCGATGGACTCCACGCCGGCATTGATCGCATCCCAGCTGCTGCCGCGATATTCAAGACGGCATTCCTGTCCGGCGTAGAGCGGAACCGGCACCTGCACGATCTCTCCGCTCAATCCGTCCTTGAAGGCGGGCAGCTCACCGCGCAGCTTAGCGTAGATGCTGCTGCGAAAGCCCAGCAACGAGACCAGCGCCACCGCGCTGAAGATCAGCCATTGCAACCAGACGGCAAGATGCAGACCACTGACGCCCAGCAGTCCGACCAGCAACGCCGAGCCGCCGATGAACACCAGATAAAACTGGGCATCGACGAACGCCAGCTCCGCGCCGAGCAGAATCACGCCAACGGCAATCCAACCCCACCATTGCATGGCTTACACGCCTGCCATCAACGCTTCATCGCGTCGAAGAACTCCGAATTGGTCTTCGTATCCTTCATCTTGTCGAGCAGGAACTCGATGGCGGCCAGTTCGTCCATGGGATGCAGCAATTTGCGCAGGATCCACATCTTGGACAATTCGGCCGGATCAGTGATGAGCTCTTCCTTGCGGGTGCCCGACCGGTTGATGTTCACCGACGGGAAGGTGCGTTTTTCGGCGATGCGGCGATCCAGATGGATTTCCGAATTGCCGGTGCCCTTGAATTCTTCGAAGATCACATCGTCCATCTTCGAGCCAGTGTCCACCAGCGCGGTGGCGAGAATCGTCAGACTGCCGCCTTCCTCGATGTTGCGTGCGGCGCCGAAGAATCGCTTCGGCCGCTGCAGCGCGTTGGCATCCACACCGCCGGTCAGCACCTTGCCGGAGCTGGGCACGACGGTGTTGTAGGCACGCGCCAGACGCGTGATGGAGTCGAGCAGAATGACCACGTCTTTCTTGTGCTCGACCAGACGCTTGGCCTTTTCGATGACCATTTCAGCCACCTGAACGTGCCGGCTGGCCGGTTCGTCGAAGGTGGAGGACACCACTTCGCCCTTGACCGTGCGCGCCATCTCGGTGACTTCTTCAGGCCGCTCGTCGATGAGCAGGACGATGAGGTAGCACTCGGGATGATTCGCCGCAATCGAGGTGGCGATGTTCTGCAGCAGCATCGTCTTGCCGGCCTTCGGCGGCGAGACGATCAGACCGCGTTGACCCTTGCCGATGGGCGCCACCAGATCGATGGTGCGCGCCGTCAGGTCTTCGGTGGAGCCGTTGCCGCGCTCCAGCTTCAACCGTTCGGTCGGATGCAGCGGGGTGAGATTTTCGAACAGCACCTTGCCGCGCGAACTCTCGGGTGAATCGAAATTGATTTCGCCGACTTTCAGCAGCGCAAAATAGCGCTCGCCGTCCTTCGGAGGGCGGATCAGACCGGAGATCGAGTCGCCGGTGCGCAGATTGAAACGGCGGATCTGGCTCGGCGAGACGTAAATGTCGTCGGGACCGGCCAGGTAGCTCGAATCGGAGGAACGCAGGAAGCCGAAGCCGTCCTGCAGAATTTCCAACACGCCATCGCCGTAGATGTCCTCGCCCTTGCGCGCATGGGCCTTGAGAACTGCGAAGATGATGTCCTGTTTGCGCGAGCGGCCCATGTTTTCCAGGGCCATCGACTCGGCAAGTTTGACGAGTTCGGTGATCGGACGCTTCTTCAGCTCGGTCAGATTCATCGAGCTGCGACTGCGGGCGAGATCCGTCGGCGCTATGATCTCCAGATCATCGCCGCCCTCGGGCGTATCGCCGTAGTCCTCATGCTGCCGTTGCGGGCCGCCGACATTGCCGTTGCCGCCGCGGTGCTCACCGCGCATGCGGTTACCCTTGGGACGATTGCCGCCGCCACCTTGTCCGCCCTGACCGCCCTGACCGCCGCCACCTTGTCCGCCGCCGCGCGGCTGATTGCCTAAATAGCCTCTCACAGGTTGCTGTCCAGGAACGCCGCGAGCTGCGACTTGGTGACCGCGCCCACTTTCTGCGCCTCGACCGTGCCGTTCTTGAACAGAATCAGCGTCGGGATGCCGCGAATGTTGAATTTGGGCGGGGTGGAGGGGTTTTCGTCGATGTTGAGCTTGGCGATCTTCAATTTGTCTTTGTAGACCTCGGCGATCTCATCGAGGATCGGCGCGATCATTTTGCAGGGACCGCACCACTCGGCCCAGAAATCCAGCAGCACGGGCTTGTCGGATTTGAGGACGTCTTTGTCGAATGTTGCGTCGCTGGTATGGACGATACTTTGGCTACTCACTGCGGAATTGCCTCCTGTTTGACGGATAAGGGGTTGATGAATGCAACGTTTTGGACGTCAGGGGTATATGGGGATTGATACGTGAAAGTCGCGCGGAGTGACGATGCGCGGAGTTTGCGGCACAATAGTGCGGTTGACGGGTTCGATTATTACCTTAGAAGGATGCCGAAATTTCGGTTGGGTGGCGCGGATAGACACGCCGGACAGGTCTTATTTTGAACCTGTCGCCCACCATTTTGCAAGTTTATGCCTGACACCCACCTTAGTAGCCTCCGATTTGACACCCTCGATATTCCCGAATCCCTGAAGCGCGGCATCGCCGAGCTTGGATTTTCGAGGTGTACCCCCATTCAGGCGCAGACCCTGCCCGAAGCGCTCGCCGGCCACGATGTGGCAGGCCAGGCGCAAACCGGTACCGGCAAGACCGCAGCCTTCCTGATCGCGCTGATCAACAAACTGTTGCGGGAACCCGGCTCACCGACGCGGCCCCTCAACGCGCCACGCGCCATCGTCATCGCGCCCACGCGGGAACTCGCCGTTCAGATCCACGCGGACGCGGAAGGGTTGGTCAAGCACACCGGATTGAAGCTGGCGCTTGTGTTCGGCGGGGTGGATTACGAAAAGCAGCGCCGCACCCTCGAAGAAGGCGTGGACGTGGTCATCGGCACGCCGGGACGGATCATCGATTACTTCAAGCAACATGTGTTCGATCTGCGGCACATTCAAGTGGCGGTGCTGGATGAGGCGGATCGCATGTTCGATCTGGGCTTCATCAAGGACATCCGCTTCGTGCTGCGCCGTCTGCCGCATCCGACGCTGCGCCTGAACATGATGTTTTCGGCGACGCTGTCGCATCGCGTGCTGGAACTGGCCTACGAGCACATGAACAACCCGGTTCTGATCCGCATCGAACCGGACAAGATGACCGTGGACCGCGTGCGCCAGGCGCTGTATTTCCCCTCCACGGAGGAGAAGATTCCGCTGCTCATCGGCCTCCTACGCCGCATCGGTGCGCTGCGCACCATGGTGTTCGTCAATACCAAGCGGATGGCCGAAGTGTTGGAGCGCAATCTGACCGCGAACGGATTCTCGGCACAGGCACTGTCGGGCGATGTGCCGCAGAACAAGCGGTTGAAGATGATGCGCGACTTTCACAATGGCGACGTCGCCGTGCTGATCGCCACCGATGTGGCCTCGCGCGGACTGCACATCGCCGATGTCAGTCACGTGTTCAACTTCGACCTGCCGCATGAGGCGGAGGATTACGTGCATCGCATCGGCCGCACGGCGCGCGCCGGCGCCGAGGGCGACGCCATCAGCTTTGGCTGTGAGGAATACGCGATTTCCTTGCCGGACATCGAACGCTATATCGGGCACCAAATCCCGCGCGCCGCCATCGAGGCAACGGATCTGGCGGACGTGACGGCGCCTCCGCCGGCACAGTGGCGCGAACGGGCGCCGGTGTACTCGCAGGGCGGCGGACGCGGTGGCCGATCAGGAGGCGGGCCGCGCTCGGCCGGGCCTCATTCAGGAGGAGGTCCGCGGTCAGGTGGGGCGCGACCTTCCAGCGGCGGACGTTCCGGCGGCCCGCGACCGGGCGGCCTGCGACGCGATGGCCCCGGAAGCGGACCGAGCAGCAGCCGCGGTCCCAAACCCGCCACGGCAGCACCCGCCGTGCGCGTGGAATCCAGCCCAGCACCGACATCCCCTGCCACAGAAGGCGGCGACTCGACGCCGCGCGATCCCGCGCGTCGGCGCAGACGTCGTCGCGGTGGCGGAGGTGGTGGCGGAAACTCGGGCGGTCCTTCCGGTGCGCCCGCGGGTTCATCGCCGGGGGAATCATCAGGGTCCTCGTCCGCATCGTGAGGCAGCGCCGCACGGCAGCGGCAGTTCGCCCGGTCAATCGGTCAACTGTGCGACGCCATCGATGGGGATGAATTCACCGGTTTCCTTGGCGCCGCGCCCGCTGTCGGGCAGGCGCACGGCACGCAATTCACGGATGCCGAACTCAGCCGCCGCCTGCAACACCGGCAGACTGTCGTCGATGAACAGCGTTCGCGCCGGATCAAACGGTTCGCGTTCATGAAATCGCGGCCAAAATTGCGCGTTTTCCTTGGGCAGACCGAACGGGTGCGTGGAATAACTGGCATCCAGAAGGCGCCGCAGGCCGATCTGCGCATCCTTGATAGCGAGCGTCGCCGGATGCGCATTGGTGAGCAGCACGCGCCGCTTGCCGCGCCGCGCAAGGGCGGCGAGAAAGGCAGGTACGCCGGGCAGGAATTGCACCTGCTCCCGCACACTGGTTTTGATGTGCTGAATATCCAAGCCGAGCTCGCGGCTCCAAAAATCGATGCAATACCAGTCGAGCGTTCCCATCGAGGCTCGAAACTTCGGGCGCAGGATCTCGCGCGTGCGCTCGGCGCTCAATCCATGCGCACGCGCGTAATGCTCGGGAATCAGTTCCTGCCAGAACCAATTGTCGAAGCGCAGGTCCAGCAAAGTGCCGTCCATATCCAGCAGAACGGTGTCGATCCGTGTCCAATCCACGGCGTGGGGCAAAATCATCTTCAGTATGATAACAAGCGATGCATGACCCCAAGGCATTGATCGAAGCGCTGTTACCGGTCGTCGCCCAAGCCGGCCAGGCGATCATGTCGATCTACGACGGCGATTTTGCGGTCCAGAAGAAAGATGACAACTCCCCGCTCACGTTGGCTGACCTCGAGAGCCAGCACATCATCCTGCAAGCCCTGACGCTCCTCACGCCGCAGATACCGGTTTTGTCGGAGGAATCCGCGCAAGCACCGTGGGTACAGCGAAAAAGCTGGCGACAGCTTTGGGTCGTCGATCCGTTGGATGGCACGCGTGAATTCGTCAAACGCAACGGCGAGTTCACGGTCAACCTGGCGTTGGTCGTGGACCATGAGCCGGTGCTGGGCATCATCGGCGTGCCGGCGCAGCGGCTGGCGTACTGGGGCGGCGTGGGACTGGGCGCGTTCATCCAGCATGTGGGCGCCGCGCCGGAACCGGTGCGGATTTCCCAGCCGGGCCAACCGGTGCGCGTCGCCGGCAGCCGTTCGCATACCAGCGCGCAAACCGCGCACTACCTGCGCAGGCTTGGCGATTTTGAATTGTTATCCGTGGGTAGCGCACTGAAATTCTGCCTGATCGCGCAGGGCAAGGCCGATCTGTATCCGCGCTTCGGACCAACGTCCGAATGGGACACGGCGGCGGGCCAGGCGATTCTCGAGGCTGCCGGCGGTCAGGTGACTCGCATGGACGGTCACCGGCTGCGCTACAACTGCCGTGAAAGCCTGCTCAACGGTGACTTCGTCGCCTTCAATCATGCGAGCGTTCTGCCGGCGCTGATGCCGGTCTAGTGCGCCTGACATGACGGACCCTTTGTTCACCTTCGTGCTCGCCGCCGCCGTCCTGGCGATCGCCTATAAGATCTGGCACAGCGCGCTGGATGCACGCGAGCTGGCCAATCGCATCGCGCGCGACGCATGCTCGCGCGCGGTGGTCCAATTCCTGGACGAAACCGTGGCCTTTGCGGACCTGCGCTGGGCCCGGGATTCGCGCGGCAAGCGTGCGTTGCTGCGAACCTATACCTTCGACTACACGGCCGATGGCTTCGAACGCGCGCAAGGGTTCATCGTGCTGGCGGGATTGCGGCTGGAGTCGGTGGGCTTGGCAGGACAGCCCTCATGAGCGTGAGCATCAACATCGATCTGCATTCGCATTCAACCTTTTCCGACGGCGCGCTGACGCCGTCGCAATTGGTGGACCGAGCAGCCGCCGCCGGCATTCAATGGCTGGCATTGACGGACCACGACACGGTGGACGGACTCGCCGAGGCGCAGGCCGCAGCGCTGCAACACGGCATCGGATTGATCAACGGCGTAGAAATCTCGGCGACCTGGCGCGCGCAATCCCTGCACGTCCTGGGCCTGTGGATCGACCCGACTGCGCCGCGGTTGATGGCGCATCTGACCACGCAGGCGCAGCGCCGCCACGATCGAATGCGCTTGATGTGCGAACGACTGGAAAAACTGCGGCTGCCGGGGAAGGAGCTGCTGCGAGTCGTTGAAAGCCAGCCCGGCGTGCCCACCCGTACGCACCTTGCCGCGGCGCTGGTGGCGGGCGGTCACGCCGCCACGCCCGCCGACGCGTTCCGCCGCTTTCTGGCGCAGGGCAAACCCGGCTACCGCAGCGCTCAATGGCCGGCGCTCGAGGAAGTCGTGGGGTGGATTCAGGGCGCCGGCGGCAAAGCCTGTTTGGCGCATCCCCTGCGCTATCGCGTATCCTCTGGGACCAAGCGGCAGCTGCTGGCGGAATTCGCGGCCATGGGCGGCGCCGGACTCGAGGTCGTCACGGGGAACAATGCGCTACAACACGTCGATACTTGCGCCGCATTGGCCGTCAAATTCAATCTCGAGGGGTCGGTGGGATCTGATTTCCACGATCCGGCGCACACGTGGAATGCGCTGGGGCGTCTTGCGACGCTGCCGGCCCACGTCAAGCCGGTGTGGGACAATCTTGGGCTTTGAATCCGGTCAAGCAGTGATCCGATGAACGACGACGACAGCAACGTCAACCGCGATCTGTTCAAGAATATCGAACGGCTGCGCAGCCTGCGCATCGAGCATCGTGACCTGGATGACGTGATTGCGCGCCTGTCGATGGACTTCAACGCGGACGAGGTGCAGATCAAGCGCCTGAAGCGGCGCAAGCTCATGCTCAAAGATCAAATCACCCGTCTGGAAAGCCAGCTCATTCCGGACCTGAATGCATGAATCGTCTCGAACAAAAAGTCGCGGAATTTTTTGACATCCTGTTCACGCGCAGCGTCCTGACCGAGATACTGGCCGTCGGGCTGTGCATCGCCGTCGGCTGGTTCGCCGGCGTGCAGATCCGGCGCCTGTATTCCACCCGTGGCCTGCATCCGGCGCCCGCGCTGAGCAGCGCCTATCTGATCCGCCGCGGCAGCATCGTGGTCGCGCCGTTCGTGGTCGCGCTGCTCCTGCTGCTCCTGGCGCGCCTCGCGGTGAACGCCCTGCCGCTCGACGATACCCTGCTGGACATGGCGATCAGGCTGGTCAGCGCCTACATCATCGTGCGCGTCTGCGTGCTCGTCTTCGCTGCCAGCCTGGGTGACAAATCCTGGCTGCAAAGCTGGGAGACGCGTGCCGCGTTCTTCATCTGGCTCGCCATCGCGGCCGAGATTCTCGACTGGCTCGATCCGATCATCAACACGCTCGACCACCTCGGCCTGACCACCGGCAAAAACCGCGTCACCCTATGGTCGATCCTGAAGCTGCTGTTCACCCTGACCATCTTCATGGTGGTCGCGACCTGGGTGGGACGCTGGATCGAGCGGCGGCTGATGAAGCTGCATTCCGTGGCGTTGTCGACGCGCATCGGCATTTCCAAATTCGTCAGCGCCGTGCTGATCGCCCTGAGCATCATGCTCGGACTGAATGCAGCAGGCGTGGACCTGACCGCGCTGACGGTGCTCACCGGCGCCATCGGCCTCGGCCTTGGGTTCGGCTTGCAATCGATCGCCGCCAATTTCGTCAGCGGCTTCGTGTTGCTGATGGACCGGTCGATCAAGCCCGGCGATGTCATCAGCTTCACCGGCCAGACGGGCACGAGCACCGATGGATTCGGATGGGTGCAGGAGCTGCGGGGGCGCTATGTCGTCGTGCGCGACCGCGACGGTGTCGAAATGCTGGTGCCCAATCAGCATCTGATTTCCAATCCGGTGATCAACTGGAGCTACACCGATCCGCGGGTGCGACTGAAACTGCCCGTTCGCATCAGTTACCAGGACGACCCGGAAGTTGCCCTGCAGGTGCTCCTGCGGGCCTGCGAAGGACAGCGGCGCGTACTGCGCGACCCGCTGCCCGTATCGCGGCTCATGCATTTCAGCGAAAGCGGCATCGATCTGGAACTGCGCTTCTGGATCTCGGACCCGCAGGAAGGCGTCAACAATGTGCGCTCCGAGGTCAACCGCACTATCTGGCGACTCTTCAAGGAATACAACATCACCATTCCGGTGGCGCAGCGCGAAATCACCATGCGCCCGGCGCCGATCGACCCGGATTGAGCAACCGATGAGTGAGACGCCGCAGGAGCCGGTTGCAGTCCCGCATCGCGAGCTTTCTCCGCAAGCACTGCGTGGGTTGGTCGAATCATTCGTGCTGCGCGAAGGCACCGATTACGGCGAACGCGAATTCTCGCTCGACCAAAAGGTCGCGCACGTGTTGCGGCAACTGGAGGAAGGTGACGCGCAGGTGTTGTTCGACCCGGAATCCGAATCCGTGCAGATTGTGCGCGTCCGTCCCACCTCGCGCCCGTCGTTAAGTTGATCGCGATGCCGGACCCCGCACCCCTGGGCTTAAGCCTGCCGGACGAAGAACTGGAGTGGAAATTCATCCGCTCCTCCGGCCCGGGCGGTCAGAACGTCAACAAGGTGGCGAGCGCCGTGCAATTGCGGTTCCTGCTGCAGGACAATGTCAGCCTGCCGGCGGCCGCCAAGAACCGCCTGCGGCGGATGGCGGGTCAGAAGCTCAACGATGACGGCAGCATTTTGATCTTCGCGCGCGGCGAACGCAGCCAGGACCAGAACCGGCGTGACGCGCTCGGCAAGCTCATGAGCCTGATCGACGCGGCGCTGGTCGAACCCAAAATCCGCAAGAAGACCCGGCCGACGCGCGCCTCGCAGGTGCGGCGCATCGAGTCGAAGAAGCAGCGCGGCGCAACCAAGCAGAAGCGGCAATCGCGCAATTGGGATTAACAGGCCGTTGAAAATCCCGTTGTCGACAGCCTGCTAGGCTGCATTTCTCACCGATCGCTAGCGCATCGGCATGCGGGGAACCTTCCAGCGCCCCGATTGCATGACGGAGGCCAGATCGATGTTGAGTGCGATCAGATCCAGCGCGGCGATAACGACCACTTCCATTGGCGTACTCTCCGCCACGGCGGGCCAGAGTCAACGCCGTCGCCGGCAGCAGGACGTGGAGTTTTATAAGGTGCGGCATCGCACCGCTTTTCAAGAGCGCGGAATTCAGCACGGAGCAGACCTCCTTCGAGCCTTCGGGTGAGGCTCGGCATAGACTGCGCCGCCAACTCGAAGGGTTCTTTCGTGTTACTGCCGACGATATCGCAACCTTGCCCATTTCATGGGTACCCGTTGCGACCGGGCTGTTCAGGCGCTGAGGGAGTCGCGATAGCGCTTCGGCGTCGTCCCGCAGCGGCGGCTGAACACGGCGGTGAAATGGCTCTGCGTGGAAAATCCGACCAGATGGGCGACGTCGGTCAGGTCGCGATCGGTTGATCGCAACAGTTCCTGGGCGCGAGCAATGCGCCGCGCGATGACGAATTGTCGCGGTGACTGGCCGGTGGTTTTCTTGAAAGCGCGCGCAAAGCGAAACGGGCTCATGGTAGCGGCGGCTGAGATGCTATCCAAAGACAGGTCATGATCAAGATAGGACTCGATGTAGTCGATGGCCCGGCGCAGCTGACGCGAGGTCATCTCAATCCGTGGCTCGACGTCGGGGTTACGTGCTGTGGAGTGCCGCCGCAACAGCTGCAAGGCCAGCGTTCGCGCCATGGTATCGGCAAACAGCTGAGTGCCGATACCGGGATGCTCGATCTCGGCCAGCAGCTGCAAGGAGATGTCGCGAATCGCAGGATCCACCAAGCCGACGCCCTCGATCAGTCCGAAGCTTCGGCCACCGATCTCCTGCGCTACCTCCTCGACGATCGCTGGATCCAAGAAAACGTGGAGTTCGCTCATCGCCGTTGAGCATTGCCAGACACTATCCTGACCTGCTGCCATCAACATGGCGTTTCCCGGCAGGGAACGACTGCGATGCGTACGACCGCTCCAGCGCGTAGTGACTTCGCAAGGGCGCAACAGATGCGCGCAAATAAAGTGACGGGGTAGCGGCGGCAGATCGATCTGCGAGCAGCAAAGGTCATCATATCGATTGGCCTCAAGATACCGCCATCCGAGCGGCGCACTCGACAGTGTGGGCGGCAACGGCAGGTGTCGTTGCCAAGACCAATAGGCTTCTTTTGCTGGCGCTGGCGTCATGGACAGATACCCGCTATTTGCAGTTGGGCTTTACGCCTTTGACCAAGCTTCACTGTATCGCCGATGAATGTCGATTGCTACTGACCCAGGTTCTCGCTCGGGGGACCCATTGCCAATAACCGGCTCATCGCGAGGTAGGCAAGGGCCGCCGCCGCGGCCGCGGGTAATGAGGCCGTTAGGAAGCGATACGGTGCCGCGGACGCATAGGTCAGGGGATTCAACAAAGCCACATAGGCAGCACAACCCCCGACCAGTGCAACGAGTGCCGCGGGGTTGAATCCTCGCCAGTAGAAATAGGCCGAGCCGGGAGAGCGCAAATACAAGGCGCGAACGTCGATATGTCGACGGCGCAGCACATAATAGTCAGCTATTTGAATGCCGCACAGTGGAGCGAAGGCGACGCCGATCAGGGCGAGAAAATTACCGAACTTGGCGAAGAATAGTTCGGGAATCAGCATCCCCACGAGCGCGACCGGAGCGAGCGTGAGCAACAGAAGTGTGGACCAAGAACGCCGTTCGAGGGCGGCAAAGTTACGCAATCCGATGGTAGAGGCATAGATGCCGGCAATGGCCGTACCGAAGTTGGCGGCAGTCACGAACGCCAGCGACACGATGGCATACGTCGGGCCCCCGACGGTGCGCAGCCACAGGGAGGGATCGGAGGATTTCAACACCAGCACGCCAGCCAGGCCGATCAGGCTGAGCAGGGGAACGGGGGCTCCCATGCCGAGCATGACCGGGAGCACCATGGCACGGCCGTTCGGCGCCATTCGAATCATGGCGCCGATGTAGGGCCACCACGACAAGGTCGTCGCAATGCCCAGCTCGACGCCGGTCGTGTAGTTCCACAGCCGATCCGGCCGTGCCCCGGCCGGATGCGCGGCGAGCAGGTCCGGCCAACGGTGGGATACCAGCAGGTAGAGCATCCAAAGCCCGACGAACACATGCGCCACGAGCACTTTGGATACCGCGGAGACACCCGTAGCGCCGCGCCGCAATACTGTGAATACGATGCAGCAGGCCGATAACGTCAGCAGCGGCACGGCCCACGACGGCACGGTGTCCGGCGCCGTCAACCCCAACACAATCGCCAGTTGCACAGCCGACTTGGCAAAGAAAATGATCAGCAGCGAATTCCATCCGATGATGGAGACGGCTTGCAGGAGCGCCGGCACCACCCAGCCACGCGAACCAAACTGTGGCTTGGTGCCGGCGATCGAGTCGACGCCGAATCGCGCCGACACGGGGCCTGCCGCCAGCAGGACCAGCAACATGCCGATCATGCAGCCGGCGGTGAGCGCAAAGGATCCCTGCACAAAATTCAGATATTGGCCGACCGATTCGCCGATGAGATAACACCAGGTGGCGGCCGATGCGGTCACCAAGGTTACTGCCAGACGGATCGGACTCCAGTTTCGCTCCTGAGGGATGAGCGGCCAGGCGCTTTCGTCGGCGGGAGGGCGAGCGTCTGCCGTCACAACACCCAGCCCACGACCAACAGCACGGCGGGCAGCGCCACTCCTAGCAGCAGCATCCAGGCCCAGCTCACCGCATCAAAGTCGGCTGCGGCCGAATGCGCCTCGATCGCAGTGATCCGACGCTCCAACTCTGCCGGGAGCCTCTCGGCTCCAGGTGTCAGATCGGAGCGAGGGCGGTCAATCACGCCGCACGCCCGGAAAGGCTTCTGCGTCGGCATACGGATACCACCAGAAATCATGCGACTGCGCAGCCGGGTCGATCATTGCCAGCTTGGTATGACGGAAGCCGTCGAGACCCTCAGCACCCAATTGCCGGCCCATCCCGGATTGTTTGCGACCGCCGAACGGACCGGCGTCATTGTCCAGTAGGGGCGCATTCACCCACACCATGCCGGCCTGCAATTCATTCACGGCGCGCATGGATTCCTCCAAGTTGGTGGTATAGATCGTCGCGCCCAAACCATAGCGGGAGCGATTCGCAAGTTCAATTGCCTGCTCAAAATCACGTACCCGGCAGACCGGGGCAACCGGGCCGAAGCTTTCATTGTTCATGATGGCCGCGGTGGGGGATACCTCGCCCAGGACGGTAGTGTCCACGAACCAGCCTTTTTTCAGCGCAGCCGGCCGTCCGCCGCCGCTCATAAAAACCGCACCGTCACGACGCGCCTGCTCGATGATGCCTAGGTAACGATCCAACTCGCGTTTGGAGGCGAGAGGTCCCATATCAATACGGTCCAACCCATTGCCAATTCGCACCTGCTGCGCGTAGTGCACGACTCGCGTGACGAATTCCTCATAGATGCTGTCATGAACATAGAAGCGCTCCGCGGCGGCGCACACCTGCCCGCAGTTTAAGAACGCGCCAAAGGCAGCGCCGCGCGCGGCGACGTCAATGGGCGCGGATGGCATCACGATGTAAGGGTCGTTACCGGAAGTTTCGATCAACGCGCGTTTGTAGAGCCTACCGCACGCCTCGGCAACCGCGCGGCCCGTCTCGATGCCGCCGGTAAAGGCCACCATGTGCGTGTCGGCGTGTTCGACAAGAGCTTTGCCCGCCGCTCCGCTTCCCGACAGGACCTGTACCAATCCTGCCGGCAATGCATCAAAGGCCTCGATGAACTGTAGCGTCGTCAGGGTCGTCTGCTCGGAAGGTTTGATGATGACGGCATTGCCGCTGGCGAGCGCCGCGGCCGCCTGCCAGCACAACAGGCACAACGGATAATTGAATGGCAGGATGATAACCACCACGCCAAGAGGATCTTTGGTGGTGAAATGAAACTGACCGTCGACGGTTGGGCCCAAGACCCGTCCATTGTCATGCCGGGCCACTTCCGCGTAGTAGTCGACCGCGCTGACGGACCAGGACACCTCGTCGGCGGATTCCTTGTACGGTTTGCCCATCTCGCGCGTCAACATTTCGGCGACCAAGGGTCGCGCGGCTGTCATGCGGCGGGCAACCTCGTGCAGTAACCCCGCCCGGCGGTGATAGTTGACCTTCGCCCAGCTGCGCTGAGCGGCATTGGCCGCCGCGACGGCCTCTTCAATTTCTGCGGGGGTACTGAGGGTGATCTCGCCGATACGTGCTTCCGTGGCAGGATCGATCACGGGAAAGCCAGTGCCGCCTGCCGCACGCCTCAGTTCTCCGGCAATCCGGTGATGGCCACTCAATCGTTCGAATGTCGTTACTGCTGACACAACGCACCTCGCAAAAGGGAAGGAGAAGCCCGCAATCACGCGCTCAATCATAGTGTGGGAGTTGGAATCGACAGAAGGTAGCGAGTTCCTGCCAGATTTATCGAGAGCTTGCCGGTTTTTTGCGATCGCCACCCAGTCAAGCGCCGCAGATCAGATCGCGTTGACCACCTTCAGCGCAGCCAACTCCGCGTCCGTCATGCCCAGCACTCCGCGCAGGATGGCGTCGGTATGTTGGCCGAGCAGCGGCGGCGACTCGTACCGATTGAGCGGAGTGTCCGAGAACCTGATTGGGTTCGAGAGCAAGGTCAGTCCGTCGGATAGCGGATGTGGGACGGAAATGGCCATGCCGCGCTGCCGGACCTGCGCATCGGCGAACACTTCGTCAAGTTCGTTCACCGGGCCACTTGGGATGTCAGCCCGCGCTAGCGCCTCGAGCCAGTACGCCTTGTCGCGGGTGGCAAACTTAGCCTCAAGTGTCGGCGTCAGTAGCTCGCGGTTTTCGATACGGAGGGTCGCCTTCGAAAATCGCGGATCTGCGGCGAGCTCCGGCCGCTCGAGCGCCTGGCAGAACCGCACCCATTGGGCATCGTTACCGACGGTGAGCATGATGAGGCCGTCCGCGCACCTGAATGCTTGGGACGGTGATCCGCCTCCGCCCACGTTGCCGCGCCGCGGCATGTTGTTGCCGGAGATCAGGTATTGCACACCGCGATGGCTCAGCGTCGCGACCATCGAGTCGAGCAGCGCGATGTCAATGTACTGCCCACGCCCCTCAGGGCTCCGTTCACGATGGTTCAGCGCAGCGAGAATGGCGATCGTCGCGTACTGACTGGCGAGGATGTCCACGAGGCTCAACCCGCTGCGCGTCGGACCGCCACCGGCAAGAGCATCCGGCGCGCCGGTCACTGCCATGTGGCCTCCAGCGGCTTGGAAGATGGCATCGTAGCCTGGCCGGTGTGCCATCGGGCCGGTCTGGCCGTAGCCGGTGATCGATAGGTAGACGAGCCGAGGGTTCAGCGCCGACAGCGAGGCGTAGTCGAGGCCGAACTTGGCGAGGGCCCCGACGCGGAAGTTTTCGACGAGGACGTCTGAGCGTGCTGCGAGCCGGCGGACGATGTCCTGACCCTGCGCCGTACCAAGATCGACCGTCACCGACTGCTTATTGCGATTGGCAGACAAGTAGAAGCCGGACTCGCGGGTGCGATGGCCATCCTCGGTCGTCAGGAACGGCGGGCCGTAGTTCCGCGAGTCATCGCCATCCCCCGGGCGCTCGATCTTGATAACCTCGGCGCCGAGGTCGCCCAGCATCTGCGTGACCAGTGGGCCGGCAAGCACCCGACTGAGGTCGAGTACGCGGATTCCGTCGAGCGGTAGGCTCATCGATCAAGTCCTCGCGGGCAGGCAGTTCGCGGTAGCGCGGCAATCCTGGTCTGGCGCGCTGCTCCAGCATCTGGCGTTCGCTGCGCTTTGCAAGCGAACAATGGAGGATTTTGGTCGGTCGATCGCAGGGCCGGAACGCGCAGACTTCTCGAAACACCTACTCGAAGATCGTGTCCCGCGTGACGCCCTTTCGCCCCATCACCAGCACGCGGTGATCGGCGATCGGAGGTGACAGATCCGTCAATCATTGGACTTTTTCTCAGGTGAGCGGACATTGACGTGTATTGGTGCAGTTCATTCGACCGCGCGCGGACGCGGCATTGCGCGGCAGCGGCAAAGAGTAGCTGCAGCGCGCAAGTTCAATATCCATAAAGAGCAACCGCTGCGACACGCACCCGCCAGGTGGCGGCGCCGGCTCGTCATCCAACGTAGCGGCTGATCATTTTCTCGTTGAGAAAGTTGAAGATGGCACGTGTGCCGCCTTCCGTGCCGTAGCCGGATTCCTTCACGCCACCGAAAGGCGCCTCGATCATTGAGGGGAAAATCTGGTTCACGGCGATCATGCCGGCCTCGAGATTTTCCGTCAGCAGGGCTTCGTTCCGGATCGAACGCGTGAAGACATAGGCCGCCAGACCGTATGGCAGCCGGTTCGCTTCGAGGAGAGCCTCCTCCAGGTCGTCGAACGGACGCATCAGCGCGAGCGGACCGAATGGTTCCTCGTTCATCGCACGCGCGTTAAGCGGCACGTCGGCAAGTATGGTCGGCGCGTAGAAGAACCCGGGCCCCTCCATTCGGACGCCGCCGCAGGCGAGACGAGCCCCGCGCCCGACAGCGTCATTGACCAGCGCTGCGACCGCCTGGAGCCGACGCTGGCTGATGAGCGGCCCCATCTCGGTTCCGTCGGCGTGCCCGTCGCCGACCCGAAGAGCCTGTGTCAGTCTCGTGAATAGCTCGACAAACTGCAGGTACACGGACCGCGCGACCAGAAAGCGGGTCGGCGCGAGGCAGACCTGCCCGGCGTTCATGAACTTCATCCGCAACAAAGATGCGGCCGCCATCTCCAAGTCCGCATCCTCGCAGATGATCACCGGCGCATGGCCGCCGAGTTCCATGGTCAGGCGCTTCATGTGGGCTCCCGCCTGCGCCGCTAGCAGCTTGCCAACGGGAACCGACCCGGTGAACGACACCGCGCGGATGATCGGATGCGGGACAAGGAAGTTCGAGATCGCCGCCGGGTTCCCATACAGCAGCCCCAGAGCGCCGCGCGGCACACCGGCGTCCACGAACGACCTCATCATCTCGGCGCACGAGGCAGGAGTGTCTTCGGATCCCTTCAGTACGACCGAACAGCCGGCCGCGAGTGCCGCCGCGAGCTTCTTGACGGACTGCGACACCGGAAAGTTCCAAGGCGTGAACGCTGCAACTGGCCCGACCGGCTCGAGCCGTGTCAGCACGTTGGTGTGCGCCTTGCGACCCGGGATGACTTGCCCGAAGGCTCTCTTACCTTCCTCGGCAAACCAATCGATCGAATCTGCCGAGCCACTCACTTCGTGAATGGCTTGGGCCAAAGGCTTGCCTTGTTCGAGCGTCAGGATCGACCCGATGGCCGCCGACCGCTCCCGCAGCAGCTGCGCGGCGCGGCGTAGGACACGCGAGCGATCAAATGCCGGGATCGCGCGCCACTCGGCAAACCCCCGAGCCGCTGCAGTCACCGCTTCGTGCAAGTCTGCATCCGCCGCACAGGCAACTTGACCGATCTGCCGTGCCGTCGCCGGATTGGTGATCGGAAGGGCCACCCGATCGGCGCCGGGCCGCCAGACACCATCGATCAGGAGCTGCACGTCCAAGGAGGCTGGACCGGACTGCAAATGGGTCATGAAGTGTTCGTCACGCTTGATTCAGCTGGGTCTGGCAACGCGCCCCGCGGCCGGCACGCTTGCCGGCCGCGGGGCGCGAATCTTCACGCTACCCGCGCCGCACCGATACTGTCAACTCTAGAGATCACGACTCAAATAGAACCATTGTTAGGGCCGCTCGATGTTGATGAAAGAGGCAGCCGCGGGATGCGCGAGCCTGCGCAAGAACGCACTGCACTTGGACCCCTGCATCGAGTGGATGAAATTCAGAGGCTGATGTTGGCTACCACCTTGCTCGCGATCACAAACTTTCCCAGCAGCAGCGGGCGACTGCATCTGCGCCTTCTTCATCAAAACGTCGGCGGCCCGCCACGGCGCGCGCAACTCGACCGCTCAGGTGTAGTCCTTTGCGTAGGCGGCCCACATCTCCGTGAAGCCCGGCCGCAGCAGGTCCGCGAGGCCATTCAGGTGTTCCTGCTGGCCCGGGAAACTGATCTTCATGCTTTCGCCCATCTCCTCTGGCGTCAAGTAGAAGTACGGGTCGTGCGCCGTGACCATCACCTCGACGATAAGGCGCAAGCCGGCCATGACCTTGAATGCGCGGTGCTCGCGAATCAGCTGCTGCATCCGCGGCTCGCTGACCTTGCCCCAGTAGCAGTTGAGGACGTATCGATCGAACTCGTCGTCGACTCCGGTCAACAGGCTCATCTCCGCAAGGTCCCACATCGGATGTCCGTAGCCGCCGCCGTCCCAGTCGATAAGCCAAATCTGGTTGCGCATCGGCGAGCTGTACATGATGTTCACGTACGTCAGGTCGTTGTGCGTGAAGCACGGAATGAACGGACCGATCGCCCGCTCAAGCCGATAGGTCACCTCTCGAAAGAACGGCACCTCTGCGAGCCACTGAGACGGCTTCCACTGCGTAGGCGCTGACCCGGTCTCCATCGTCTTCAGGTAGCGACGCACCGTATGGAATGCCCACCAGTAGCTGATCGACTCCGAAATGGCATCCGAGTTCTCGTGCATGACCTTGATGGTCTTAACGATGTTTGCGACGAAGTCCCGATCGCGAAGCTGCTCGACCTGCATCTGAGGTCCAGTCACGAAATCCGTGACGGTCAGGTTCGGCTCGGCATACCGTAGCTGGGGTCCGATGCCGAGGCGTGCAGCTGCCAGTGTGCAGTGTACGACGCTGGGCTGCCGAGTCCGGTACTGGTCGAAGCCGCATCGCACGACGTAGCGCTTGCCGTCGCCGTCCGTTACGAAGTACGTCCGGTTCTGCAAGCCGCCGAACTTCTGCCGCAGGTCGATCGTGCCGGTCCAGATCGGAAGTTTCCGGATGTGCTGCTGCGTCCTTTGAGTATCCCAGTCGCGGCGCAGAGTTGAGACCTCATTCAGCAACAGAAAGTCTTCGTTCATTCCTAGGTTCCGTTCAGGGCTGGCGTATCAGGGGCCGCCGTATTCATCCACAGCCGGCGGCGCGGTCATGCTAGCAACGGCAATCCGGCGCGATATCCGGATCGGGCAAACGGCTACCTCGCAACCGGCGCGCGCCGACGGCCGACCTATTAAAAAGAATAACACTGCCCGCTGTCCCGACCCTGGGCTGCGGCATAGCGCGCAACCCTTGCGATGGCCCCCGGCGGGCTGGCGCTGGGGCACCCCCAGCCACTATGATCGGTTCGATCGCAAACCAACCTGATGGCGAAGTTTTTTGGACAGGATGAATCGATAGTCGGATGGATCGGGACGGAGGCAACGGAGCCGGGCCGAGTTTAGGGTTCAGTCGCAAGAGGATAGATGCTCATGGCGCACACGCAAGTTCCACGGTCGCAGTTCGCGGTCGATGCATGCATTGCCCGGGACGCGTGGACGCATGGCGCGGCGCTCAGCGGATGGCAGCACGAGTACGAGCAGGTCAAGCCCGGCCGCTTCAGCGGCAACGTGAACAGCGCGTGGCTCGGTCCCCTGCAGATTATCCACGAGCGGATCGATCACTCGTTCAAATACCGCGGTACGCCGTGGGCCGGATCCCGGGTCTTCTTCTCCTACCTGCCCGGCAGCGGAGACGCCTTTTACGACAATCGACCCGTCGGCACGAGCGCGCTGGTCACGCATCGCTGGAACGGCGTCGAGCGCATCAGTTGCAGCGACAAGATCAATCTGATGATCGTCGCGATCGAGGAGGACTTCTTCACGCAGTATCTGGCGCCCCTGCCCGGCTTCGAGACGCTGGTGCGAACGCCGCAGGCGGTGTGCTACACCTCGAAACCGGAACTCGTGACTGATTTCCAACGGACCGCCTATGGCGCGCTGCAGGAACTCATGATCTCCCCTGAACTGCTGTCGAATGAACGGCTTCGCGGCGGACTCCAGCAGCGCGTGTTGGACTCGATCCTGGCCGTCGTCGCGTACACCGGTGACGAGCGGCCGCGGCCTCCCGCGCCGTCAACGCGCGCCTACATCGTGGGTCGCGCGATCGACTACATCGAACCGCGTCTAGCGGATCCCATCGCCGTGCGCGACTTGTGCGCCACCATTCGCGTCTGTCCGCGGACGCTGTCGTATGCTTTTGCCGAGGTCCTTGGCGCATCGCCAAAAGCTTACCTGCTCGCAAGCCGACTCAACCGGGCGTACCGCGATCTCGCCGATGCTCGCGCGCACGCCTCGATTCAGAGCATTGCGGCGCGCTGGGGCTTCACACACATGGGTCGCTTCGCGCAGTACTACCGCGCGGCATTCGGTGAACTTCCATCCGTGACCTATGCGTCGCGAGTGGCCCGTGGTGCCGCGGCCTGCTCCGGACACGGACTCCGCGATACCCTTGCACGCCTACCTCTTGCCCTGCAGTCGTAGCGGCCGTCTGCGAGTGCCTGCCCGGAGATCGTCGTTCAGCGTCGCTTTGTTAGCGAACGCGAGCGGGACGCAACGACCGCCGCCAACCTGAAGGCATCCTTGCGCACAGTGCGTCCTTGCGCCCTGGGCTACAGTTCCGTCGCGACGTTTTAGCAACGTGAGGCGGCAGACTCGCCGGGTGCGTATCCGTTTTGAGCATCCTATCGGGCCGGCGTGCGCCGCCGGCCGGCAGCTATGCAAGACTAGCTTTCGCCACACGATATCTGAGTCTTTCCACCCTTGAGCGTCAAGGGGCGAGGGACGCGGCGACACGGAGGTGCGAATGAACTTTGATGGCAAGCGAGTACTGGTTACCGGCAGCACGATGGGTATCGGCCACGGCATCGCCGAGATGTTTCTCGAGGCTGGTGCCACTGTCGCGATCAACGGCCGCAAAGCGGACACCGTCGCGCAGGCGGTGCGCGACTTCGACACGCCTCGTGCCGTCGCCGCCGCTGGCGATGTCGCGACGGTTGCGGGCTGCCAGGCCATCGTCGACACGGCCGTTGCAAAGCTGGGCGGACTTGAAATCCTCGTCAACAACGTCGGGATCTGCCCGCTCAGCTACATGATGGATATCACGGAGGACCACTGGGACCAAGTGATCGCCGTGAACCTTCGCTCGGCGTTGTTCTGCTCCAAGTTCGCCCTGCCGGCGCTGCGCTCCTCGAAGGGCAACATCGTGATGGTCGCCTCGATTGCCGGACTCTGTGCCGGACCAACGGACAGCTTCGTGTACGCGATCTCCAAGGGAGGCATGGTCAACATGACCAAGGGACTCGCGATCGAGCTTGCACCCGACGGTGTGCGGGTCAATGCCGTGTGCCCTGGCTACATCGACACGCCGATGATTCAGGCGGAGAACGCCGCGACCGGCGGACAAGTGCACAAATTCATCCGCAACACGACACCCCTCCGACGCCTCGGAAGTGTGCGGGAGTGCGCGTCGTCAGTGCTGTACTTCGCCTCCGATCTCGGCGGCTACTGCACGGGCGCCATCCTATCGAACGACGGCGGTTGCATGGCTGGCGGTACCTGGGGCGGCGCAAACGCCGGCGAACCGGCCCACTCGCCGTCGACCTACGTGGCGACGCCGGCGACGTCTTGAACGCAGGTCCGAACATCATGAAAACGCTGTTCGATTTTACCGGGCGCCGCGTCCTGATCACCGGTAGCACCCTTGGCATTGGCCGCGCGGCCGCCGAAGGCTTCCTGTCCCTTGGCGCGACTGTCGCGGTCAATGGCCGAACTCCGGCATCGGTGGCGCGCGCGATCCAGGAGATGGGCGGAGGTCCGCGGCTGATTGCGGCGCCCGGCGACCTCTCCGTTTCCGAAGACAGGCGCCGCGCGGTCGCCAAAGCGCTCGCGGATCTGGGCGGGTTGGATGTGCTCGTGAATAATGCGGGACGCGGCGATGATTGCGTCGTGGATGACCTTACCGAAGAGTACTGGCAGCGGATGACCGAGCTGAACCTGAAGGCCGGATTCTTTGTCACCCAGGCCTGCGTACCGGAGCTTCGCAAGACCCGCGGCAACATCATCCACGTCAGCTCAATCCTCGGCCTCACGGCCGGTCCGCCGGGCTCGGTGGTGTACGCGACGACGAAGGGTGCGGTCGTGCAGATGACGCGGATGATGGCGCTGGCCCTCGCACCGGACGGCGTCCGCGTCAATGCGTTCTGTCCTGGCTGGATCGACACGCCGATGATCCAGCGCGACAACGCGGCCGCCGGAGGTGATGCACTATACAATTACATCGCCAGCGTAGCCCCGGTCGGGCGCGTCGGGACGCCGCAGGAGACAGTCGGGGCGATCCTGTACCTTGCTGCGGCGATGAACTCCTACACGACGGGTGCAATCCTATCCGCCGATGGCGGACTGGCAGCAGGACACTGAACCATTCAACGGCGCACCCGATTCCCGATCGCCTCGCTGCGGCACGCTCGGGCTACACCGCCCGCATCAGCCGCGGCGTATGCATTTCAAATGAGAGGAGCTCATAAAAGTGAATAAGACTCAAGTACCCGACCCGGCGACGTCCGAACTCGAGCGGCTGGACCGTGCAGACGTCCTACATGGCTTCGCAGCACCGTACGCCCAAGCCACTAATGAGGCCGTGATCATTCGTGAGGCGCAAGGAATGCGCGTCGTCGATGAACGCGGTCGAGAGTTCCTGGACGCTGGCGGCGGATTGTGGTGCATGAACGTCGGATACGGGCGCGCGTCCATCGTTGCTGCGGCGGCGGCCCAGATGACCAAGCTGCCCTACTTCCACACCTTCGGGAATTTCTCCAACGAGCCGATGATCCGTCTGTCAGAGCGGTTGCTGAAGATCGCGCCGCCCGGGATGGCACGCGTGGTCTTCGCCTCCAGCGGATCCGAGGCGAACGACACGCAGATCAAAATCATTCGCCGTTACAACAACCTGCTCGGCCGGCCGACGAAGAAGAAGATCATCGCTCGCCTCAGCAGTTACCATGGCTCAACGGTCGCCAGCGGCAGCCTCAGTGGCCTGCCAATGATGCACCGGACGTTTGATCTACCGATCCCGGGCATCCTGCATACACTCGCTGCCGACTACCATCGGCGGCCCATCGGCATCGACACGCCGGAGGCGTACACGCGCCATCTCGTCGATGACCTCGTACAGATGATCGAGAAGGAGGGTCCGGACACGATCGCAGCCTTCATCGCCGAACCGGTCACCGGCACTGGTGGCGTACTCGTGCCCCCGACCGGCTACTTCGCGGCGATCCGGCAGGTACTCGAGCGTTACGACATCCTGATGGTCGCAGATGAGGTCATCACTGGGTTTGGGCGCACCGGAAGCTGGTTCGCCAGCCCGGGCTTGGACATAAAGCCGGACCTGATGTCGATCGCGAAGGGGCTGACCAGCGGCTACTTCCCCATGTCCGGCTGCATGCTGTCCTCCAAAGTCGCTGATGTACTGTATGCCGACAAGACTGCTGACGCGATGTTCGCGCACGGCTTCACATGGTCTGGGCACCCGGTCGGCGCCGCCGTTGCACACGCGAACTTGGACATCATGGAGGCGGAGGACCTGCCGGGGAACGCTGCAACCGTTGGCGCATACCTGCTGTCGCAGCTCCGCAACGCGTACGCGGACCACCCGCTCGTCGGCGAGATCCGTGGCCGGGGCCTGCTGATCGGAATCGAACTCGACGGCGAGCGCAGTAGCCGCAGGCCGTTCGCTGACACGCAGCGTGTCGGCAGCTTCCTGAGCCGCGCCTGCTTCGAGGAACGGCTGCTGGTCCGCGGCGGTCACGGCCGGGTCATGGCGGCGCTCGCGCCACCGCTGCTCGCGACGAAGGCCGATGCCGACGAGATCGTCGCCCGCCTCGGACGCGTGTTGGGGCGCGTGGCTGACGCCCTCAAGGCGGCAGGGCTTTCGGCATGACCCTCGCCCGTTCGCTGCGCTACCTGATCTGGACCGACGACGGGTTGCACGCTTTGCGTGCACCCTGTGTACGTACGCCGCGGCTCGCCCGGGAGTTTCAATTCGAAAACCTGCTCCAATACTGTCCGCGATTACTCCCGTTAACGGAGATTAAGATGCCGATGAAACGCCTGTGGATACAGTGTCTGTCGATCCTCGCCGTGGCGCTGCTGGCCCTGCCGGCGCACGCCGGTGGCGACCTTAGCATTCTCAGCTGGGAAGGCTATGCCGACGCCAGTTTCGTCAAACCGTTCGAGAGGTCGACGGGTTGCCGGGTGTCGGCGACCTACGTCGGCTCCAATGACGAGTTCATCGCGAAGATCATTGCCGGCGGCGGTGCCTACGACTTGATCACGCCGTCCAACGACACGACGATGCGCCTGATCGATGCAGGCGCGGTTGAGCCGATCGATACCAACAAAATTCCAGCCATGAAGGACTTCTTCCCAATCTTCGTCTCGCCGCCCTGGCTCGCGAAGAACGGCGCCACCTACGGCGTTCCCTATGGCTGGGGAATCGTGCGCCTCCTGCTCGACGCGGACGTCGGCCTCGGGACGCCCGACAGCCTTGCGTATCTTTGGCAACCAAAGCTGAAGGGTAAGGTGTCGATCTGGGACGATGTCGAGGCTATCTACATGGCCTCCCGCTACCTCGGCTACAAGAACACATACGACCTGACCGATGACCAGCTGCAGAAGGTCAAGGCCGCGTTGCTCGCATTAAAGCCAAACATCCGCAAGTACTGGGCGACAACCGGCGAAATGGGCACGCTGATGCAGACCCGAGAAATCGTAGCTGGCAACGCCTGGGAACCGACCCTCGTCAGCCTGCGCAAATCCGGGCGCCACATCATCGACGTCGTGCCGAAGGAAGGCCGCAGTGCCTACTCCGACAGCTGGATGGTTGCGAATGGCGCCGGCAGCAACCCGTGCGTGTATCAGTGGCTCAACTGGGTCTCGACGCCGAAGGCCCAGGCGATGGCGCACGCGGTGACCGGCTTCGGCTACTCGAACGCGAAAATGCCCGCGGAACTCGCCCTGCCGGATCGGGCGCGTTACGAGGGACTCGGCATGGCCGACCCGCGGATCATCAAGACGCTCGACTGGTGGCAACTGGTCAAGCGACGCGGCAAGTACCTCGAGATCTGGAACCAAGTCAAGGCAAGGTAGGCCCGACCCTTCTTGCATCACCCGACATGAGCAGCACATGACAGCGATCATCGAAGCGCGGCAACTCCAGAAGCACTATGGCGGCTCTCTCGTGGTCCGGGATGTGTCGTTTTCGGTAATGGAAGGCGAATTCCTATCGTTGCTCGGCTCCAGCGGCAGTGGCAAGACGACCACGCTGCGAATTATCGCGGGGCTGGAGACGCCAACCGGCGGCGATGTCCTGTTTCGCGGCCGCAACATCACACACGTGCCCGCGGCACAGCGCGGCATGCGCATGGTATTCCAGGACTTCGCGCTGTTCCCGAACCTGACGGTCTGGGACAATGTCGCCTTCGGTCTGCGCCTCAAGATCAATCGCGGGCGCGTGACAGAGGACCAGATCAAGACCCGGGTCGGCCAATTCCTCGAGACGGTGATGCTGTCTGGCCACGCGCACAAGATGCCCCACCAGCTCTCCGGCGGACAGCGTCAGCGAGTGTCGCTCGCAAGGGCGCTGGTGACAGACCCACCGGTCGTGCTCTTCGACGAGCCCCTCGGATCCCTCGATGCGAGCATGCGCAAGTCAATGCAGCTGGAGCTGAAGCGTCTGCATCGTGAGCTTCGCAAGACCTTCATCTACGTGACCCATGATCAGGAGGAGGCCATGGGCCTCAGCGACCGTGTCGCAGTTCTGCACGAGGGCTCCCTTCTGCAGATCGCCTCGCCGGATGACATCTACTTTCGCCCGAACAGCGCGGCGGTCGCCCGCTTCGTCGGTGCAGCGAACGTGCTCGATGGGATCGTGGAGTCGACGAGTGACGGCACCGCAATCGTGCGCCTCACGGGGAATGCCAGGGTCGCGGCACGTGATAACGCGGCCGGCGCTGCGATCGGCGACGCGGTGACGATCATGCTCCGCGCCGAGCAGTTGCGCCTTGCCCCGGCCGGAACGGGTGCGGCCGGCAGCTTCGCGGCGCGAGTCACCGAACGCCTCTTCCTCGGCGAAAAAGTGCGCTATGAACTAATCCTGCACGGCACCGATACGCGGCTCACGGCGCTGGACACTGGCGACCGCGGCGGGTTTCAGCTCGGAGAGGACCTCGCGGTAAGTGCGGAGGCCCAGTACGTCCGGATCATCAGCCCGTCCAATTCCCAGCGGGCCTCGGCATGAGCGTTGGCGCCCTCGCGATGGGCCGGGATCGGCGGCAGTTGTTGTACTGGCTGATACCGCCGGTGCTGTGGTTCACGGTTTTCATGATCATCCCTTATTGCCTGCTGTTCTATTACAGCCTCGGTTCGACCGACTACATGACGTTCAAGCCCGGTTTCTCGCTGGCGAACCTTGCCCGAGTCTTCCACACGGATCCGTACCTCTCCGTGCTGTTGAAGTCTGCGAAAATCGGCGCGCTGACAGCCATCGGCGCCACGGTCCTTGCCTACCCCGTCGCGTTCTGTCTCGCGTTTCACACCCGATCTGCCCGTTCCAGGTTCATCATCTACCTGCTGGTGATCGTGCCCTGGTGGGCGGCGTACCTCGTCAAGGCCTATGCCTGGAAGACGATCCTTGGCACCAGCGGCATCCTCAATGCGGTGTTGCTCAACCTGCACCTGATCCACGAGCCACTGACTCTATTTCTATATAACCAATTCAGCGTGGTCCTGACGCTGGTGTATATCTTCACACCGTTCTCGATTCTCTCCATCTATGCACAATTGGAACGGATTCCAACCTCAATGCTTGAGGCCTCGAGCAACCTGGGCGCCACGACGTTCGAGACCCTCACCAAATTGGTGATCCCGCTCAGCATGCCGGGTGTTCTTGCCGGCGCGATCATCACCTTTGCGCTCGCCACTGGCGACTTCATTGCGCCGGCGCTGGTGGGCGGCTCCGATGCGCTCATGATCAGCAACGTGGTGATCAACTTGCTCGGAGTCGCCTTCGACTGGCCGATGGCGGCCTCCATTGGCATCGTCGTGATCGGCGTCGGCACCGCGCTGATCTCCGTTGCACAGTACCTCGAGCGTCGCGCTGAGGCGCGGTTCTAAGAGGGCTTATGCGTGAATTGGGCAGTCGGCGCAAAGCTTGGACCCTCGGATGGACGGTGCTCGTGTTTCTATACGCGCCGCTCTTGGTCATGGCGGTGTTTTCCTTCAACGACAGCGAGTTCACGGGCTTGCCGTTCAATGGCTTCACGTGGCGTTGGTACTCGATGGTGCTGGCGGACGACCGCCTGCTAGGCTCAGTCTGGAACAGTGTGTACGTCGCGCTCGGCGTCGTGGCGTTGAGCACGCTGTTCGGCCTGCCGGCGGCGATCGCGCTGGATCGCTTCGAGTTCCCGGGCAAACGCTGGTTCGGGCGGCTCGTGCTGCTGCCGATCGTTCTGCCAGGTGTCATCACGGGCGTCGCCCTGTTGCTGTTCTACATGGCGATGCACTTCAAACTATCGCTCTACACAATCATGCTTGGTCAGGGCACCGGCCTCATGTGCGTGACCATCACGGAGGTCACTGCTCGGCTGCGCCGGATGGGTCACAGCATCGAGGAAGCCGCGCGATCGATGGGCGCGAACGAGTGGGAGGTGTTCCAGAAAGTGACACTCCCCGGCGTGCTGCCGGCACTGCTCGGTGCGATGCTGATCTCATTCTCGATCTCATTTGACGAGATCGCCGTGACCTACCTGCTGACCGGACGCCAAAACACCCTGCCGATGGCGCTCTGGTCGATGCTGCGCCGGCAAGCCACGCCGGAGGTCAACGCCGTATCAACACTCATCATCGTCGCGTCGGTCATCCTGATCGTGTTCGGAACCTGGCTGTCGCGCCGCGGCAGTGGAGAGCCGGTCGCGGCACCGGTCTGAGGCGGCCATCCTCGGCCTGCCGCCCGCGTCCACGGCGTCGGCGGGAACACCATGCGCCGCAATGCGGATCCGGTACGTCGCAGAGTTCTTGAACGGGTTCAAAACGCGCGACTTTGATGTTGCGCCCGACATAGCCGTGCGTCGGACCGGAGTCTGCAAGTTTACAAGGCGGTAGTAGGTGGTACGCGCATTGTAAAACACACGCTGTGCTCGCGGCTGTGCTGTCGGGAGGAGGTTGGCAAAGCCGATTGAGTTGAATGCAAACTTTCTGGTTGGCGGTGGACGCAAAGCGTGCAAGCCGCGCTACTTCGGCGCTTCGCCGCCTTCCGCGGCCGCGATCGCCTTGCGCGTGTCCTGCGTCTGCGTATCCACCGTGCCTTGCACCTGACGCGCCCGATCCATCTGCTGGGTGAGCGGGTCGAAGACGGTTTTCTGCGGTGGCGCGGGCGGAGCATCCGGCGCCTTATCGGGCGAACAGGCCGCAAGCAGAACCGCCAAGGTCAAAATCGTCGATAAAGAGCACACGCGCATTTGAACCTCGGATCGGCAAGTCTGGTCGAAGCCCGAGTGTACAATCGGTCAGGTTCTGAAGTCACCCGGAGTCGTCTATGGTTCGATTCGTATTGCTGCTGTTGATGGCGGCAGCCCTCAGCCCGGCTCACGCCGCCGTCGACATGGACACGGCGGCGCAGATTTACGAAGCGGCCGCGGTACGCGAGCAGGTGCGCGCCAGCCTGGGCGCCATGCCCAAACGCATCCGCGAAATGTTCGTCGCAGAAGCGCGAACACCCCTGACCGACTCACAGCTCAAGGCCATCACCGAGTCGGCGGAGCGCGGCTTCAGGATCGACGTATTTGAACCCGCCGCCATTACCGCGCTGGCGGCAAACCTCGACGTCGCCACGGCCAAAAAGACGCTGAGTTTTCTCGGCAGCGATGTAGGCCTGCGCATGGTCGCCAGCGACAAGGCCCTGTCCGCGCTCGACGAGCCCACCATCGACAAGGTCATGACCGGAGACCTGCAGGCGCCGACCACCCCAAAGCGCGACGAGTTGTTCGTGAAACTCGAAGTGGCTGCGCGCTCCACGGAGTCCACTGTGCAGATTTTCACCAGCATGGGCCGGGCGGTCGCCATCGGCACGGCGATCGGCACCGGCGCCGATCCGGCCGCGGTCGAGGAGCGCTCGCGCAAGGCGGGTGAGGCGAGCCGCAAAGATCTGGAAAACGGTATGCGCGATCCGCTGCGCCGCTACATGACGTACGGCTACCGGGATCTCAACGATGCCGACGTCAAGCGGCTGTTGTCGTTTCTGGAATCAAAGCCGGGAGCACGCTACGTGAACGCATACACCTCGGCGATGGGCGCCGGATTCGATGCCATGGGCAAGCGTTGTGGCGAGCAACTCGGTGGCGCACTGCGGGAACTGGCGCAGGCCCAGGCACAGAATACGATTCGACCCGCACCCGAGCCGCAGAGTTCGCCGCTGCCCGCGCCGCATTAGAGATTGCAGACGCCTTTCAAGAACTCCCGCAACAGGCTCGTGATCGCCGGAATCTGATCCTGCAGCCGATGATCCGAGTTCAGCAGGTGCAACTCCGCGCGATGTTCGCGCGCCCAGCGGATGCTGTTGTGCACCGGCACGATGTCATCCTTCCAGCCGTGCACGATCGCCGTTGCGCAGGTCACGTCCTGCGGCGTGTGCTCCTCAAGCCCTGGCATGTAAAACGCCGGCGCCAGTAAAAACAACCCCACCGCGCGCAACGGCGTGGCCGCGGCGGCGCTGACATGACCGCCCATGCTGGAGCCGGCGAGTATCAGCGGTGGCTGCACGCCGGCGGCGGCTTGTAACAACCTCTGCACGCGCGCACGCGGATCATCGATTCCCTGGTAGTCCACCGATTCCACCGCCAGGCCCGCTTCACGCGCAACGGCGGCCATGGCGAGGATCTTGGATCCCCACGGGCCGCTTTCCTTGCCGTGGGAAAAAATGAGAGTGGGGCTCGCTGCCTTCATGCTTGACCATATCGTGCACGCGATCACACTTTGTATTCAAGTTAATGCGGTTTCCGGCCGTTCTATACGCATGGCTCTGGATGAAGAAAAGGCACTCGCGGAATCGGCGCAGCGATCGCCTCTCGACCTCTTACGCGAGTGCTCCTTTCTGGAGCGGGTGGATGCGGAGGCGGTACAGTCCCTGGCGGCAGCCGCCGTGCATTTTTCCCTCCCCGCCGGACAGATTCTGTTTGATGTCGGCACAGCGGCCGACGGACTGTACATCGTCGCCGGCGGCCGGCTGGGCGTTCAGGACCCAGGCGGCGGTGCCTGGCTCGCGCACATCGGCCGCGGCGAGGTCATCGGCGAATCCGGGTGGTTGCTCGCGCAGGACCGCAGTGCCCGCATCGTGGCGCTGCGCGACAGCGAACTGCTGTGGGTTGCCGGCGCCCTGCTCGATCGCATCGCCGCACAATCGCCCTCCTTCGCACTGGCCATCGCACGGCTGTGCGCCACGCGCCTGCGACGTGAACATCGGCGCGAACGGCCCATGGCGCATGCCAGCATCTTCACCATCGTTCCCAATTCGCTGGATGTGGATGTCGCCGAACTGGCAACGACCCTGACCCGGGAATTGGCACGCTTCGGCCGCGCAGAGCTGGTCTGGGACGTACGCGCCAACGCGCAGACCTCCGAATGGTTCAATGCCATCGAGGAAGCCAACGATTTCGTGGTGTATGTCGCGCACGCCCGATCATCCGCCTGGACCCGGCAATGCTGCCGCCAGGCCGATACCTTGCTGTTGACCGCCGTCGCAGGTGCGCAACCCGCGCCGTGGCCGCATCTGGAAGCTTACCTGCCGGCACGCAGCACAATGCGGTCGGAGCTGGTGTTGCTGCATACAGATTCCCTGCGCAGCGGCGCCTTGGCGCCCTGGGTCGCCGGCACGGGCGCAAGCGCGGGGATCGTGCAGCATCATCATGTGGCAGGTGCTGCGGACATCGGCAGACTCGCCCGCCTGGTCAGCCATCGCGGCGTCGGCTTGGTGCTATCCGGCGGTGGGGCTCGAGGCTTTGCCCATCTGGGCGTCATCCGTGCGCTGCGCGAAGCCCGCGTTCCCCTCGACTACATCGGTGGCGCCAGCATCGGCGCCATCATCGCCGCAGGCGTTGCCATGGGTTGGTCGGATGAGGAAATGCGCGAACGCTACCGGCGCAGCTTCGTCGACACCAATCCGGTCAACGACTACACCTTTCCGTTCATTGCGCTGGCGCGCGGCCACAAGGTGACCCGACTGTTGCAGCGGGAATTCGACCAGACCGTCATCGAGGATCTGCGCGTGCCGTTCTTCTGCATCAGCGCAAACTTGAGCACCGGCCGTGCCACTGAACATCTCACCGGTCCCGTGTGGCAGGCGCTACGCGCATCGGTTGCCATTCCCGGTGTGCTGCCTCCAGTGTTTCGCGGCGAAGAGGTCCTGGTCGACGGCGCCGCCATCAACAATCTGCCCGTGGACGTGATGCAGCAGCATCAACCAGGATTCGTGATCGGCGTGGACGTGAGCGCGGACCGATCATTCACCGCTGATGCGGCGCAGGGCGAAGGCCCGCCGCTTTGGAAGTTCTTCTCCCGGCGCAACAACGGCCAGCGCCGCATCAACATTTTTCAGGTCCTGGCCCGCGCCGGCATGATCAACAGCGCGACCACCGCCAAGCAACAACGCGATCTGGCCGATCTGCTGCTCAAACCGACGCTGACGAATATTGACCTGTTGAACTGGCAGGCCTTCGACCGCGCCATCGACCTGGGGTATGACTATGCGCGTGCCGCGCTGGAGCAGGCGGACTCGGTGCCGCGGGTGCGTGAGCTTGAAACAGCGAAGCTGCGCGCCAATTCACTCAACCTGGAACTCGCGCGCCGTCTGCAACTCATCAAGAATTGAATCGATCCGCGAGCCGGTTCACCCACTCGCGCTGCTGCGGGTCCAACTCCTCCTCCTGCACCGGATGATAGTGCGAGGAGTTCATCCGGTTCAGGCTCGCCGGCTTGACGCGCGTGCCGGACACCGAATGCGAAATCAGGTAACTGTGGAATTCGCCGGGGCGTAACGCGGCAAAGCCGATCAGAAGGTTGAATTCGCGCGTGATCGCATCGGGCGGATTGACGCGCTCGTCACAAATGACGAAGTAGCCATCGCCCTCCGCGCGGCCGATGAAGGCGCCTTCGTCATTCAAGGATTCGAAGAACTCAGTGACCTGCGTGTGAACCTGCCCGGCGATGCCCGCATCGAGCGGTGTGAACATCACCCATCGCGTGCCACGTTCAATGCTGTTGATGATGAACAGGGCCAGACGCCGCGCGGACAGGTACTTCCAGTCGGCACTGCCCGCCGAACCTGCCGCCAGGGTACGCGCACTCAAGGACGAGCGCGGGTTGGAGCGGATCGCCTGCAGCGTGTTGACGCCCAAGGCAGCCAGACGCGCACGCCGGTCTTCGGTCACCAGACAATTGGGCCGGAACCCGGGGCGCAGAATCGGTTCCTCGCCCTCAGCAGCCGACCAGACCGGCCACACTTCATCCGATCGCGACAGCATGCCGGCCACGGCGCCGCAGGGCGCGAAGGACTCGAAGCGGCCTCGCAATTTGTCGTGCGCCAGGATGCGCGGGAAATACATCACGGCGTTCTCATTGGCGATGTTCCACTCGCGCATGCCGCGCAGCGCATCCTCGCTGGTTGCCCAGTGCATGGGAGGGTCGACGATCAACAGGCTGCGCCGCTCCTTGCAATAGCGAGCTGCGACCAACAATGCGCTGGGACCCACGTCCTGATCGCGCGTCAACGGCGGAATGCACAGGAAACTGAATTGATCGATCTGATTCAGCGCGAAGAGTCCTGACCCTTCCGCGGCCGACCCGATGAGGTCATAGTCGGTGAGAGGCCCGCCGTCATCGCCGTCGGGATTCGAATGCACGTAGCCGGTCGCCAGCCCACTGCTTGCATCCAATGTGCAGTACGGACGCGACTCAGGGAGGGGTGAGCGCAGTCGAACCAACTCGGAGTCGAGCAATGCGCTGCGCAGCGGCGCCGATGCGTCCTCGCCCATCGACACCGCGCGGAATATCTCCTGGTCCTCGACGTACTCCGTGCCCTGCGCGCGCACGCGCTGCACGGTCAGATTGAACGTCTGTGTATCGGCCGCGGCGATATTGTCGTAGTCGACGCAGGCGCGCAAAAATTCCCGCGTACCCGGACGCCGGGCCTCCAACAACAACCGGCCCGAAGCACATGGTAACGACAAGGTGGCCGAGCGCGCGCCATTGACCACGCGCAGCACATAGGCATCGCGACCGCCGTTGTCGAAGAATTGCTCGAGCGCGTAGCCCAGCGGACTTGGTTGCCACAGGCCGCCAAAAACTTGCGTGAATTCGGTGAAGGACTTGAGCCGGACCGGATGGTCGACGGGACCGCGCAGAGTGCGGCCGAGAAAAGCGGCGATGGCAGTGGGAACACGCGGTATCGCTTGTTCAGGACCACTTTCTTCTCTGACCTGGATGCCCAGGACGCTCGCCGCTACCACATGCGATTCCTTCGACACGATGCCGAAGCGTATCATATCGCCGTCGCAGGACCGCGACAGTATCGACTACGACTGCTTGACGATTACGCGTTTCGGCGGCGCATCGACCTGCTCGCCTGCACGCATCTGCTCCTCGATCTGCGCCTGGCGCGTTTCATTGCGCTTGCGTTCGATCTCCTCGAGCATGACCTTCATCCATTCGCTCATCATGTTGCGACCTTAAGACTCAATGCACGGCGGCGCTGGGCTGCTCGGCCGGCGCAGGTGCAGGCGCGGGTTCCGCGTCGGGCTTGTTGCGATCACCCAGCAACTCGTTGAAGGTCTTCTCATCGACCAACAATTCGCTCTTGCCGTCCCAATTGGATCCGGTGGGAAGCCGGTTGTCGACTTTGCGCGCATCTGCCAGAACCGCATCGACGCCGTCACGTTCGCCTGTGACCGGCACCGGCACGCCGCGCGGTGCATGCGCCAGTTCACCCACTTCGTTCCAGTCAATCTCCTGAGCGTGATCGGTAATGCGCTTGCGCAGTTTCGGCGCCAGCATCTTGTCGAGCAGGCGGATCCGGTTCTTCGACCAGTCGCGCTTGTCGTCTTCCATGACGGCATAGGCCTGAAAGTACAACTTGCTCTCATGCCAGCCGAACAGATACGGCTGATTCACCACCGTCACCTTGGTGCCGATCGGGATGAGATCGAACAGCACCGCAATGTCTTCCGGGTACAACCGTAGGCAGCCGTGACTGGAGCGCATGCCCACGCCGTAGGGCTTGTTGGTGCCATGCATGAGGTAGCTCGGCCAGCCGAGCCGGAACATGTGCCGGCCCAGCGGGTTGTCCGGACCCGCCGCCACTTTGACGGGAAGGATGTCGCCGTCCTGCGCATGTTCGTCGCGCACCGACTTGGGCACGACCCATACCGGATCCTTCTGCCGGCTCACGATCTTGGTCGATCCTTCCGGCGTCTTCCAGCCGACCTTGCCGATGCCGATCGGATGCGTGATGACGGTCTGCTGCTCGCCTTTCTTGCGTGGCGGGAAATAAAAAATGCGCATCGCGGCCACGTTGACGACCAGCCCTTCGCGCAACGCGGTCGGCAGGATGAACCGCGTCGGCACGACGACTTCGCGGCCCGCACCCGGCAGCCAAGGGTCGACTCCGGGATTGGCGAGCAGAATTTCCTCGTATCCGACATCGAAGCGTCGCGCGATATCGGGCAAGGTATCGTCTTTACCGACGATCGTTTTCTGAACGTAGCCCACCACCTCGTCAGCCTCGTTGGTGATCACGAAGCGATGCGTCGCCTCAGGTGCCGGCAATTCCGGCGGCGGCGGGGGTGGCGCTTTAGCGGCGTTGGGATCCACCTTGGGGTGCAGCAGCGAACATCCTGCGAGCATTGCACTGCACACCAACAGGCCCGACAGAATCGATCGACGGTGGGGTAGGAAAGAGTTCATGACCATAGTCTACCGCTTTTCGTCGCGGCGGCCGCGAGTGGCGGGCGGCCCTCCGGGCGTCCTACAGCATGATCGGGCGATCGGAAAGTTCGTTGCTGGAACGCCCGCCAGTCGAGGGAAAATGCCGCGCCAGCAGGCTACCGACGGCCTCGATGCCCGCCACCGACCCGTCCCGAAAGCGCCCAGCCCGAAAATGATCTTCCATCAACCGGCAGGCGGCTTCCCATTCGGACTCGCTGACGCGGCTGTGCAAACCGCGATCGGCGATGATCTCCACGTTTCGATCGGCCAATTGCAAATAGATCAGAACACCGTTGTTATGCTCGGTGTTCCAGACACCCAGATTGGCGAAGATGCCCAGCGCATGCTGACGGGGCACGACGTCATTCCAAACCGACAGCAGCGGTAGCGAGGTTTCGATTGCAAAGCGGATCTCGCCCGCATGCGCCTTTTCCGCGCGTCCAATCGCCTGCTCGATGGCGTCGAGCGTGTCGAGCGGAAACAGTCGCCGGGTATTCCATTCAGTGGCGATCAAGTGCCGGAACATTCGCACAGGTTTCACTACCAGCCTCCCGATGCGCCGCCGCCGCCGAAGCCACCGCCGCCGCCGCTGAATCCGCCGCCTCCACCACCGCCACCAAAGCCCCCCCCCGAGCCAAGTCCACCGCCCAAGCCACCGCCCCAGCCCCCCCCCCGCATGGGACAACCCCCCGCCGGACCCAAACCCA
>JANMXI010000072.1:0-124570 GCA_031394735.1 Pseudomonadota bacterium | reverse complement strand
GCGGTAACGGACCTGGAGACTTAAGTAAACCGGACAGGCCTGTTTAAAACAGTCAGTGGTGAGCTCCAACATGTTGAGGTTTGTTCGGTACATACTTTCGACTCGTCGCAACGTTTTTAACTCCTCATCACGCTTGCAGTGGTGGCGGCATGTGTGGCACGCTTCTTAGCCATTGAAGGGATCACAACGGTTTATGTACAGGTACGAAGAACCATCGTTATTTTCCGGCAGGCGCGGCATCGTGTTTGTCCTGGTCATTATTTTCCACATAGGACTGGGCTACGCGCTGCTCAACGGACTCGGCGCCAAGATCGTCCAGGTGATCATCCCACCAGTGGAGATCGCCCAGATCGACAAGCCCAAGGTGGACGACAAGCCACCACCGCCGCCGCCGAAGATCGAAGAGATCAAGCCCTTCGTCCCGGCGCCGGAAGTTGTCGACATTCAGGCCGAACTTGCGCCGACCAATGCGATCACTTCAACCACCACTGTCAACAGACCACCGCCTCCCGTCGCCGCGACGAAAGCCGTGGCGGGGACCTCGATTCGACAGGACCCACGTCACCCGCTGAAGATTGGCGAGGACTATTATCCTGACGCCTCCAAGCGCAACAACGAAGAAGGCAAGTGCATCGTCAAAGTGCATGTCGCCGCCGACGGCCGCATCACCGATGCGACGATCCAGCAGACTTCTGGCTTTCCTCGTTTGGATGAGGCCTGTTTAAAAGGCGTGCGAGGGCAGCGGATGCTGCCAGCCACGGTAGATGGCAAGCCCGTTGAGTCCGATGCAAATCTTCCCATCGTGTGGAAGCTCAGATCGGATCGTTGATTCTCACCAGCAAATTCGCGCATTTTTCGCTTAGAAACTTTATTCATTTTCATCGAATAGCAGAGGAAGTCGGTTCATGGCAGACAATCCAGTTGTTGTTGATAACCCCTATGGCCTGCAGGCGCTATGGGCACAAGGTGACTTCATCACCAAGGGCGCCTTGACCATCCTGGTGATCATGTCCTTGCTGACCTGGTTCATCATGATCACCAAGTTCTTCGATCAGCGAAAAATGCGTGCGCAAGCGGGCGAGGCTGAAAAAGAATTTTGGACCTCCAGCAGCCTGACCGATGCAATCGGCAAGCTCAAAGGCAAAGGCAATCCCTTCCGTGCGCTGGCTGAAACCGGCAAGCACGCATTCGAGCACCACGAGACCAACAAGGCTCGCCTCGCCGGCGCCATCGACACCAGCGAATGGATTACCCAGTCGTTGGAGCGTACCGGCGATTCCGTCATCGGCCACATGCAATCAGGTCTGCCGGTTCTGGCATCGGTGGGGTCCACTGCGCCGTTCGTCGGACTGTTCGGTACGGTGTGGGGCATTTATCACGCGCTCATCGCGATCAGCTTGGCCGGCCAGGCATCCATCGACAAGGTGGCGGGCCCGGTCGGTGAAGCCTTGATCATGACCGCCATCGGTCTGGCAGTCGCGGTGCCCGCGGTGTTGGGTTACAACGTACTGCTGCGCCGTAACAAGATGGTCCAGGAGCGCGTCACCCATTTTGCCCACGAATTGCACGCCTACCTGATTTCGGGTGCGAAGATGGGTTTGGGCATGGACAAGAGTGCGTCTGCCGCTGGTAAGCCTGCGGCGGCTCGCTAAGCGAACGCGAACCTAGGAACTCTCCATGGCGATGCATATCGGTGGTAAGGACGAGGGCACGGTGATGTCGGACATCAACGTCACGCCCCTTGTGGACGTGATGTTGGTGTTGCTGATCATTTTCATCATCACCATTCCGGTCATCATTCAACAGGTACCCGTGCAGCTGCCCAAGGCGACCAACGTACCGACGACGACCAAGCCGGAAAACATCACCATCGCCGTGGACAAGGACGGCAACGTGTACTGGAATGGCAAACTGCTGGCCAACCAGGAAGCATTGCTGAACGAACTGCGTGGCGTCGCGCGGCTTGATCCGCAGCCCGAAGTGCATATCCGCGGTGATTCCAATTCACGCTACATGCATGTGGGTTTGGTTCTGGTCGCAGCACAAAAGATCGGCATTCGGAAGGTGGGGTTCTTGACCGAACCCGATCTCCCGGGTGGCAGCCGTTGATCTAGGAGTAGTCGCAGATGTCAATGAACGTAGGTAGTGGCGGGGAAGGCGAGGCCTACTCCGACATCAATATGACGCCGCTGATCGACATCATGCTGGTGTTGCTGATCATCTTCATCATCACGATTCCTATGATGACCCACGCAGTGAAGATCGACAATCCGCCACCGAATATAAATCCGCCGCCAACGGATCCTGTCGTCATTAATCTATCCATCGATTTCGACGGCACGCTGATGTGGAACGGCACCGCCGTGGACCGCAAGACCCTGCAGGGCTATATCTCGCAGGAGTCGGGCAATTCGCCGCAGCCTGAAGTGCACATCAAGGTCGACAAGTTTGCCAAGTACGAAAAAGTCGCACAGACGCTTGCGGACTTGCAAAGTCGCGGGCTGAAGAAAATCGGTTTCGTCAATAACGAGTTGTTTTAGTCGAGTTGTTTAAAGGGTTTTCCCTTCGGTTCGCTCGAACCTTAAGGTTGCGGGCGGCGTGATAGGTTTAACCGGGCGCAGCTTGCGTATCTTCCGGTCGGGCTCGACAACGCCGCGCGTCTGAAATCAAACTGCTAAAGGGTTAAGAGGCTGTAACGCCTGCCGGACTGCGAGCCGTATTACACTTCGATTCAGTCACGATTCAGGTATCCAAACGTTTAATGCTTCATACGCTTCTCAAGTGAGGATCTAGAATGAGTCAAATCAAAACAACGATGCGCACCATGGCGGCATTGGCTTTCGCGATGGTCGCGCTCGCGTCGTTCTCCAGCGCCTCGTATGCCGCTGAAAAGCAGATAAGCCGAGTCATAGCGAAGGAAATGACGGCTGCGCAAAAGGCGCTGCAGTCCAACCAGTGGGCCGAGGCGATCAAGAATCTGGATGCTGCTCAGGGCAAGTCCGGCATCAACGCCTTTGACCGCTCCAAGATCGCCGAATTCAAAGGCTTTGCCTACATCAAACAGGGCAATTACAAAGCGGCGCTGGGCGCCTATGAAGACGCGCTGGCGACGGGCGTCTACGGTCCTGAGGAATCTCTCAAGACCACGCGCACCCTGTTCACGCTGGCCGCCAGTTCACAGTCGTACAGCAAGGCTTTCGAATTCGGCAAGAAGCTCGCCGATGCCGGCGCCGCGACGAACGCGGACCTGGGCGTCATGGCACAGCTGTATTACCTGAACAAGGATTGCAATAATTCCGTGGTCTGGTCTGACAAGGCGATCTCCGCGGCACGCAAGGCCGGCGAGACGCCCAAGGAGCAGCTGTATCAGTTCAAACTGAGCTGCGCCTCGAATGCCGGTGACAACGCCGCCATCATCTCTACGTTGGAAAGCCTGGTGAAGGTAACCAACAAGACGGAGTACTGGAACAACCTCATCCGTCTGATGAGCCAGGACGAAAAGGATGACCGCAATTTGCTCATGATCTACCGGGTCATGTACAACACCAACTCCATGAGCGCCGGCAACTACTTCGTCGAAATGTCGCAGTTGCTGCTCGACGCCGCGCTGCCGGGCGAGGCGCAGGCGGTGCTGGAAAAGGCGTTTGCCTCGAACATGATCAAGGATGACCAGAAGGAACGGACCACTCGGCTGCTCGCGGCTGCCAAGCAGCGCGCCGATGTCGACCGCAAGGGTCTGCCGCAGTTTGAAACGGAAGCCACCAAGAACAAGTCTGGCGAAGTGGATGTCAAGCTGGGCGAGGTTTACTTCGGTTTTGGCGACTATCAAAACGCCGTCAAAGCGATTACTCGCGCCTTCACCAAAGGTCAGATCAAGCACTTAGACGAAGCCAACGTCTACCTCGGATTGTCGCAGGCTGCTCTGAAGAACGAAGTGGAGGCCAAGAAGGCGTTCGCGGCCCTCAAGACCGTTCCCAATATCAGCCCGCGGGTTCTGAAGCTGTGGGAACTGTATGCGGAGAAGCAGATCTGAACGGCTTACCCGTCGAGTGAAATCAAACGGCGGCCCTTACGGCCGCCGTTATTTTTAAAGGTCCCACTGACGCGATTACCGCAAGGACGCAAGGTACTGGCCGACCTCGACCAAGCTCTGCACTTCGGCATATTTAGCCTGCAGGTCGAATAGATTGGCTTCGTGCGGGCCTGGCGCCCGGTCTCCAACGGCGTCCCGTACCACGATGGGAATGAATCCGTGTTGGCAGGCGTCCACCGCCGTGGCGCGAACGCACCCCGAGGTGCTGACACCGGCGATCAAGACGGTATCCACTCCCAGGGCCGTCAAGGTGGAGGCAAGCGAGGTGGCGAAGAATGCGCTGGCGTATTGCTTCGTGATGACGGTTTCGCCTGCCACCGGTGCGAGACCTGTGGCGAACGCCCCCAGCGTGGGATCGGCGCCCTCCTCGAAGCAGGCCAGCGCCGGCACTTTGCGAAAAAAGATGCCGCCGTTTCGTCCGCCGCGCTGAAACGACACGTTGGTATGAATGACCGGGATGCGCACAGTACGCGCGGCCTGCAGCAGCGTTGCACTGGCTGCTCGGGCTGGTTCGACGTTGGCGTACAGCGGTGAGGATTCGAGCAGATAGGCGTTGACGAAATCGATCATGAGCAGTGCCGGGCTCCTGCCGGGCTCAAGTTTCTTTATAAATCCGCCCTTTGCGTAGTTTTCTTCAAGTGACGTACTCATATCTGCTCCCGCTCAGATGACCTTGTCGGCCTGCAATTGCGCATATCGCTGTGGCGAATACTGCAGAAGCTTCAAATACACTTCCTCGTTGTGTTGGCCCAATTCAGGCGAGCTGGCGCGGATGCCGCCCGGGGTTTCCGACAGCTTGGGCGCGACGTTCTGCATTTTCAATTCGCCGAATTGCGGGTGCTGAACGGTGACGATGGCCTGGCGCGCTTGGAAATGCGGATCGCTGAGCATGTCGGGCGCCCGGTAGATCAAGCCGGCGGGCACGCCGTGCGTATCCATCAGATCCAGCACCGCGCGGGTCGATAGCGTTGCAGTCCACCGGCCGACCAGATCATCCAGCTCCTGCTGATGCGTGCCACGCGCCTGGTGCGTGTTGTAGCGCGGATCCTTGGCGAGTTCCGGGCGTCCCATGGCCTCGCACAGACGGCCGAACACTGTGTCCTGGTTGGCGGCGATGAGAACCAGGCTGTCGGCGGTGGGATAGACGTTGGAAGGCGCCACATTGGGCAGGATGGCGCCGGTGCGCTCGCGAATGAAGCCCTTCTTGTCGTAGTCGGTGATCAGCGATTCCATCATGTTCAATACCGCTTCGTAGATGGCTGAATCCACCACTTGTCCGCGCCCGGTTTTTTCACGGTAATGCAGCGCTGACAAAGCGCCCACGCAGGCAAAGGTGGCGGCGAGCGAATCGCCGATGCTGATGCCCATGCGTGACGGAGGCGTGTTCGGATCGCCGACCACGTAGCGCAGTCCGCCCATTGCCTCGCCGATGGCGCCGAAGCCTGCTTGATGCGAGTACGGGCCGGTCTGACCGTAACCGGAGACGCGGATCATGATCAGCCGAGGGTTGATCGCGCTAAGTTCGGCGTAGCCCAATCCCCATTTCTCCAGGGTGCCGGGGCGAAAGTTTTCCAGCAGGAAGTCCGCTTTCGCGACCAGTTCTTTGAGGATTTCCTGTCCTTCGCGCTGGCGCAAGTCCAGCGTGATGGCCTTTTTGTTGCGCGCAATGACCGGCCACCACAGAGACGGGTCTCCTTGCTTTTGTCGCCCCCAAACCCGCATCGGATCGCCTTGGTTGGGCGGCTCGATCTTGATCACCTCGGCTCCCATGTCGCCCAGCAGTTGACCGCAGAAGGGACCCGCGAGCAGGGTTCCCAGCTCCAGCACGCGCAGGTCCGACAATGCGCCATTCTTGAATTCGACGGGTTTGATCATGGTGTTCTCTCGTCTTACTTGCCTGGTAGCGTGTATACAATCTGCCGGCAAGGTTTAGAGCCTCCGCCAGACCCGCGCCCCCGAATGTTACCGAAATTCTCTGTCCTTTTGGCTCAAATGTCCTTTATGATCGAACCGCAGTTGCATTTAACAGCGACGGTTAGTTGTATACAATCCAAACCATGCATATCAACATCGTGGAAGTGGGGCCGCGCGACGGCCTGCAGAGTGAAAGCACGGTGGTGCCGACGGCCACGAAGGTCGTGTTGATCAATCGTCTGGTGGCAGCCGGAATTCGCCGACTCGAAGTCACGGCCTTCGTTCATCCCAAAAAAGTGCCGCAGATGGCCGATGCGGATGCCTTGCTGGCCGCGCTGCCGCGCGTTCCGAATGTGTCCTACATCGGTCTGGTGTTGAATCGGCGCGGCTTCGAACGGGCGTTGGCCGCAGGCTGCCACGAGGTGGGCATGGCGGTGGTTGCCAGCGACACGTTCAGCCGGCGCAACCAAGGAATGAGCACCGATGAATCGGTCGCCGAATGGTTGCAGATTGCAAAGCTGGCACACGCGCACGGCATCAAGCCCAACATCATGATCTCCGCTGCTTTCGGCTGTCCCTTCGAAGGCGAGATTGATCCCGCGCGGGTCGTGGAATTGTCGATGCGCTGCGCGGAGGGCGCACCCGTCGAGGTGGCCTACGCCGACACCATCGGCGTGGGTGTGCCCTCGCAGGTCACCGATCTGACGGGGCGGCTGCGCGAGGCACTTCCGGGCATGCCACTGCGTGCGCATTTCCACAACACGCGCAACACCGGCATCGCCAATGCGTATGCGGCGGTTGAGGCGGGCGTGGATAGTCTGGACGCCAGCGTGGGTGGCGTGGGCGGATGTCCCTTTGCGCCGGCAGCGACAGGCAACATACCGACCGAAGATTTGGTGTATATGCTGGATCGTATGCACGTGTCGACCGGCGTGAATGTCGATGCATTGATCGAAACCGGGAAATGGCTGCAGGATCAGATCGGCCGGCCCATCCCCGGAATGCTGATGAAAGCGGGCGCATTTCCGCGACCTTCAATTTCTTCTCCAAGGTGATCGCATGTCATACAGATTGGGCGTAGATGTCGGCGGAACTTTCACCGACCTGTTTCTGGTCAACGAAAAATCCGGGCAGATCTTCACCGCGAAGGTGCCGAGCACCCCGGCCGATCAATCCATCGGCGTGCTCAACGGCATCGAGCGCGTCTGTCAGAAGGCCGGCATCAGCGCCGAAGCCATCGATCATGTGATGCACGGGACGACGGTGGCCACCAACACCGTGTTGACCGGCACCGGCGCACGTTGCGGCTTGGTAACGACCAAGGGCTATCGGCAGGTGTTGCAGATCGCGCGCTCCTACGTGCCGGGTGGCCTGGGCGGATGGGTCATCTACAACAAGTCGCTCCCCATGGCGCCGCTGTCCTGCACCATTGAAGCCCACGAACGCGTCAGCGCCAAGGGCGACGTCGTGCATCCGCTCGACGAGGCGCAGTTGCGCGTGGATCTGCGCAAGCTCAAACAGCAGAAGATTGAAGCGCTCACCGTCTCCCTCATCAACTCCTTCGCCAACACCGACCACGAGCATCGCGTGCGCGCCATTGCGGCCGAAGAATTACCCGGCATTCCCGTGTCGCTGTCCTCGGACGTGGTGCCGGAAATGCAGGAATACGAGCGCACGGTGACCACCGTCGCCAACTCCTATGTACGACCTCGCGTGTCGAAGTACATCTACAACCTCAAGACCAAAATCGAAAAGACCGCCAAGAACGTCAAGCTGCACATCCTGCGCTCTGACGGCGGATTGGCCGGTGCAGAATCGGCGGAGGAGTACCCGGTGAATCTGCTTATGTCCGGTCCGGCGGGCGGCGTCACCGGCGCGCTATGGGGCGCGGTGCAGGCGGGCTTTCCGAATCTGCTCACCGTGGATGTCGGCGGAACGTCGACGGACGTGGCGCTCATCCAGAACGGTGAGCCGCGGCTGCGTCGCGAAACCACGGTGGGGGATGTGACGGTGCGCGCCTCCTCGGTGGATATTCGAACGGTGGGCGCCGGTGGCGGCTCCATCGCGCACGTGCCGGAACTGACCAAGGCGTTGCGGGTGGGTCCGCAGTCCGCCGGTGCTGACCCGGGCCCTGCGGCGTACGGCAAAGGCGGCACCGAACCGACGGTGACGGACGCCAACGTGGTGCTGGGTTATATGCCGGAGATGCAGAAACTCGGCGGCGACATGAGCCTCAACCGCGACCTGTCGACGAAGGCGGTGCAGAAGGTCGCCACGGCGTTGAAGTTGTCACTGCACGATGCCGCACTGGGCATCTACAACATCGTCAACGAGAACATGGTGGGCGCGCTGCGCCTGGTGTCGGTCGAGCAGGGCTACGATCCACGTGACTATGCGTTGATTGCCTTCGGCGGCGCCGGTCCCCTGCATGCAAATGCGTTATCACGACTATTGGGGTCATGGCCGGCCATCATTCCGCCAGGGCCCGGCGTGTTGTGTGCATTGGGCGATGCCACTACCGCGGTCCGCGATGAGCGGGCGCGAACCTACGTCAAGAAATTCTCCGATACCCATGCGAAAGAAATCGCCAAGATTCTCAAAGATCTCGCCACCGAAGCCGCGAAATCGTTGGTGCGCGAGGGCGTGCCCAAGGCTGAGATCACCACCACGTACCAGGTGGATCTGCGCTATCACGGACAGGGCTTGCGGCTGACGATCAACATCAAGCGTGGCGATCTGGAAAAGAAGGGCCTGAAGGCCATCTCGGATCAATTCGATGCCGAACACAAACGTCTGTTCACCTTTGCGCTCGAACTGGAGCACGAACTGGTGACCTTGCGCGCAGCAGTGCAGGGTCGTGGCATCAAGTTCAAACGGCCGGCCATCGCGAAAGGCGGCCCGGACCCCAAGGCGGCCGTCGTCGGCAAGCAGGCCGCCTACATGGAGGGCAAGAAAGTCAGTGCGCTAGTCTATGAGCGGGCGAAATTAAAAGCCGGCAACAAGGTGCGCGGCCCTGCCATCGTCATGGAAATGGATTCTACCACCGTGATCCTGCCCAAGCATCACGGCAAGGTCGACAAGCACGGCAATATCCTCATCTACCCGGACAAGAAATCAGTTTAAGGACGCACCCATGCCAGCCACCATCGTACAGCGCAACAAAAAGCGTCTCAAAAAGGTCAAGGTCGATACCGTCAGCATCGACATCATCGAAAGTGCGTTACGCAACGCGCGCTTCGAGATGGACACGGTGTTGTTCCGCACCGCTATGTCGCCAGGCATCCGCGAGCAGCACGACGAATTTCCGATGATCGCCAACGTCGAGGGCAAGATGGTCGTCGGCCAATTCGGCTCCTTCATCTGGGGCTTCATGCAAGGCTACGACGGCACCATCGAAGAAGGTGATATTTTCCTCACCAACGATCCGTACTCGGTGAACGGCTCCATCAGCCATGCCAATGACTGGTTGATGCTCATGCCGATTTATCGCGCCGGACGCCTGATCGCCTGGTCGGCGATGTTTGGTCACATGACCGATGTGGGTGGCAAGGTGCCAGGGTCTCTGCCGACGGACGCGCGCACGATATACGAAGAAGGCGTGACGGTGCCGCCGGTCAAGATCTACAAAAAGGGCGTGCTCAACGACGATGTCCTAAAGATCATGCTGCACAACTGCCGACTGCCGCATTGGAATCTGTCGGATTTTAACGCCATCACGGCGGCGCTGCGCACCGCTGCGACTCGCTGCGTGGAGATCAGCGAGCGTTTCGGCGACGATGTGTTCTATTCGGCCATGGATGAAATGCTCGAGCGCAACAAGCGCGCCATGCGTGAGTTGATCAAGCGCACCGTCCCCGAAAAGAAGCAGCACTTCGAGGACTACATCTGCGACGACGGGCTGAACATGGGTCCGTACAAGATCGCGTGCACCATGTGGCGCGAGGGTGACACGTGTATTTTTGATTTCGAGGGCACCGATCCACAGTCCATCTCCTCGATCAATTTCCTGCTGAATGAGGAAATGTTCAAGATGTTCGCCGGCGTGTACATGATCATGGTGTTCGACCCGCAGATCCTGTTCAACGACGGCTTCTATGACCTGATGGAAGTGCGCATTCCGGCTGGCACGCTGTTGAAGCCGCTCAAGCCTGCGGCGCTGTCCTGCCGCACGCATGCGCTGGGCCGGATCTTCGACATCCTCGGCGGGCTGCTCGGTCAGGGCAATCCGCAATTCATGTGCGCGGCCGGCTTTTCCGATTCACCGCATTTCATGTACTCCGGCCACGACAAAAATGGCGACTGGTATCAGCTCTACCAGATCACCTTCGGCGGCATTCCCGGCAAGCCGTTCGGCGACGGACCCGATGGCCATTCCCTGTGGCCGGCGTTCACGAACGTGCCCAATGAATTTCTGGAAAGCTATTTCCCGCTGCGCATCGACATTTATGAAACCATTCCGGACACCGGCGGCCCGGGAAAGAATCGTGGCGGCAACGGGCTGCGCATCGGCTACCGTTTCCTGGAGCCCGGCGAGATCTCGATCCACGACGACCGCTGGCTGACCTATCCCTGGGGCGTCAACGGCGGTCTGCCCGGCGCACGCAGCAAGAAGACCTTGGTCCGCGCCGATGGCAGTGAGGAACTGCTGCATTCCAAGCTAGACCACATCAAGGTCGAGGCCGGTGACCTGCTGCTCTCCGACACTTGGGGTGGCGGTGGTTGTGGTGATCCGTTGGAACGGGATCCCGAGAAGGTCAAGTTCGATGTCGATGCCGGCCTTGCGACGGTGGAGGGCGCCAAACGGTATGGCGTCGTGCTCAAAGCCGACAGCAGCGTCGATGTGAAGGCCACGACGGCATTGCGTCAGAAAATGGCCACGGCGCGCGGCGCGGTGAAATTGTTCGACCGCGGCTTCGACTCGATCGAGGAACTCAAGGCGCGCTGCTTCGCCGAGACCGGCTTGCAACCGCCGACCCAGCCCAAGTTCACCAAATGGGCGCAGAAGGCGGCCCGGGGCAAGTCGATTGCGTCGAAACCGGCAAAGGGCAAAGCGGCGTGAGCGACCAGTACAGCAGCGTTGGCTATGGCGGCGTCAGCGATGGCCTCGGTTCCAAGCCCGCGGTGCTGGTGGTGGATTTCCAGGTGGCGTTTACAGATCCGAAGTACCCGCTCGGCGGCCTGCCGATGATTCACGCGGCCACCGCCAAGACGGCGGAGTTGCTGCAGGTGGCGCGGCAGCACAATGTGCCGGTCGCCAGTTGCTACACCGCCTATGGCAGCGTCGCCGACATGCCACGCTGGAAGGTCAAGGCGGTGCGCGAGGATTTCATCTACGGCCACCCGTGTACGGCGATGGATCCGCGCATCGTGGAGCCGTCGGATTTCGTGTTTTGTAAAAATGCGCCGTCGATTTTCTTTCTCACGCCGCTGGTGACCTTCCTGGCGAAACACCAGGTGGACACGGTGATCATCACCGGCTGCACCACGTCGGGTTGTGTGCGCGCCTCGATCATCGATGCGTTTTCGTACGGCTTTCGCATTGCGGTACCGGAAGATTGCTGCGGCGATGCGGACCGCGGCCCGCATGAAGACAACCTGCGCGATTGCGGACGCCGTTATTGCGAAGTGACCGATCTGACGGCGACGAAAAAATATCTGCGAGGCTTGTGATGTCAGCTTGCGGCCAGGAACGGTAGCAGGATCTCGCAAAAGCGGCGCTTCTGATCCGCGCCTGCCACCACATGCGCAACGTCCTGCATCATCACGCCGATGGCGTTGGGGATTCCCTGTTCGATGGGCAGGGTGACCCGAGGACTGGTCACCTGGTCCTGTCCGGCATGAATGATCAGCGCGGGACATTGAATGCGCCCGAGGCGGTCGCGCGAGTCGTAGCTCACACAGGCATCGATGAGCCGCGAATGCGTGGGGTAGCGGCCGTTGAGTTCCTTCCAGCCGCCGTTGTCACCGAGCAGCCGCTGCTTGTTGGCGTTGTAAAATTCGGCGTCGAAGGACAGAAGCGTAACGGCCTTCTGAAAAGCGAAGAAACCGGCATCCCGGTGCAGCCAGCGAAACATCTCCAATTGGTCGCGAAGAAAATCGTCGACCTCGCACCAGGCGCCCATGTTCACCAGCGAGCGCGCGAGATCAGGCCGCGTGATCGCAATTTCCTGGCAGATGCAGGCGCCGATGCCCACCAGACCTACCAGGTGAACGCGTGCATAGCCCAGATGGGTCAGCAGGCCGATGGCATCCGCCGCATGCAGCTGGATGGTGGCGGGGATGCCCGGATCATCGCTGGACTCGCCGATGCCGCGATAGTCGAAGATGACGACCGAGTACTTTTCCGTCAGCCCCCGCGCCAGGTTGCGTTCCCCGCCGTGGCAATAGGTGCCCCAACCACCCATGACCAGCAGGGGTTCGCCGCGGCCGTGAACTTCGTAGTACATGTCATGATCATTGATGCGGGCAATTGGCATGGCGAGGGTTCCGGCGGTGGGTTGGTCAATGGTAGCAAATGTCCGGACCAATACCGGTCGTTTCATGTAGGGGAGCGGCGTTAAATCATGAGAGCAGCCGAACGAGCTTACTCGACCGTCCGCGACGGCATTTTGCGCGGCACCTACACGGCCGGATCGCGACTCACCGAGCAGGAGCTGGCAGAGACAGCGGGTGTCAGCCGCACGCCGATCCGCGAGGCACTGCGGCGTCTGCACGCCGAAGGATTGGTGGAATTCTCGCCCAATCACGGCGCGGTGGTGGCCTTGTTCGAGCCCGAGGACGCGGAGGAGATCTTCGAGTTGCGTTCGCTGCTCGAGCCGATCTCGGCGAAGCGCGCGGCGCTGAGCGCCTCCAAGGCAGACATCGCCGCTCTGCGGTCGTTGTCCGAGCGGCAACTACAGGAATCGAAACGGCGGCGGCCCGGCTATCTGCTGCGCATCGGTGACTTGAATGATCAGTTTCACCGTTTGCTGCAGAAGTCGGCGGGCAGCCCACGATTGGAGAAGGCGCTTGCCGGCCTGATCGAGGCGCCACTGATTCTGCGCACCTTCGGCCAATACACGCCGTCCGAATTGCAACGCAGCGCCGATCAGCATCTGGAACTGGTTCAGGCGCTGGAGGCACGCGATCCGCTGTGGGCGCACAGCATCATGCGCGCCCATATCCTGGCCGGACGCGCCACCTACTTGCGCAGCCGCGGAACACGGCAATCCGTATAATGCGCAGCCTCGTTTTCATTCAATCATACCCAGGAGATCATTCATGACCATCAAAGCCGGCGATAAAATGCCCGCAGGAACCTTGAGCCATATGACCAAGGACGGCCCGCAGAAGGTCACGACGGAGCAGTTGTTCAAGGGCAAGACCGTGGTTCTGTTCTCGGTGCCCGGCGCTTTCACGCCCACCTGCGATGCCAAACATCTGCCTGGATTCGTCGAATCTGCCGATAAGTTCAAGGCCAAGGGCGTGGACCAGCTTGCCTGCATGGCAGTCAACGATGTGTTCGTGATGAATGCCTGGGGCAAGCACAGCAACGTTGGTGACAAGGTGCTGATGCTGGCAGATGGTAATGCCGACTACGCCAAGGCGCTGGGACTGGAGCTAAATGCAACCGGCTATGGAATGGGCACGCGCGGGCAACGATTTGCGCTCGTGGTCAAGGACGGCGTTGCCACGGTCGTGGACATCGAAGCGCCGGGTGAGTTCAAGGTCTCGGCCGCCGAGTACGTGCTGAACCAGCTGTAAAGGTCGGTCTTAGAAATCGGCAGGAAACCTGCTGCGCTCCCCGAGCATTGGGAAGCGCAGCAGGGTGTTGACACTCGCTTAGCCGCCGATCAGACGTTCCAATTCCGGGACGACCTGGAACAGATCCGCCACCAATCCTACGTCGGCCACTTCGAATATCGGCGCCTCGCCGTCTTTGTTGATGGCGACGATGGTCTTCGCGTCCTTGATGCCGGTCAGATGTTGAATTGCGCCGGAGATGCCGATCGCGATGTACATTTCCGGCGAGATGATCTTGCCGGTTTGTCCCACCTGCATTTCATTGGGCGCGTAGCCGGCGTCGACTGCAGCACGCGAGGCGCCCAGCGCCGCACCCAGTTTGTCGGCGAGACCCGAGAGCACCTTGTTGAAATTCTCGGCGCTTCCCAATGCACGACCACCGGATACGACCCGTGCAGCGGTCTGCAGATCGGGCCGGTCGGTGGATCCGGACTTGGTGCCGATGAAGCGTGTGTGCGTGGGCAGCGCCACGTCCAAGCTCTTGCTTTGAATATCCGCGCTGCCGCCGCCGGCCGCCGCCTCAAAGGAGGCGACGCGTACCGTAGCGACGATCTTGCGGCTCGCGTCGGCTTCCAGCGTAATGATCGCGTTGCCGGCGTAGATGGGCCGGCGGAACCGGTGCGCCGATTCCACCGCCATTAGATCACTGATCTGCGCGACGCCCAACAGGCCCGCAACGCGTGGCGTCAGGTCCTTGCCGAAGGTGGTTGAAGGCCCGAAGACATGCGTGTAATCGGCCGCCAGCGCAACGATCTGCGGCGCGAAAACGGCCGCCAGCGCATGCGCGTTTTCGGGTCGGTCGATGCGGACCACATGCTTCACGCCGTTGATGGCGGCGGCCTGCGTGGCGGCCGCAGAGGTGTCGGCGCCGAGCAGGGCGATGGTGATCTCGTGGCCCGGAATCTGACTGGCGCAGGTCACGCACTTGGCGATTGCGGGGTTCAGCTTGCCGCCGTCGTGTTCGCCGATGATGAGAATCTTGGACATTAGATCAATCCTTTTTTCTTGAGGACGTCGACCAGTTCGCCGACGTCTTTGACGATGATGCCTTTCTGGCGCTGCGAGGGCGGTTCGGTCTTGACTGTCTTCAACGATTGGCCGGCCGAGACGCCGAGGTCCGCAAGATTGGTGATATCCAGCGGCTTCTTCTTCGCCTTCATGATGTCGGGCAGCTTCACGTAACGCGGTTCGTTCAACCGCAGGTCCACGGTGATGACGGCGGGCAGATCGACTTCGATGGTCTCAAGTCCTGCATCCACTTCGCGCGTGATCCTGGCTTTACCGGGTTCCAGTTCCAGCTTGGACGCGAACGTTGCCTGCGGGCGGTCCCACAGCGCAGCGAGCATTTGACCGGTCTGATTGGCATCGTCATCGATGGCCTGCTTGCCCAAAATCACCAGGTCGGGTGATTCCTTTTTGGCCAGCGCCAGAAACGCCTGTGCCGCGACCAGTGGATCCACGGCGACGTCGGATTGAATCAGGATGGCGCGATCGGCGCCCATCGCCAGCGCCGTGCGCAGTTGTTGCTGCGTGTCGGCAATTCCTAAGCTCACGGCGATCACTTCTGCGTTGGTGCCGCGTTCCTTGATGCGAAGCGCTTCTTCCAGGGCGATTTCATCAAATGGATTGATGCTCATTTTCACGCCATCGAGCATCACGCCGCTGCCATCGGGCTTGACGCGCACACGCACGTTGTAGTCGACGACGCGTTTGACACACACCATAATCTTCTTCATCAACTCACTCCCGCTTCGATCAATACACAATAAAATTGGACGTGGCGCTCAGACAGTGGCGGCGTCTGTCGCCGCAGGTTTGCGATCGCCGCTGCGTTCTGCCAGCCGCTCGGTGATTCTCGCGGCGCAATCGCGCAAACGCGGCAAGAAGCGTTCGATGGCGGTCTTCGCCGGCATGGCCACGGCGGAGACGCGAATTCCCACACCCGCCAGGATCCTGCCATCCGCGATGACGGGAACGGCGATGCTCAGATCGTCTGATATGCGGCGCGACGTTGCCGCCGTCGCAAAACCCTGGGCTTTGACCTCCGCCAGTATTCGCTCCAGATCCACCGGGCTGCGCGCAAGCTTGGCCTCGGGTTTGTTGGATTTGCTCAAGGTGTCGATCAGCGCCGCACGTTCCGATGGCGGACACAGCGCCAGGTACAGCCTGCCGCTGGCCGAGGTGAGGAGGGGGAAGCGAAATCCGGGTGAGTACCGTTCCATGGCGAGCGGACTGACATGATCGGTGGTTTCGCGAACCAGCATCGAAGACCCGCACAACGTCGAAACGGCGATAGGCCACACCACTTCGCGCGACAGTTCCTGAATCAGCGGGGTCGCGATCTGACTGACCCACTCCTCATCCACGAATCCGTCACTGAGCTGCTTGACCGATTCGGCCAGGCGATAGCGGTCGTCGGCGGAGTCGCGGAACGCGAAGCCGGCTTCGCACAGCGTTTCCAGGATCCGGTAAACCGTGGTGCGGGGCAGGCGGATTTCCTGTGCAACTTCGGAAACCGTGGCGCCGTTGCGCAAATTCAAAACCGTAAGCGCGTCGAGTCCGCGCGTCAGGGCGCGGATGGGGCGTGTGGAATCCATGGGACCTCAAGAATTCAGTGTCGTCCGCGCTGGGCGAACAATGCAGAGCATTATACACGGGAAAACCACCGTGGAATTTGCCTTCAAAGGCTCGCCTCGCCGCAATGTTTGCTGGCAGTATGAGCTCCATGATTCGTTACTTCGCGACGCGGCTAGCCTGGGCCCTGCCCACCCTGTTCGCGATCCTGACGGTGACTTTTTTCCTGATTCGCGTCGCCCCGGGTGGCCCCTTCGACGAGGAGCAGACCCTGCCTGCGGAGATCAAGCGAAATCTGGATGCCGCTTATGGCCTCGACCAGCCGCTGTGGGTTCAATACGGGCGCTATCTCAAGGGCATCGTCCACGGCGATTTCGGTCCCTCGTTCAAGTACAAGGACTTCACGGTCACCGAACTCATCGCCCAGGGCATACCCGTCAGCGCCGCGCTGGGCTCGGTTGCGATGCTGGTGGCGCTGGTGGGCGGGGTGATGATCGGTATTTTCGCCGCCCTGCGCCATCACCGCTGGGGCGATCACCTGACGATGGCGGCGGCGGTGCTGGGTATCACCATACCCTCGTTCGTATTGCTGCCATTTCTGGCGCTGGTGTTCGGCGTGTACCTGAAGTGGCTGCCGGTGGCAGGCTGGGAGCCGGGGTCGGTGCGCCACTATATCCTGCCGGTCATCGCGCTGACCCTGCCGCCGCTCGCCTTCATCTCCCGCCTCACGCGGTCAAGCATGATCGAGGTGCTGCGCAGCCCGTATATTCGTACTGCGCGCGCCAAGGGGTTGCCGGAGCACATCGTCCTGTGGCGCCACGCCCTGCGGCCTGCGCTGGTGCCGGTGGCAGGGTTCCTGGCGCCGGCAGTGGCCGCCATCATGACCGGTTCGCTGGTGGTGGAGACCATCTCGGGCTTGCCGGGCATTGGTCGCTACCTGGTACAGGGTGCGTTGAACCGCGATTACACCCTGGTCATGGGGATGGTGGTGGTGTATTCGGCGTTGCTCATTGCCATGGGCCTGGCTGTAGATCTGCTGTATGCATGGCTGGACCCGCGCATTCGGTACCGCTCATGATGTGGACGGATGCACGCCGCAAGTTCAGTGCCAACCCGGTGGCGATGGGCGCGGTCCTGGTCATCGGCGCGTTGGTCCTGCTGACCCTCATCGGCCCGTACGCCAACCCCAACGCTTTCGACCATCTGGATTGGACGTTTGTGGCCAGTGCGCCGGGTTTTGATCACGCGCATTGGTTCGGCACGGACCGACTCGGACGCGATCTGTTCGTTCGCACGCTGGCGGGTACGCGCGTGTCGTTGTCCATCGGACTCACCGCCACGGCCGTGAGTGTCGGCGTCGGCGTGCTCTATGGAGCGGTGTGCGGTTATTTCGGCGGCCGCGTCGATCAGATCATGATGCGCATCATCGAAATCCTGAGTGGACTGCCGCTGATTTTCTTCGTCATCTTTCTCACCGTCCTGTTTGGCCGCAGTCTGTTTCTGCTGTTTGCAGCCATCGGCGCTGTCGGCTGGCTGACCATGGCGCGCATCGTCCGCGGGCAGACCTTGAGCATCCGGCAAAAGGAGTTCATCGAAGCGGCGATCGCCGCCGGCGCGACGGCACCGCGCATCATCCTCAAACACATCGTGCCCAACGTGATCGGTCCGGTGATCATCTATGCGACGCTCACCATCCCGCAGGTGATTCTGTTCGAAAGCTTCCTCAGCTTTCTGGGCCTGGGCGTGCAGGAGCCGCGGGCCAGTTTGGGAACGCTGATCGCCGAAGGCGCCGCCGAAATGGAGTCGGCGGCCTGGATGCTGCTCATCCCCGGCGCATTTTTGACGCTGTTGCTGCTGTGCCTGAACATCGCCGGCGATGGCCTGCGCGATGCCCTGGATGAAACATGAGTGGCGCGGCGCCGTGTCTGCAGGTTGATTCATTGAGCGTCAATTTCGGCACAGGCGCGGCGGGGATCGCAGCGGTGAAGGGCGTGTCCTTCAGCATCGCGCCCACCGAATGTCTGGGCATCGTCGGCGAATCCGGGTCGGGCAAGACACAATTGTTCACTGCCATCATGGGACTGCTGCCGCAGCAGGCACGCGCGTCGGGCAGCGTCCGCTTCCAGGGCCGGGAAATTCTCGGCGCGGATAGGCACCTCTTGAACCAATTGCGCGGACGCGACATGTCGATGGTGTTTCAGGACCCCATGACCGCGCTCACGCCACACCTGCGCATCGGTGAACAATTGGCCGAGGTGTTGAACCAGCATTCGCAGTTGAGCGCTGCGGCGATCCGGCAGCGTGCGCTGCAGATGCTCGAACGCGTGCAGATCACGCGCGCGGAATCACGTCTGCGCCAATATCCGTACGAACTGTCGGGTGGGATGCGTCAGCGCATCCTGATTGCCATGGCCTGTTTGTGTCGTCCCGGTCTGCTGATCGCGGATGAGCCCACCACAGCGCTGGATACGACGGTGCAGGCACAGGTGTTGTTGCTGCTGCAATCGATGCGGCAAGAATTGGGCACCGCGGTTGCGTTGATCACCCATGATTTTGCGGTATTGGCGGGGCTGGCGGATCGGGTACTGGTGATGTACGCCGGACGCGTGGTCGAGGAGGCCTCGGCCGCCGAACTCTTCGATGCGCCGCTGCATCCGTATTCAGCCGGTCTGCTCGCCTGTGTGCCACGCTGGTCGGATTCCCGCTTGCCGCGCCTTCCCTGCATCGACGGTCAACCGCCGGACGCGCGTCTGATCGAACAGGGTTGTGCCTTTGCGCCGCGTTGCAGCCATGCGCAGTCAGTGTGCCTGCAACAGCGGCCTGAGCTGGTGGCCCAGATGGGAACGCGGCGAGTGGCCTGTCACTTTCCCCTCGAGCAATGAGCAGCCCGCTGCTCGAAGTCGAGGCGCTGCGCGTCGAATTTGCGATGCGCCGCGGACTGTGGACGCGGGAGTGGTTGCAGGCGGTGGACCAGGTGAGTCTGCACATTGCGACCGGAGAGACCATTGGCCTCGTCGGGGAATCCGGATCCGGGAAATCGACGCTGGCGCGAGCGATCGCGCGCCTCGTGCCCGCGGCGGCGGGTCGCGTGCTGCTGCGCGGCCAGGATCTGCTGCAATTGCCCGCTGCGGAGCTGCGGCAATCGCGGCGCCATTTCCAGATGGTGTTCCAGGATCCGTTGGCGAGCCTGAATCCGCGCATGACAGTGGGCGATGCCCTGCAGGAACCGTTGAAGATTTTCCAACCCGACCTGCCGGCCGCCGAGCGGCTTGCAGCGGTGCAGTCAATGCTGGAGCGCGTCGGTCTGCACGGAGCGGTCGCGGGCCGCTATCCGCGCGAATTCAGCGGCGGCCAATGCCAGCGCATCGGCATTGCACGCGCCATGATCAGTCAGCCGGCGCTGCTGATCTGCGATGAGCCGGTGAGTTCGCTGGATGTCTCGATCCAGGGTCAGATCGTCAATCTACTGCTCGACATGCAGCGCGACACCGGCGCGGCGATGCTGTTCATCGGTCACGACCTCGGAATCGTCAGGCATGTCTCACACCGCTTGTACGTGATGTATCGCGGGCGCATTGTCGAGCAGGGTTCTGCCGCGGAATTGTTTGCTCATCCGCGCCACCCCTATACGCAGGCGTTGATCGCATCGATTCCGCGGATTCCGCCGGCCGACCCCGCCGTGCCTCAGCCGCCCCCCGTTGACTCGGCGCTGAGCCTTGCCGCACCGCAGGGCTGCGCGTTTCGAGACCGCTGCCCGCATGCGCGGGCGGTTTGCGCGGCGTCGGTGCCGGCCCTGAAGCCGGTAGCCGACGATCATTGGGTGGCCTGCGTACGACACGGCGAATTTTGACACGCAGGTCATGCCACGCCTCCAGCGGAATCCGGTATTCTTCGCCGCATGACTACGCGTAAATCATTCAAGCCCAGCGACGGCCTGACCAATGTTCGCTACGAGATTCGCGGCAAACTTGCGCACCGGGCGCAGGAGTTGGAGCGGCGCGGCTACGACATCATCTCGCTCAACATCGGCAACCCCTATGCCTTCGGCTTTCGCACGCCCGAAACCATGCGTCTGGCGATGATCGAAAACCTGCGTCACAGCGAAGGCTATGGTCATCAGAAAGGCATCTTCCCGGCGCGCGAGGCCGTGGTCATGCAGCAGCAGGAGCGCGGCGTGCGCGGCGTCACTGCTGAGGAAGTGTTCATCGGCAACGGCGTCAGCGAACTCATCGACCTGACCCTGCGCGCGTTGCTCAATCCAGGCGATGAAGTGCTGGTGCCCAGCCCCGACTATCCGCTGTGGACCGCGGCCGTCAACTTGAATACCGGCAAGGCGGTGCACTACCCGTGCCGTCCCGAACGCGCTTTCATTCCGGATCCGGCCGAGATCGAAAGCCTCATCACCAAACGAACCCGTGCCATCGTCATCGTCAATCCGAACAATCCCACCGGCGCGGTGTATCCGCGCGCCGTGCTCGAGGCGATTACACGCATTGCGGAACAGCATCGGCTGGTGGTGCTCAGCGACGAGATCTACGATCAGATCCTGTACGACGATGCGCAGTTCGTACCGATGGCGACGCTGGTTCACAACACGTTGTGCTGCACATTGAGTGGCCTGTCGAAAGTCTATCGAGCCTGCGGTTACCGCGTCGGCTGGGCCTCCTTCTCCGGCGATGTGGAACACGCCGGCGAGTATTTGTCCGCTCTGGAATTGCTGAGTTCACTGCGCCTGTGCAGCAATGTGCCGGGGCAATGGGCGGTGCAGACCGCGCTCGGTGGGTTTCAAAGCATCAAGGAATTGACGCGTCCGGGTGGCCGGCTGTTCGAGTCGCGCAAGGCCATTCTGGACGGCGTGAACAAGAGCCGCTTCCTGCGTCTGGCGAAGCCCATGGGTGCGTTGTATTCGTTCGTGGAGGTTCGCGAGGATGTCCTGCCGGATTTTGACGATCAGACATTCGCGCTGGAGTTGCTGGAAAAGAAGCATGTGCTGATTGCACCCGGCGTCAGCTTCAACGTGGGCTATCGCAATGCCTTCCGGATCACCAATCTGCCGGAACCCGCCGTCCTGGACGTGGTGTTCGCGCGCATCGAGGAGACGCTCGAAGGTCTTGCCGCGGAACCCGGATTGCGGGTGGTGGAATCGCGGCCGCTGGCAGCCAAGCGCTGAGCCAGGCCTCCGACGCGATGCAGCGGCTGCTGGATCTCGTCGGCGCAGGACGTACCGTTCTTGCGCCCACCGCAGAAATCGCGGCAGGCATCCTCGACCGCATTGAGCAGGGCTATCTGGCCCAGGGGCGGGAAGTGTGGCCGACGCCACAAGTCCGCGATTTTTCCGGCTGGGCGCGGCAGCAATATGAATCCCAGTGTGCAGGTCTTACCCAGGCGCCACGCCTGCTCGAAGACATCGAGGAGCGGCAGTTGTGGCGCGAGGTCATCGCGTCCAGCGCCATTGCTGCCGAGTTCAGCGATGCCGGCGGTGCGGCCCGCGCAGCCCGTCAGGCGGTCCGCGCCATGCATGATCACGGCATCGCACCCGCAGCCCTGCAGAACTATCCGGGTCTGGAATCCACGGCGCTGCTGCAATGGATCGAGTCATTCGACGACCGTTGCCGGCAGTTGAGTGCGCTGAGCGCCGACTGCCTGCCACGACGATTGCAAGCGCCGGCACTGCGTCCAATCCCGATCGACACCCCGGTGTGGCGGCTCGGGACGCTGCAATGGCTGGCGGCCCATGCCGATGCACCGCTTGCGCCGATGAGCACATCTTCAGGCGCGGAGCCGCCTTCATTGCGAGTATTCAAGGATTCTGCTGCTGAGATGGCCGCCTGCGCCGAGTGGGCCCGCGCAGCTCGCGCGCAGAATCCTAACTTTCGCGCCTGGGTCCACGTGCCGACGCTGGGGTCGATGCGGTCAACGGTGACCACTGCATTCGATGCGGCGCTGGCGCCACATCGGTTCTCGATGCACGACTACGCGGATGCGCCGGCGTATGCGATCGCGGGCGGAACACCGTTGAGCGATTTTGAGCCGGTTCGCATTGCCTTGGCCTGCTTGAACGCGCTGCTCGAGCCGTTGCAATTCGATCAATTCAGCGCCTTGCTGCGCGCGCCCGCCTTGCAGACCGATGCCGCGGATGCCGGTGCAGCGGCACGCGTGGATCGCGCGCTGCGCGAACAGGGCCCGAGCGAGGCGCCGTTGTCGCAGTGGCTGGATATCGCGCAGCGCATCGCCTCTGCCTTGAAGGTGGATGCATTGCAGGCGCTACTGCGATTGCGTGCGCTGCAGCCGTTGGGCACCGTGTCGACTCCGCAGCTCTTGAGCCAGTGGGCAAAGGCCTGGACACAAGCGCTCGAGTCAGGCCCCTGGCAGCAACGCGCGCGTTGGTCCAGTGGTGCCTATCAGGCGGCGGAGCGACTGCGCGAGTTGCTCGGCACGATGGCGCGCGCCGACGCCACCTTTGGCCCACTGCGGCTCGCGGCTGCCGTGCTCGCTGTGTCGACGGCCGCGCGTGAGACCTCGTTCCAACCACAAACCGGAATGACACCGGTGTGGATCACCGGGCAACCTGTTGACCCCTGGCTGGACTTCGATGGAATCTGGATCAGTGGCGCCGCGGCTCATACCTGGCCACCGCCGCCGAGCCCGCTGCCGCTGCTCCCCGTGCAATTGCAACGCGAGCATGGCGTACCGGGCTCCACTGCCGCGCTGCAATTGCAGCGCGCCACGGATTTGCAAACCCGCTGGTTGCGACGCGCACCCGCTGCCACTTTCAGCTGCTCGAGTGAGTCCGATACACCGGCGTTGCCGAGCCCGCTGTTGACGTCGATTGCAGTTCCACAGGCGATGCAGGAATCCGGTTCCGATCCGCTGTGGCGCGCACTCGGCCGTGATGCGGCAACGCTTGAACGCTTCGTCGATGACAGCGGGCCTGCATTCACGCCTGACGAATCGACCCGCGGCAACCGTAGTCTGCGCGAGCAGTCCCGCTGTCCTTTCCGCGGCTTTGCGGACACGCGCCTGCGTGCGGATCCGCTGGAATTTCCACAGCCCGGCTTCACCCCTCTCGAGCGCGGCATCATCTTGCATGAGGCCCTACAGACCCTCTGGTCGCAGTTGCGCGCATCGGCCGTATTGATCGCGCTCGAGACGGCTGCGCTGCAGGAATTGATTCGAGGAGCAGTTCACGACGCAGTCGCGACCGCCATGCAGCGCCGCGATCCGGGCGCGCAGTGGAGTTTGCGCGAAGCCCGCCGTTTGCAGCGGTTGTTGCCGCAGTGGCTGGACGTGGAGCGCGCGCGCGAGCCCTTTGAAGTGCAGCAGATGGAGGCAGCATTTCATTTTCAGTGCGCGGACCTGCATTTCAACCTGCGCGTGGATCGCATCGACCGGCTGTCCGATGGCCGACTGGTGTTGCTCGACTACAAGAGCGGTGAGGTATCGCGGGATTGGGCGGATGAACGCCCCGAGAATCCGCAGCTGCCTCTGTATGCCTTGAGTGTCGGTGATGCGGTGACCGCGGTCGCCTACGCGCGCGTCAGTACGCGTGAGTGCCGCTTTGTCGGCGTGGCGGAGCGCGAGCAGATCTTGCCGAAGGTCGATGCGAGGTATCTGGAAGGCGAGAGTGGAATGAGCGGGCAGGTGGCGTTGTGGTCGCAGCGGTTGGTGCCGATTGCAGTGGAGTTGGCGCGCGGCGTCGCGCGAGTCGCACCCACCAGGAATGCCTGCCGCAGCTGTTCACAGCAGTCGTTTTGTCGCATCGCCGAGCAACCGGCGTTGCAGGTCGTCGGCGATGATCTTGACGCAGAGCCGGCCGATGGTTGAGCCTGCGCCGATTCCGGATGCGCCGATTCGCGCAGAAGCGGTGGACCCGGAGCAATCCGTGCTGGTTCAGGCGCCGGCCGGTTCGGGCAAGACCACCCTGTTGACGCAACGCTTGCTGGCACTGTTGCAGCGAGTGCAGACACCGGAGCGGATACTGGCGCTGACGTTCACGCGCAAGGCGTCACAGGAGATGCGCGCGCGCGTCATGGAAGCGCTGGAAGCCGCCGCGCACGACACCTGTCCGCCCCGGGTGAATCCGTTGACATGGACGCTGGCCAGAGCGGCGCGCCAGCACTTGCAATCACTCGGCATCGATCTGCAGCAGTATCCAACGCGTCTGCGCATCGAAACCATCGACGGCTTCAACGCGTGGCTGGCGGCGCAATTGCCGATCACTGCCGGGACCGGCGGCCAGTTCGTGATTGCCAGGGATGCGCAGCGTCTGTACAGACAAGCGGCGGAGCGAGCGCTGGCCATCAGCGGCAACGCGGCCTTTGCAAATGCCGTGGACCGCTCGTTGGAATTGAACGATGAGCGCTGGGCATTGGTGCGGGATCTCGTCGCCTCGATGTTGTCGAGTCGCGAAAGCTGGTTGGCCGTTCTGGCCGGGCATCTGCAGGCGCATACGGATCCGGATGAACTACAGTTGCGATTCATTCATGCCGCGTTGGAGGAGGATTTGTCGCTGCTCATCGAGCGGCACCTGCAAAGCGCGTCTGGCGAACTGGGCGCCGAACGAATCGGCGCCTTGAGCCGCCTGGCGCGCGGGGCCGTGAGCCGCCTGGACTCCACCTCGCCGATTTTAGGGAATTGGCGCAACGCCGTGCCCGACTTGCGGCCGATTGCCGCACAGGTGGCGCAATGGCGCGATCTGGCCGCCTGGGTGCTGACCCAGCAGGGAACTCTGCGCGTCTCCGTCAACAAGAATCAGGGGTTTCCACCGGGCTGCGCCGCGAAGCCCGAGATGTTGGACGTGCTCGCGGAATTGGGCCGTCACGCGGCCGCGGTGCAAACGCTGCGCACCGTTCGCCTGTTGCCCGACGCCACCTACAGTCCGCAGCAATGGGAGCGTGTGCAGGCGGTCGCGCGCACGTTGGTGCTCGCCGCGGCAGAACTCGACACGGTGTTTCGAGTGCGGGGTGAATGCGATTTCAGCGCCGTCTCCATGGCGGCCATGCGGGCGCTCGGCACGGCCACGCAGCCGACGGATCTGAATCTATTGTTGGACTACCGCATCGAGCATGTGCTGGTCGACGAATTCCAGGACACTTCGAATGCGCAACTGGATTTGTTCAAGGTCATGACGGCGGGTTGGCAGCGCGGCGATGGCCGCACGTTCTTCTGTGTCGGAGATCCGATGCAGTCGATTTACGGCTTTCGGGAAGCGGAAGTGCGTGCGTTTCTGGAACTGGCGCAGGACGGACTGGGTGATGTGCCCCTGCGTGCTCTGCGGCTGAGCAGTAACTTTCGCGCGCAGGCGCCACTGGTGGAATGGATCAATGCCACCTTCTCGCAGATTCTGCCCGCTCGCGATGATCGTCATCGCGGCGCGATCGCCTATTCGCCCGCGGTTGCACGCGCGGCGGCGGCGATCACCGCGGACAGTGGCGTCAAGATGCTGCTGTTCGACTCCGCGGCGGCGGAAGCGGCACAGGTGGCGCAGGAAGTGCGCAAACGCCGCGATGCGCACCCGCAGTGGCGCATCGCAATTCTGGTGCGCAATAAAAGTCACGCGTTGGAGATCGTCGCAGCGTTGCAGGCGCGTTACTTAAAGTTCCGCGCCCTGGAAATCGGGCGGCTGCAAGATCATCCCGTCGTCAGCGACATCATTGCGCTGAGCCGCGCGTTGCTGCACCTCGACGATCGCATCGCCTGGCTGTCGGTACTGCGCTCGCCGTTCGTGGGTATGCATCTGGCGGATTTGTGGACCTTGAGCCGGGGCGCATCAACGTTGTGGATGGCCTTGCAGGACGATAGTTTGCACGCTCAGCTCAGCGATGATGGCCGGCAACGCGCCCGGCGCATCACGGATACGCTGCGTCAGGCGTTTTCGATTCATGATCAGAGCAGTCTGGCACGCTGGGTGGAGCGAGTCTGGATTGCGCTGGGCGGCCCATGCTCAGGATTGAGTGAAACGGATCTTGCGAGCGCGCGCGCCGCGTTTTCGCGGCTGGAGCAAATGGATGCATCCGGCCTGCTGGATCCGACGCAATTCGAGTCGGCATTCGACCGGCTGTTTCCGGCCGATGAAGGCGATCAGCCGATCGAGATCATGACCATTCACAAGGCCAAGGGGTTGGAGTTCGACATGGTCATCGTGCCGCGGCTGGAGGCGCGGACGCGCTCGGCCGCGCGAAGTTTTCTGCAGCAGCATCGCTTCTCGCGCGAGGATCGTCCGGGCTTCGTCCTCGCCGCCGCCGCCGGAGCCGGCGAGGAGGAGGACGCGTTGTTCGAGTTTCTTCGTCGCGCAGATCAGGACTCGGCACGCCTGGAAGCACAGCGGCTTTTGTATGTCGCGTGCACCCGTGCCAAGAGCGAGCTGTGGCTCAGTGCTGTTGCAGGTCCGCAGGACGACGTCGATGGCAAGGAATTCAAACCGGCGGCAGCCTCGTTGCTGGGCGTGCTGTGGCCCGTCGTCGCACAGGACTTTGGGCGCGTCGTCGTGGCCGGTCGCGAGTCCGTGCCCGCGCGTCCCACGGTCGGCCTGCGTCGGGTTGCCGCTGACTGGGCACCCCCGCGCATCGAGGATGGCGTCGGCCCGATCGCGTTGAATGCGGCGATCGATTCGGAGTCTTCCACGCCGCCCTTCGATTGGGCATCGGAAACGGCGCGTCAGATCGGAACGCTGGTGCACGCCCAGTTGCAACTCCTGCACTGTGACGCCGGCGCGCCGGCACGAATTGGCGCGCAGGCGGACTATTTCCGGCGCTGGTTTGCGCAGCGCGGTGTACCCGCCGCTCAGATCGAGGTGGCCACTCAGCGGGTGATCGACTCGCTGCTCGCGATTGCCGAGGATGAGCGCGGACGCTGGATTCTGCGGGCGGACGTTGAGCAGGAAGCGCGCGAACTGGGTTTATCCGGCGTGTTGGAGGGACGCATCGTCAAGATCGTGTTGGACCGGACCTTCGTCGATCAGGGCGTTCGCTGGATCATCGACTACAAGACGAGTCAGCACAGTGGCGGTGAGCGCGAACAATTTCTGGACAACGAGGTGGTCCGCTATGCACAACAGATGCGGCGCTATGCGCGCATCGCGTCGCGACTCGGGCCCGAACCGATCCGACTTGGGCTGTATTTCCCGTTGATGCGGGCTTGGCGTGAATGGCCGGCCGATGACGAGGCGGCTTAACGGACTAAAACGCGAGTTCGATTTCCAACGGTACGCGGCCTTGCGCGTCACGACCACGAATCTGCGCCAAATCCTGCAATTCCTCCAACAACGGCGGCGGCAGTCCGGCACGCTCCTTGAGCGCACCCGAAAAGGTCAGCAGGCTTTGCGCCGGTACAATGCTCAAAGACCCCGCTAGCTGCAGCGGTCCGCCCAGATCGCGGACCTGCGCAATCGCCGTGCCGTCGGGCTGCACCGACTGCGGGGACAAGGCGAATTCATAACCGCCGATATCCGCATCGCCGAATTTGGGGGACTTGAGCGTTGCCAATGTCACCGTGCCATTGGCCGCTGTGATTTTCTGGTCCTCGATGCGCAGTTCAGCAATGGCGACCTGCGCGCTGCCGCTCCAGCCACGGGTTATCCCTAAGTCCGCCAGATCCTCGATCGCGCCACCGCCCGTGACATCGTGGACGTACACGCTCGCTCCTCGTGCGTCGAGAGCCGCATCGACGACAAAGCCGCCCTTTATCCAGCGCAGCTGCGTGCTCAGTTTGCCGCCGACCAAGGGCAGGGGATGAATGTTCCACTCCACGGCGCCGACGGCATGGCCGTGAACGCTGACCTGCGCGAAGGAGCCGTGCCAGAGCGAGCCGGAGGGGTCAATGGCCTGAACATCCTTGGGAAGGAAGCGCAGCGCAATCGAGGCGGGCAGCGCATACAGGACGAAACCCGCGGCTGCAAGCAACGCCGCGGCGACCAGCCAGCCATAGGATCGGCGTGCTGGTTTAGCGATGGGCTTGGGTGAGCGAGACGCTGACATTGACCAGGCCGGGCTTTGCGGCGCGGTCGATGGTGATGGTTTCGATGGCAACGCCGTGGCGCTGCTCCAGCGCTGCCAACCAGCTGACCAGGGCATCGAAAGGCGCCGCCTCGAGCTGTACGCGCACGCCGGAATTTCCGCTCGGCTGCGTGCCGCGCAGCGATTGACTCAAACCCGCCTCGCGCCCGGTACGATCCACCAGAACGATCGGGGATTCGTTGGAAGGCGCTGAGAACGAGCCGTTTGCCGCGCGCAATTCGGACGCGTTCTGCTGCATCCAGGCGAGATCCGCGCGCTGCGATTCAACCCGGTCTCGCGCCTTCGCGACACTGGCATGCAGCGGCATCAGAATGCCGGCCACCAGAACCAATGCAGCGACCGCGATGCCGCCCAGCAACACGGCTTTGCGTTCGCGTTCTTTCAGGCTCAGGTACCAGGCGCGAATCTTGTTCATTTTCGCACCACGCTCGCAGAACGAATCTGCATGTGGCCTTCGACGCCATCGCCATGCGGATTGGAGGACTGAATCTCGGCGGTGAGGCCTTGTTTGCTCATGACCTGCGAAAATTGCGACAACTCCTCCACACTGGGTGCCGTAATTTTCAAATCCAGCGCCGCGTCGCGATAGCTCAGCGCATCCACCGAGGTGCTGGGTCGGCCGGCCACCGCTGAACTCAAGCTTTGCAGAGTGCGCAGGAAATATTGCGGTCCGGCCGCGGAGCCGTGAATTTGCGCCAGACGAGCCATCATCTGCCGGCGCGGATCGGTCGGCGTTTCACCGGGCATGGTGGAGGCGAAGAGTTGATCGATGGTGGTCTTCAGTTCGGCACTCTGCTTGTTGGTCTGATGCAGCGCCAAGCCCTCCGCGACAAGGTGCGTGCCGAGCAACCCCAACGCGAGAAAGGCTGCGACGCGCCAGCGCCGCCATTGCGATCCGTAATTCTCGGTCGGTGCGTAGTCGCCTTGCAACAGGTTGATGGCCTGCGTCGTGGGTAGTTCGCGCGCCAGCCACACCAACGGGCCCTCGGGTAGCAACTGCACTTTTAGCGCAGCAAAACGATCGAGCAGACGGTCGAAGTCGTCCTGCACCCGAGTCCAGTCTTCCTGCGTAGTGAACAGGAGGGCGCTTTCGGGTTGTGGAGGTTCGACGCCCTCTGTTGTCTCGACCGGTTCGTGAATGACGCCGGCAACCGCCAGGGCTTCTTCGATGGGCGACACTTCGACCGTGAACGCAGGGCCTGCCGCCCGTCGCACCGAAAGCCGCGACTCTTCGAGCCATAGAACGGTCTGACCGGGGTTGTCCGGCAGCAGGGCCACATCGGCGTACAGGGCGCTTGGGACGATGCCCGCCGCACTCAATGTGGCGAGCCAGGTATCCAACAGACTGCGCGCCACCACGGCCACCGGCGTGGTGTTGCCGGCACCGCGTCGCCCGATGGCGAAATGCAGGGTGTCGACATCGTCGGTAACCAATTCTTCAAGTGCGAAAGGCACTGCGCGCGCAAGCTTTGCGCCGCTGCCCGGCGGCAGTTCAGGTTCCACCAGCATCACGTCGGTCGCCGGCACCAGGGCAACCACGCGATGACTCTGGGCCACGGCGGCAGCCAGCGACAGCGGCCCGCGCTGTCGTGGCCCGGATCGCATGCCGGCATCATCGACCACCAGCCATTCCGTTTCATCGGAAGCTGGAGGCGGCATTCGTAGTAGTAGAGTCGTGGCCATTTGCTGTCAAGTTGTTCCGAAGCTGCGCAAAATCGGCGTCACCCGTTTGGTCTGGGAGTCGCGATACAAAAGACTGTACAAGGTGAACTCCGTGCTGCCAAGGGTGACGCGGGTGGTGAGCCGAAAGTAGTCGCTTTTCTCCGACGCTTCGGCTTTGAATGCCGGCAGCATGTTCGGATCACGCAGGGTGGCTTCCAGCGCCTTCAGATCGGGAAAACAACCGGACTTGCGTCCTTTGATGAGGATGTCCGGGTTGTCGGTGTACTCGAAATTCTTCGTCAGCAAATCCAGCAGTCGCCCCGACGCCGTGCACACATTGATGTGCGCATCGTGAATCGGCAAGGCCGTGATGTAGGGTGCCAGTTTTTGGAATCGCTCAGCGCCGAATCCCGGCAAACTCAGCAGTTCCGACGTCGACAGCGCCGGCCAATTGGCGGTGAGATAGGGCGGATTTTGCGAGTTGTAGACAGCATCTTCCCCGCCGTCCGGAAAGCTCACATTCGAATCTGCATCGAGCCAGTCTTGCGCCTTTTGCGCCCACTTAGGGTCGATGTCGAGAGACTGCAGGAGTCGGGTGAACAGGTCGAGCGCCTCCGGGTCTGGCGTCTTCCCATCCGGCAAGACCTTGAGCAGATTGTTGATGTTGAACCGACCGGATTGATCCTCCAGCGAACCCTCCAGCGTACCCATGGGTTCGCCTTCGGGATCATTCGGCGGCCGCAGTGGAATCGGCTGCGGCGCCTGCGCCCAGGGCTCCGCGAACGTATCCTGCTGCGGCGCATTCTGCGCATCCTGCGTCAGCACATCGCCGGCGAGCGCCTCAGCGCCCATGGCAAACTGATAGGCCTGCTCTGCAGCGAGAATCGAGGTGGTGCGCTTGCGCTCGATGAACCCGCCGAAGCCGATCTTCACGGCCAGGATGGTGGCGAGTGCCATGAGCACGAGCGCGATGATCAAGGCCACTCCTTGCTGCCGGTGTGCCGCTGATGTACGACTCATCCCGACACCTCGATCACGCGCCGCACAGTTCCCCAATCCTTGAATTCGATGAGGATCTCCACGGCGACGGGTCGCATCCACAATCCTTGATCTGGCGGCAGGGTCGGCTCGGGCCACTGCTCGATCCACGTGCGGCCCTGATCCAGATAGCGCAGCTGCACCTTTTTCACTTGCGTCAACAAATCCTGTTCCACCGGCGTATTGCTCAAAGTGGGATCCAGCACGGTGTGATAGCTGCGCTTCAGCGTTTCCTTGTCCAGTCGATAGGAGACGCGCTGCAAGGTTCCGCGCGGCACCCCCGCGGTGTTGGACCACCCCATGCGGGTCAGATCCAGCAGCGTCGGCGCACCGACACCGCCGCGCATGGCGGCCACGCGCCCCGTGCCCAGCGGTTCGCGAATCGGCCGCGGCGCGGTCTGGGAAATATCCTGCACCATCATGCGCATGCCGAATTCGATCTCGCGGGTTCTAGCTTGCGACTGCATGGCACGCTCGGCCGCGATGCGTGCCTGGCGATAGGTGCCATAGCCCAGCGCCGTCATGATGCCCAGCAGCAGCAATGCCACCAGGACTTCCACCAGCGTAAAGCCACGCGTCGTCCGGAGGGGCGATTGTCGATGGGCGATCATTGCGTCGCTTTACTGCCGTTGCGGACAGGCTGCGCCGGTGCGCCACCGGGCGGGTTTTGCCCGGAGCCTGCCGGCGTATTGACGGCGGTCCAGTCCACTTGTTTGGCGCCCGCCGGAGTGAGCGCCGACCCGAGGAAACTGGCGGACTCGGCCAGCGGCCCGGCACCCGCCTTGGCATTGCCGGGCCAGACGCGAACCACCACGCGCCGGATGGTTGCATTGTTGGTTTCAAAATAGCGGGTGTCGAAGCGCCATTTGCGATTGGCGAAATCCACCTCGCCCTTATCACCCGAGCTGCCGAATTTCTGGATGTTGAGCCGTGCCTCGACGATGCGGTTCATGGCGATCCATTGCGCAATTGTCTTGTCGCGTAAGTATTCGCTGCCGCGTGCCGCGCTGCTGACCGAGGTCATCAACGCCGCCAGCGCCAGCGCGACGATCATCAGCGCCACCAGCACTTCCACCAGCGTGAATCCACGTTGAACGGGCGTGCTCATGTCTTGTTCGCTTTGTTGGATTTGTCGGATGTCTCGACCGTTATTTTGCCCAACGCATCGGCATTGACGGCGGCTCGATTGGTCGACCCTGCGCGCAGCAACGTCAACTTGAACGGCGTACCATCACCGCTCGCCGCCACGATCAACTGGGGCGCGGTCAGCGGCGCATCGGATTTGATGCGCTCGCTCTGTGCCTTCAGCACCACCACGCGCGAATCCAGTGTCAACTCAAACGACAACCCTTGCGGCAGTGCACGGCGGCGGAATTCGCGTTCTTCGTCGAATTTTTCCCAGCGATCGCGCCGGCTTTGGAAGACCACGAATTGATAGGTGGTCGGTTCGACCAGCAGACCGAAGTCGCGCCCTTCCAGAACGGCGCGTTCTTGCAGCAGACCCAGCAACCCTTCGATGCGCCGACTCTCCTCGTCCAATGCCGCGTCGCGCCCGGTGACGCCAATGGACAACACCGCGAAGGAAATGACGATGGCGATGATGACCAGCACCACCAGGATTTCGATCAGCGTGAAGCCGTTGTGATGCCGGCGGTGCATGCGTTTGCCGCAGGTGTCGGTGCCGGCGCGGGCGCTACTTTTGATCGAGCGCGGCGGTGCTGATATCCGCGTCGTAGCCTTCGCCGCCTTCCTTGCCGTCGCGCCCCAATGAGCGGATCTCGTATTCCGCACCATCAGTGCCCGGCGCCTGGTAGAGATAGGGGTGGGTCCACGGATCCTTCGGTACTGATTTCAGATAGCCGCCGGGGCGGAAGTTGGTGATGGTCGAATCGGCAGGTTGTTTGACCAGCGCCACCAGACCTTGTTCCGTCGTGGGATACTTGAAATTGTCGAGCCGGTACAGGTCGAGCGCGGTCTCGATGGCGCGCAGATCGCTCTTCGCGCCGGTCACACGCGCCTTGTCGACGTTCTCCAGAATCTTCGGCACGACCAGCGCGCCCAGGACCGCCAGGATGACCACCACGACCATGATCTCGATGAGCGTAAAGCCCCGCATGGACTTGAAACTTTGTACAGGATGTTGAATGCGCATAAATTACCCTCAGCTTGTGCAAATCATACGCTAAACATGCGATGAATCTCAGCGCCTCCTTGCAATGGAGTGACGGGCGTTGGATTTGGCTGCTCGGAATCCTCGTCGTGGGCGCCGTACTGTTGGGACTTGGCGACAGTGCCGTGTCGGCACTTCGCTATGACAGGGCCGCGATCGGCGCAGGGCAGTGGTGGCGGTTGGTCAGTGCGCATGCGGTCCACGCTAACGCGCATCACTTCGTGCTCAATGCGCTGGGCCTGGTATTGGTGTGGTCATTGTTCGCCGCCGAGTATGGAGCCTTTGAATGGACCCTGATGGTCGCGCTGAGTGCGCTCGCCATCGGCCTCGGGTTGTGGTGGTTCGACCCGCAGCTGCAATGGTACGTCGGAGCGTCGGGGGTATTGCACGCCGTCATGGCAGGCGGCAGCGTCAAGCGCTTTACGCAGGGCCAATGGGATCGTTGGATTTTGGCGGCGGGCCTGGCGGGAAAGCTTGCGTTTGAACAGAGCTCGCAGGCGCGCGGCCACCTGCTGACGAGCGGGGATCTGCCCATCGTGATCGATTCGCACCTGTACGGCGCGGTGGCCGGCGCGCTAATCGGCGCCGCGCTGTGCGCCAGGATGGCTATAATCCGCAAAAATCCTTTTCCACTGTAAACATCAACAAGGCACGCATGTCAGTTGCATTCGTTTTTCCGGGTCAGGGGTCGCAATCGCTCGGCATGATGGCCGCATTGGCGGGCATCTCACCCGTCGTTCAGGCGACCTTTGCCGAAGCGTCCGCGGTACTAGGCTACGATTTATGGGATCTGTGCCAGAACGGGCCTGAAGAATTGCTGAACTCCACGGAACGCACTCAGCCCGCCATGCTCGCCGCGGGCGTGGCCACGTATCGTCTGTGGCAGGAGCGGGGTGGCGCAGTTCCCGACGCTGTGGCGGGTCATAGTTTGGGCGAGTTTTCGGCTGCCGTGGTGGCCGGGTGCCTGGAATTCAAAGACGCCGTCGCCTTGGTGAAATTTCGCGGCGAGGCGATGCAGGCGGCGCTGCCGGCGGGGCAGGGAGCAATGGCCGCCGTGCTTGGGTTGGAGGATGCAGATGTTGAGGCGGCTTGCCGCGAGTCAGCCGCAGGGGAGGTGGTGGAAACCGCCAACTTCAACTCGCCGGGACAAGTGGTGATCGCAGGCCATGCCACCGCTGTGCAACGCGCCATCGAGGCCGCCAAGGCACGAGGCGCGAAGCGCGCGCTGTTGCTCCCGGTCAGCGCGCCGTGCCACAGCTCGTTGATGACCGGTGCAGCCGAGCAGCTACGTCAGCGGCTGGCACAGTTGCAGGTCAACCCGACCACGACCATCGCCGTCTATGGCGTGGACGTGCGCACTCATAAAAGTGCCGATGAAATCCGCGCAGCGTTGGTCAAGCAGCTGGCCTCGGCGGTGTATTGGTCGGCAACGATTCGCACCATGATCGCGGCGGGGTTCAACCAATTCGTTGAATGCGGTCCGGGGAAAGTATTGACCGGCTTGAATCGCCGCATCGACAAGAACCGCGATCTGAAGATGGTGGCGCTGGAAGATCCGGCCTCATTCGACGATGCACTCAACATAGTCAAACGGTAAACAGCATGATATTAAAAGATGAAGTGGCTCTGGTGACCGGCGCATCGCGAGGCATCGGCGCCGAAATTGCGGCGCAGCTCGCTGCGGCCGGTGCGAAGGTCATCGGCACGGCGACGACCGCGGCCGGCGCCGCGGCCATCGATGAGCGGCTGCGTGCGTCCGGTGGGCGCGGCGCGGTGGTCAATGTTGCGGAGCAACCCTCGATCGATGCGCTGCTGGCCGACATCGAATCCAAGGAAGGCGCCGTCACCATCCTTTGCAACAATGCCGGCATCACGCGCGACACCCTGTTGTTGCGGATGAAGCCAGAGGATTGGGAGCAGGTGATCAACACCAATCTGACCTCGGTGTTCCGCCTCTCCAAGGCGGTGCTGCGCGGCATGATGAAGGCGCGCAAGGGACGGATCATCAGCATCGCCTCGGTCGTCGGTTCGACAGGCAATCCAGGTCAGGCCAATTACGCTGCGGCCAAGGCCGGCATCATCGGCTTCAGCAAATCCCTCGGGCGGGAAGTCGGTTCGCGCGGCATTACGGCCAACGTCATCGCACCCGGATTCATAGACACCGACATGACCCGCGCCTTGAGCGAGGAGCAGCGTTCGGCGCTGATGACGCAGATTCCCCTGGGGCGGTTGGGTCAACCGCAGGATATCGCCGCTGCGGTCGTGTTCCTGGCATCGCCGGCCGCCGGGTACATCACCGGCGAGACCCTGCATATCAACGGCGGCATGTATATGACATGAGCTGGGGCGTAAACGGCGACGGCCTCCAGTTCCTAGATTTTGTCAAGAGCGGGCTTTCCCACCCCTTTTAAAAGTCACCTTAACGGTAGCTTGCGCGGTCGCGTTCACATAAAATACTGGGCCTGCCGAATTGGCATGTACACAGCAAATGGCGAGAGGACACCAACGATGAGTACTGTTGAACAACAGGTTAAGAAGATCGTGGCCGAACAGTTGGGCGTAAAAGAAGAAGAAGTAACCAACGACGCCTCGTTCGTCGACGATCTCGGTGCAGACTCGCTCGACACCGTCGAGTTGGTGATGGCGCTCGAAGAAGAGTTCGAGACCGAGATTCCCGACGAAGATGCCGAGAAGATCACCACAGTCCAGCAAGCGATCGACTACATCAATTCGCATAAGGCGAAGGCTTAACAACCGCAGGGTTTGTTCGCGCCAGGGACGGGGCGCAAACCCTTCAATCTCCAGGAGTCGATGTTGAGCAAACGACGGGTTGTCGTCACCGGTCTGGGAATCGTGTCTCCCGTCGGTCACGACGTCGACACGGCTTGGAAGTCCATTCTGGCGGGCAAGAGCGGCATCGCGCCGATCACCCGGTTCGACACGACGAATTTCCCGATTCATTTCGGCGGTGAGATCCGCGAGTTGAATCTTGAACCCTACATCAGCGCCAAAGAAGCGCGTCGCATGGACGCCTTCATGCAGTACGGCGTGGTCGCCGGCATGCAGGCGATGCGGGATTCCGGCCTCACCGTCACGGAAGAGAACTCCGAGCGCATCGGCGTGATGATGGGAGCGGGGATGGGCGGCTTGGAATCCATTGAAGAAACCTACGACAAATATCTGGAGACCAAGTCTCCGAAGAAAGTGTCTCCGTTCTTCATTCCCGCCAGCATCATCAACCTGGTCAGCGGTCATTTGTCCATCGCGTTCAAGGTGACGGGTCCCAACCTTGCCGTGGCAACGGCATGCACGACGTCGACCCATGCCATCGGTCTCGCCACCCGCCTGATTCAATGGGGCGAAGCAGATGCCATGATCGCGGGTGGATCTGAAATGGCCACCTGCTACACCGGTGTCAGCGGCTTCGCGCAGGCCAAGGCCTTGTCCTTGCGCAACGACGATCCGCAGGGTGCAAGCCGTCCCTGGGACAAGAACCGCGACGGCTTCGTGATGGGTGACGGTGCCGGCGCCATGCTGCTGGAAGAATACGAACACGCCAAGGCGCGCGGTGCCCGGATTTACGCCGAGGTCATCGGGTTCGGCATGAGCGGCGATGCCTACCACGTGACCGCGCCGCCGGCTGACGGCGAGGGCGCACGCAAGGCCATGAGCAACGCACTCAAAGATGCGCAGCTGTCTCCGGACAAGGTGCAGTACGTCAATGCGCACGCCACCTCCACCGAGTTGGGCGATCGCGCCGAGACGACCGCCATTCGCCGCGCCTTCGGCAGCGCCGCTGACAAACTGGCGGTGAGTTCGACCAAATCCATGACCGGTCATCTGCTCGGTGCGGCCGGCGCAGTCGAAGCGATTTTTTCCATCCTGGCATTGCGCGACCAGGTCGCGCCGCCCACCATCAACCTGCATCAACCGGGCGAGGGTTGCGATTTGGATTACGTTCCGAACACGGCAAGACCCATGGCCTTGCAGAACGTTCTCTCCAATTCCTTCGGTTTCGGTGGAACCAACGGTTCGCTCATTTTCCGCCGAGTTTGATCCGCTCTGGCTGATTTCCCGGTACCCGGGCTGCTATCCGGGCATTCTTGAAAGCGGTTCTCGGGAACAACTCGGCGGCGTAACGGCGCTTAAGCTGGGCGACGATTCGCGCTACGACATTCTGCCCATCGCGAACGGCGAGTTCTTGAGCCTGGATTCCAACGCCGTTCAGGGTGGAACGGCACCGCCCGCCGCAGCCGGTTTCCTCGCCGCATTGGATCACTGGATGGCCACTGCGCCTGCGACTTCCCTGACCGATGCGACCGAATTGCCATTCCGCGGCGGCTGGCTGGTCTACCTTGGATATGAGATCGCCGGGGAGGTGGAGCCTGCGCTGCAATTGCCGCGCAGCGCCGACCGGTATGCCGCGCTGGCGTTGCGTACCCCGGCTGCCTGGGTCCGTGATCGCCGCACGTCGCAGGGTTGGCTGATTGCCGAACCCGGCAACGACCACCTGCTCGACCGGTTTGAGTTGCATGCCGCGACAGTCCCCGTTTTGGTGCCGAGCTCACCGCTGCGGTTCGACATTGCAGAGGAGGAACCCGCCTTGTTCGAGACCCGCGTGCGCAGAGCGCTCGAGTACATCGCGGCGGGCGATATCTATCAAGCCAATCTATCGCGCGGCTGGCGAGCTTCCGACAGCCGCGCCATCGATCCGGTGGCGGTCTACCGGCGACTGCGTGCCGCCAATCCCGGACCTTTTTCCGCGCTGCTGCGATGGGGAGAGTTCGCGGTAATGAGCTCATCGCCCGAGCGCTTGGTGAACAGCGACGGTCGTCGCGTGACCTCCCGGCCGATCGCTGGAACCCGGCCGCGCGGCGCGGATGCCGAGGCCGACGCGGCCCTGATCCGCCAACTCCTCGACAATGAGAAGGAGCGGGCCGAGCATGTCATGCTCATCGACCTGGAGCGCAATGATCTGGGTCGTATCTGTATCGGTGGCAGCGTCAAGGTCGATGAATTCATGAGTGTGGAAAGCTATGCCCACGTGCATCACATCGTCTCCAATGTCAGCGGCCTGCTGCGCCCGGGCACCTCAAGCGTGGACATCGTGCGCGCCGTATTTCCCGGCGGCACCATCACCGGCTGCCCGAAATTCCGCTGTATGCAGATCATTGCCGAACTCGAGGAGCACGGGCGGGGCGCCTATACTGGCTCATTGGGCTACATCAACCGCGATGGCAGCCTGGACTTCAATATCCTGATCCGCACCATGAGCCTGAATGGCAATGAACTGCACTTTCGTGCCGGCGCGGGCATCGTTGCCGACTCGATTCCCGATCGGGAATTGGCAGAGACGCGCGCCAAAGCCGAAGGGTTGCTGCGGGCGTTGAACTCCCGATGACGCAGGTCTGGATCAATGGCAAGCCCGCCACCCAGATCGACTATCGTGATCGGGGTCTGCAGTACGGCGATGGTCTGTTCGAGACGATGCGTGTCCATGACGGTCGGATCGCCCTGTTGTCGCATCACCTGGACCGGCTGTTGTTGGGGTGCCGTCGGCTGCGCATCCCCGCGCCGGGTCGCCGCGTGCTGCAGCGGGAAATCCTGCGCGCCGCCGCCGACCGCCCCGAGGCGGTGTTGAAATTGATCGTGACGCGAGGCATCGGCGAACGCGGCTATCGCGCGCCGCAACCCTGCCATCCCTCGCGGCTGGTCATTTGCGATGACCTGTCGTTGCACCGCGCCGGCGATTCCGGCAAGGCCGTGCGAGTTCGACTGTGTCGCACGCGACTGTCCGACAACATCGCGCTTGCGGGATTGAAGACATTGAACCGGCTCGATTCTGTGCTGGCGCGCAACGAATGGCGCGATCCGCGGATCAGCGAAGGGTTGATGCTCGACCGCGACGGCCATATTGTTTGCGGTACCATGAGCAATGTATTCGCCGGTCGCAACGGCCGTTTTGTCACGCCTGTGCTTGATCGATGTGGCGTGGCCGGTGTCATGCGCCGCTGGGTGCTGGACGCCGCGCAGCAGCAGCGGATGAACATCCGCGAAGGACACCTGAGCATCGCGCACCTGCTTCGTGCCGATGAGATATTTTTGACCAATGCCGTCGTCGGCATCTGGACGGTGGGAGCGGTGGTGAATCGCACAGTGTTGAACAGACCCGCGGTTAGCGCGATGGCCGATGCGCTGCGGACCCGTTTTCGTGCCCAGATCGCATCCGGTCTGCGCAGCACATGAGCAAGCCCGCGCGAATCCTGTTGGCGATCGTCGCGGTGCTGGCCATCGTCGGCGCCGCCGGCATTCGTTGGGGATTGCAGACGCTGGATCAGCCGGCGGCGTTGTCCGGTGAGCTGATCTTTCAGGTGCCGGCACACGCACGCTTCGCGCAGGTCGCCGCCGACCTGCAGGTTAAAGGCGTCGTTGCGCATCCGCGCATCTGGACCCTGTATGCGCGCTGGCGCGGACAGGCCGCGCAGATCAAGGCGGGCGAATATGCCATCGCGGCGGACGCCACGCCGCGCAAGCTGCTGCAACAACTCATCGACGGCCAGGTGCTGTTGCATTCCTTCACCATCGTGGATGGCTGGCAAGTGCGAGAGTTGCTCGACGCCTTGCACCACCACCCCGACATTCACGCGACGCTGCCGGTGCGGGTACCGGATTTGATGTCGCGCCTGGGGTTGTCGGCACAACACGCGGAAGGCCAGTTTCTTCCGGAGACCTACAAAGTACCGGCAGGCACGACCGATGTGTCGTTGCTTCTGCTCGCCCACGCGGCATTGGTGAAAGAGCTCGATGCGGCCTGGGCGACGCGCGATCCGACTCTGCCGCTACGCTCGCGTGAAGAATTGCTGACGCTGGCATCGATCGTGGAGAAGGAGACGGCGCAAATCACCGAACGGGCGAAGATCGCCGGTGTGTATGTGCAGCGGCTGCTGATTGGAATGCGATTGCAGGCCGATCCTACCGTCATCTACGGACTGGGTGAGCGCTACGATGGCGATATCCGCACCGCCGACCTGCGAACCGATGGTCCGTACAACACCTATACCCGGACCGGCCTGCCGCCGACGCCGATCGCGCTGGCCGGCGCTGCCGCCATTCGCGCAACCGCGCACCCGGAAAATTCTGGCGCATTGTTCTTTGTCGCCTCCGGGCGGGGCGATGGCAGTCATGTCTTTTCCACCACTCTCAAGGACCACAATGAGGCGGTTGCCCACTACCTGCAGCAATTGCGCCGGCATGATGCGCCAGCGCAGGGTCAGTCCCCATGAGCGCGCGAACTGGTAAATTCATCACCTTCGAAGGCATCGAAGGCGTCGGCAAAAGCACGCAGGTGGCGTTGGCGGCACAGTGGCTGCGTGCGCGCGGGGTCGAGCACCTCATCACCCGCGAGCCTGGCGGCACACCGCTGGCCGAAAAGATTCGCGATCTGGTGCTGGTGCCGCGCGCGGAAGTTCTTCCTCCCATGGCAGAGCTGCTGCTGATGTTTTCGGCCCGGGCAGTTCACTTGCACAACCTCATCGAACCTGCGCTGCAAGCCGGTCAATGGGTGCTGTGCGATCGATTCACCGATGCTACGTTTGCCTATCAGGGAGCGGGGCGGGGCATCGATCCGCAATCGATTGCCACATTGGAACGGTTGGTTCAGGCCGGCCGGCAGCCGGATCTGACCCTGCTGCTCGACCTGCCGGTGGAGAGCGGGATGCAGCGTGTCGCGCAGCGCGGTCAGCAACAGGATCGCTTCGAGCGCGAGCGCGTGGATTTTTTCGAACGCGTTCGACAAGGCTATCTGCAACGCGCAAAGGACGCCGCGCAACGCTTCCGCATCATCGATGCGAGTGCGGAGATCGGCGTGGTTCAAGGTCATATAGCTGCGGCGTTGCAATCGGTTCTGGCCGAGTAGTCGCAGCGCCCGGACATCATCATGGATTTTCAAAAGATCGAAACGCTCGACTGGCTCACCGACACTTGCGAGCACATTCAGCGTCTGTTGCAAGATGGCCGCGTGCCGCATGCATGGTTGATCTTGAGCAAGGAAGGCTTGGGGGCAGGGCTGCTCGCTGACTGGATCGCCGCCGCCGTCCTGTGTGACGCTGCGGCTCAGCGCCCGTGTGGAAGCTGCCCTTCCTGCACGCTGTTGCGCTCGGAAAGTCATCCGGATCTGCATCGCGTGGAACGAGAGGAAGACGCGCTGCAGGTGAAGATCGATCAGGTGCGTGGCCTGATCGACACGCTCGCCTATACCAGCTATCGCGGTGGCTACAAGGTGGGAATCCTCAACAGCGCCGAGACGCTCAACGCCGCCAGCGCCAATGCCTTTTTGAAAACGCTGGAGGAACCGCCGGCCAACACCTTGCTGTTGCTCATCGCGACCCCCAATCATCGGCTGCCGGCAACCATCGCCAGCCGTTGCCAGCGATTGGCCCTTCGCACGCCGCCCACCGAGGTGGCGCGCGCCTGGCTGCAACGTCACGGAGTTCCAGACCAGGGTCGTGATGTGGTTCTGGGCTTAGCGCATGGTGCGCCATTGCGTGCGCTCGAGATGGACCCCGTCGCGGCGACGACGCTGGCGCAGGAGATGGCTCACGGCGTCACGCAGTTGGACGCCAGACAGGTGGACGTCAGCCTGGTGGCGGAACGCTGGTTGCGGAGCGATTTTCAGCGTCGTCTGGTCTGGCTTGAGAACTGGATCACAGATCGAATCCGCGCTGCGGGGGTTGAAGGGTCAGCGAGCATCAAAACTGTCGACACAGTCGTCTTGCCTGGTTCTTTACTTAAGGCGAAGATACGCAGCCTGTTCGAATTGCTGGATGACACCCGGGAGTTGAAGAGGCTGACGGGCACCAGCATCAACCTTCAGCTGGCCGTGGAGAGCGTGCTGATCAAACATTTTGTTCGGGAATGATGAAATTTGCGAAGTCCAAGTAACAAACCCGGTCTTTTGACGCTGACGATCAAGGACAAAAGCGCCCTGTATCTGGCGTACATGCCGTTCGTCAAAAATGGCGGTCTGTTCATCCCGACCAACAGCAATTATCGCCTGGGCGATGAAGTGTTCATGCTGCTGAATCTCATGGGCGAGGAGGAGAAGCTCCCCGTCGCCGGCCGCGTCATCTGGATGACGCCCAAGGGCGCCTCGTCGCGGCGCACCGCAGGCATCGGCGTGCAGTTCAGCGATCAGGATCGCGGCAACACGCAGAAGAAAATCGAGAACTATCTGGCAGGCGCATTGGGCGGCGACAAGCCGACTCACACCATGTAGTCGAGCCTCAGCGGTTGGCTTTAGCGGCTTCGGTGGCGGCGAGACCGCCCTTCAACACATGGGCGTCAAAGCCGCGCTCACTCAAGATGTACGCGGCGGCAGAGCTACGCCGCCCCGTATCGCAGCAGAGCACATACGACACGTCCCGATCGAGCGCGTTGATTTTCAGCCGGATGAAATACAGCGGAATGTTGACCGCCTCGTCGATGCGAAAATTCTGAAATTCGCTGGGCAGCCGCACGTCCAGCCATTTGCCGCCTTTGGCAACCAGCTGTTTCGCATCTTCGTAGTTCACCCATTGCAGCAGGGGTTCGTTGAGCAGGGTTTGAAAATCCTGCTTGCCCAGGCGCATCAGGCTGCCTTCGGTCTGCATGACCACGGTCGCATTGCGTTTGGCTTCGGCGATTAGTGCTTCTTCGCCAAAGCTGTCGCCCGGTCCCAGTTCGGCCAGCTTGATGCCTTCTTTGTTGAGCGGCGTTTCACGGGTGACGATGCATTTGCCGGACATCACCACGTAAAAGAAATCGCCTTCCGTGCCTTGCTTGATGACCACGTCGCCGGCGCGGTAGTTGATGCGCTGCATGCGCATGAAAATGGCCTGGATGTTCGCGGGCGGAATGCGGTGAAAGGCCTTGGTCTGCAGGAGGGTGGTCATCCAGTCGGCGTTTTCGTCCACGCCCGTCCGGCTCAATTCGCCGACTTCGTATTGACCGGTCTGGTCCCAGGTGATCAACACATCCAGAAGCTCGCTGTCGATGCTGATGTATTGAATATTGTCCATGGCTCGCGCCGTATACTTGCGTGGCAGCGACGGCGTGAGAGCCGAGCGTGCTTCCGCGGTTCCGCCCTTGATGGTTCCCACGGTGCGATCGTTGGCGCGCAACTCGACGGTGCCGGCCACGACGTAAAAGGTGCGTTTGTCGGTATCGCCTTCCTTGAACAGAATTCTTCCTGCGGAGAGTTCCTTGAGCTGCGTTTTGCGTGCAAGCGCCTGCACGTTTTCAGCCTTCAGTCCGTCCAAAGGTGAAAACGATTTCAATACCGAAACTTCAACAGGCCTGTCTTCCATCACAACCCTATGATTTTGCGCACGAATCCTACCATAGTGGGCGCGCTCGCGGTGGCGCTACCGATCATTCGGTATTCAGCTCCCAGCCCGGATCGGGCTTGAACCGCTCGCCATATCGCTGTTCGAGTTCCGTCAACCGTAATCGAACCGCCGCCATCCCACGGCTCTTGGCATATTGCATGGGGCCGCCGCGGAACGGCGCAAACCCGGTCGCAAAAATCACGCCTGCGTCGAGCAAATCGTGATCTTCCACTATGTTTTCACGCAAAATCGCCACAGATTCATTCACCATGGTCAGAATCAACCGATCTTCGAGGTCCGGCGGGGCGGGGGTCGTGTCGCCCAGTGCGCGAACCGGCTTGCCGTTTTCCCAGCGATAAAAGCCCTGGCCGGTCTTGCGACCCAGGGTCTTTGCTTCCACCATCCGGATCAGCGTCGCCGGCGCAGAACGACCAAACGCGCCCGCCAGCACCTTTCCGACGCTCAGGCACACATCCAACCCAACCACGTCCGCAAGCTCGAGGGGACCCATCGGCATGCCGAACTTGACGCAGGTCTGGTCGATGACCGAGGCCGGTATGCCGCTCTCCAGCGCGAATAGCGCCTCGTTGATATACGGCATCAGGATGCGGTTGACGAGGAAGCCCGGGGCGCTCTTGCAGGGCAGGGGCAACTTGTCCAGCTTGCGCACGAAGGCCAGAGCGGACTGTGCGATGGCGGCGCGTGTGCGGGCCCCATGCACGACCTCGATCAATTGCATCTGCGCAACGGGGTTGAAGAAATGGATGCCGACCAGTCGCTCCGGGTCGTGCAGAGTCTGCGCCAGCGTCTCGATCATGAGGCTGGAGGTGTTGGTGGCGAGAATCGCGTCGGGCTTCATGTCGGATTCGAGCGTCGCGTACAACGCCTGCTTGGCTTCGATGTTTTCGAAAATCGCCTCGATAACGACATCGGCGTCGCGCACGCCGTCCCCACTTACATCGGCACGCAGCCGGGCCACGGCATCGCTTGCGAGCTGAGGATCTTTGAGTCGACGGTCGAAAAATACCTTGGCTCGATCCAATGCCGGCTTGATCAATTCCTCGCTGCGATCCTGCAGCGTGACGCTCATGCCGCGCAGCGCGGCCCATGCTGCGATGTCCCCGCCCATCACGCCAGCACCCACCACGTGCAGGTGCCGGCAGTCGATCTTGGTCTTACCGGCGAGCCCTTTGAGGCGATCCTGCAACAGAAAAACGCGCACCAGATTGCGGGCCGACGCCGAGCACATCAATTCGCCGATCGAGCGTGCCTCGGCCTCGTAACTCGCCGCACCGGCTGCGCCATACTCGCGCCAGAGATCGACGATGGCATAAGGGGCGGGATAATGATCGCGCGCGACTTTCTGGCGCACGCCGGCTTCGATCTGCTTGGCAATGAACGGCCGGATGAAACTCCAACTCAAGATTTTTTCCGCAAACGGCGCACCGCGCGGCGCCGGGCTTTCCTGGACCAATTGCTGTGCAGCCGCGAGCGCCTGATCCGCTGCCACGAGCCGGTCGATGAGGCCCAGCGTCAATGCCCGGTCGGCCTTCACGGGTTTGCCGGTCAGCATGAGCTCCATGGCGGGGCGCACGCCGATCAACCGCACGCTGCGAACCGTGCCACCGAATCCCGGATGAATGCCCAGCTGCACTTCCGGCAATCCCAGGGTCAGCTTGCCGTCATCGATGCCGATGCGATAGGTGCAGGCCAGCGCCAACTCCAGACCTCCGCCCAACGCAAATCCTTGGATGACGGCGACGCTGGGGCACGGCAGCGCTTCCAGCCGATCGAGCACTTTCTGGCCGGCGCGAATCAACTCATAGGCGTCGGCCGGCGTTTTCAGCGCGGTGAATTCCTTGATATCGGCGCCGGCGATGAAACCGCTCTTCTTCGCCGAGGTGACGACAACCCCGCGGGGTTTGCGAGCCAGAATCTCGGTGAGCCGCAGATCCAGTTCCTGCAACACAGATCGCGACAGCACATTCGCACCCGTGTTCGGCTTATCCATGCTCAGCCACGCCAGGCCGGTGTCGTCGACGCGCAGCGTCCAGCAAGTGTCACTGTCAGCCATGGGAACCCTCCGTCTGTATCGTGAAATCGCATATCAGCGGCAGATGATCCGACAACCGGATGTCCGGAATACTGAATCGATCGACGTGAATTTCACGGCTGTAGAGAATGAAATCCAACTCTTTACGCGGATTGCGGCTGGGGTAAGAAGGCAGGCCTTTGAGATTGGCGCTGGTCAATCCGGAGGCACGCATGAACAGGTAGATCTCGTGTTCGCCCCAGTAGGTGTTGAAGTCACCGGCGACAATCACCGGCTTCTTGGTCTTGCTGACGAGTTCGTGCAGATAGCGAAGCTGGTACTGACGATGACGAAATTTCAGCGACAGGTGCACCAGAAAGATGGCTACGTCATCCAGTTCCAATTCGATGATCAGGCGCTTGATGCCGGTGTCGAAATAATGGAAGCGTTCGCCACGTACGCGCGGCGCCGCCAGAAATGCATTGGATTGCTTGCGCACGATGGGCACGAGCTGGTTGAAGGACGCTACCCCGTACTTGCACTCGTAGGTGGAATAGTGGCCCAGCGAACGGGCGATGACGTCGGCTTGGTTGACCATCCCGGAGCGTATCGAGCCCGTGTCCACTTCGATCAGACCAACGACATCCGGATCCTCTTCCTTGATGAATTCGGTGATTTGACGCAGCACGCTGGGGTTGGAACGCAGGTATCCGGCGCCGGGCAAGGGTAGGTGAAAGGCGGGTCCGACGCCCGTCGCATAGCGGATGTTGTAGATCAGCAATCTCACCAATCCGATTGTATCGATGGCCACAGGGTTGCGCATGACCATCGTCCGGTTAAACTACGCCACATGAGTGGGCAAAGTGATCCGATCCGGTTGTTCGTCTGCCACCTGTGGGCGGAGAGCGACGACTATTCGCGTGTTTTTGAGTATCTGGAAGCGACCGGAACTTTTTACTACCGCAACACCAGCGAGCCGCACCTGAAGCGTCCGTTCGACAAGGAAGCGCAGCGGGAAGATATGCGGCGGCAAATTGCCCCCGCCGAGGTCATCATCGTGACGCCCAGCGTTTTCCTGATGCAGCCGGAGTTGGTGGGCTTTCAGTTGACCTTTGCCAAGGCGGCTGACAAGCCGGTGGTGGCGTTGGAGTTCTTCGGATCCACCGAAAAGCTTCCCAAGGGTATTACTGACTTTGCGGACGAAATTGTCGGTTGGAATGACCGGCTATTGACGGATGCGCTGCGCCGGCAAGCGCGTCATGAAGATACGACGCGCTGGGATACGATCGAATTCAAGCTCGATTGACGCTCGCGATGGTGGCCGGTATTTCCGGATGCAGCGTCACGACCGAAGCCATCTGCCGCCCCAGCAGCTGATTCGAGCCGCTGATAGCGCCAAAAATTTCCACGATTAGTGCCGCGCATTCATCCGCCTCATGATTGGACATCTTGCGCACTGACGCGGTGACCTGATCTTCTCCCGGTTGCGGTCGTACACAACTGAGGCTGCGAATCACCCGTAGAAAGCTGTCACGCAGTTCGCGCGGCAATTGTTCTTCTTTGAGATCGACGAGGTGTCGGCGGTAGGCGCCGATCAACCGGTGTTTGATTGGTGTCGATCGAACCAATTCAAGCGTGGCCGAGTGAAAACTTTCCCAAGCGCTGCTCATATGCGGAAACCTTAAAGTGGTTTCGAGGTTTATTCGGAGTTGTGTGTCTTGTTAAATCAAGGCTCTGCAGAGCGAATATACAAGACTATTTACAAAAGACAACGACGAATTTATGCGCCGCTTCACAGGAAGAATTTATTAGTAGGTTAGAAGCTATTTATCTAGTTGTTTATTTGAATAGCGTTTAACTCTTTGGTTATACGGTAATTATTAACAGTCGGCGGGATGAGTTTGTACATAACAGGCGTCACTATGCGAGCCAGTACCGTGGAGGACAGCAGTCCGCCGATGATCACCCAGGCCATCGGCGAATAGAAGGTCGAGTTCTGCAGCGCCAGGGGCATCAGCCCGCCGATGGCGGTGGCGGAGGTCAGCAGTATCGGTAGGAAGCGCACTTCACCGCCGCGCTCGATAGCCGTGTCCAAATCCATTCCGGATTCACGCAACTGATTGGTGAAATCGACCAGCAGAATCGAATTCTTGATCTCGATGCCGATCAGGGCGATGAAGCCGATCGTGGCGGTGAAAGACAATGCATTGCCCGAGACGAACAATGCCAACAACCCACCGAATGCGCCCAGCGGAATCACGGTGAGGACGATGAGCACGGATTTGAAATCGCCGAACTCCAACACCAGCACGCAGAAAATACCAAAGATCGCGATGAGAATGGCCGTACCCATGCCGCCGAGACTTTCTTCGCGGCTTTCGATTTCACCGGCCAACAAATAGCGGTAACCACGCGGCCATTGGAAATGATCCAGCTTGGCGCGGATGACCTGCGTCACCTGATCGGTGTTGTAGCCATTGGCGGCGTACGCGGTCAGGGTGGATTCGCGCTGACGGTTGTAGCGCGTGATCTGCGTCGGAGACGCTGCGAACTCGATGCTGGCGAGTTGAGTCAGGGGCAAGGAGGCACCGGCGGTGTTGACCACACGGACATTTTGTAACGCCTCGAGCGAGGGTCGCGCCGTAATCGGCGTGCGGACGATGATGTCGTATTGCTCACCGTTCGGGTCCTTGTATCCACCCGCATTGCTGCCCGACACGGCGAGCCGCACGGCGCGATTCACATCCAACCGCGACACGCCAAGCAGCGCCAATTTCTGCGAGTTGACCTTCAACTTCAGATCGCTGCGCATGAGACGCAGGGGGTTCACGACATCGCGTGCTCCCGGCGTGCTCTTGATCAATTGTTCGATCTGCGCTGACAGGCGGCTCAACTCTCCCAGGTCAGGTCCCAGCACGCGCACGGCAATGGGTGCATCGAGCGGCGGGCCATTTTCAAATTCCTTGATGCGGATTTCAGCGTTGAGGTATCCGTTGAATTCCTGTCGGAGCGCATCCAGGTGCGCCGGCGTTTCGCGGGTGGAGTAGCGCTTCAGTTGCACGAAGACGTCTGCGACGTTGGTCGCCTCATCCAGAGGAATGACGTTGTAATAGACCTTAGGGTTGTTATTGCCGAGATTGGAGAAATAGCTGGTGACCTCGGGGTCCTTCGCCAGCCGCGACTCCACGAATTGCAACGCCTTTTCGGTCTCGGTAAGGCTGGCGCCGTCGGGTGTCTTGATGGACACCATGAATTGCGGCGTATCGGCCTTGGGGAACAGCGCTTTGGGGACGATAAGGAATCCACCGGCCATCAACGCGATCAACACCATCACAACGGCCATCGTCTTCTTCGGCGATCCGAGCGCTGCGTGCAATAGCGGCGTGTAGAAGCGGTGAATCCCGCGCTGGACCAGCTGCAGGATGCGATTGCCTTCCCCGCCGCCGTGTGGCGAAAACACACGACTGGCCAGGAACGGAATGATGGTGAGCGACACCAGCAGCGATGCGATGACCGTGAAGAGGACGGCCGAGGGCAGCGAACGGATGAACTTGCCGGCGTTGCCCGGCAGAAACATCAGAGGCAGGAACGCCAGACACAGGCACACCGTGCAGCCGAGGATGGCAATGAAGATCTGACGGGTGCCTGAGATGGCAGCGGCGATGCGATCCTGGCCTTCCCGCAAGTGTCGTGCGATGTTTTCCACCACCACCACCGAATCGTCGACCAGCAGTCCCAGCGCGACGATGAATCCGGCAATCGACAATTGATTCAGCGAAAATCCGGCGAAGTCCAAAGCAGCAATGCCGATGGCGAGCGACAGCGGTATCGAAATCATGACGATGCCGGCAGCGCGGAATCCCAGCGGCAGCAGTGTGACCGCTACCAGCACGATGGCGATGCTCAAGTCGATGCTCAGCCGGTTCAGTCGGGCGCTGACATTGGCTGCCTGATCAAAGCCGCGCTCCAGCCGCACGTTGGCTGGGAGGTCGCGGGTGAAGTCATCGACGACGCGCATGATGCCTTTGCGCGTGTCGAAGATGTTGTGGTTGTCCTTTTGATTGGCGGTGACGAAGACGGCACGTTTGCCGTTGAAGCGTCCCAGATAGGTCTGCTCCTGGGTCGTCCAGGTGACCTCGGCAATGTCACCCACTTTCACCATGCGACCGCCGGCAGACCTGACGATCGTATTGCGTACATCGTCCAGGTTTTCGTAATTGCCGCTCGACTTGATGCTGAAGCTGCGCGAGCCGATCTCGATGCGACCACCGGGGACGCTGGCGTTCTCTGCCTGCAACGCCTGCGAGACTTGATCGGTGGAGATGCCCAGCGACGCCATCCGCTTCAAATCCACGGCCACGCGCAGTTCCCGCTTTGGGACCGCCCAATACTCGGATTGACGGACGCCGCTCACGCCTTTGAGACGATCCTTCAAATCGCGCGCCAGGTCTTCCAGTTGGCGATAGGAAGCTTCATCGGAGACCAGCGCCAGCTGCACGATGTTGACGAGGCCAGGGTTGATCTTGCGAATCTCCACCTTCGCCACGCCGGTCGGCAGGCTGGGGCGAATCGCGTTGATTTCACGCGTCGCCTCGTCGTACTTCTTCTCGGCGTCTACGGTGGATTCAAATTCGACGTTCACGATGGCCACGCTGTCCGACACCGTGGTGACGATCTTTTTCAGATCATCGATTTCATTGAGTCGATCCTCGATGGGTTTGGCGACCAGGCGCTCCATCTCCACGGCATCCGCGCCGGGATAGACGGCGGAGATCAAGAAGACGGTGATCGGAAAATTCGGATCCTCCGAGCGCGGGATGGACACCAGGGCACCCACACCCAGCGCGATCAGCAAACCGAAGACCACCACCGTGAACTGCCAGCGGCGGATCGGAAATTCCAAAAAGGTCATGGCGTCACGACCTCGATGTGGTCCCCGTCGCGCAGGTACGCCAAGCCGGCCGCGACCAATAATTCCCCGGCGGTCACTCCGGATCGCAGGGCAACCTCGGTGCCGTCGATGAAGGCTACCTCCACCGGTTTGCGTCGAACGCGCTGCGTTTGCGCGTCGTAAGTGAACACCCAGGCACGCAGTTGATCGCCTTCGATCAGGCATTCAATGGGGACCCTGACCAATGCGGGGGTAGGGGAGGTGGGCGTGATATCGATCTTGGCCAGCAACCCGGACGCCGGGTTGGCCAGATCCGCGACATCCAGCGTGACCTCCAGATCGAACGTACCCGTTCGCTCATCGGCCGCGCGCGTGATCTGCGATACGACGCCCCTCAGCACCCTGCCGGGGTAGGCATCCAACCGGATTTGCGCGGCATCGCCCAGCCTCACCTGCACGACGTCACGGTCCGACAGAGATGCCCGAACAACCCAACCACGAGTCTCGTTGGCAAGGATCAAGACTGGCGCTCCGGACTGCACCAATTGGCGAGCTTCGGCTAACCGATGCAGCACGACGCCCGGCCCCGGTGCACGGATGGCCGCATAGCCGGCATTGAAATTGGCGGAGGTGAGCGTCGCGCGCGCCACGGCTTCTGCGGTACGTGCATCCTCGACCTGCTCTCGGGTGATGACTTTGTCGGCGTACAGGGATTCAGCGCGCACCAGATCGCGATGCGCTTTTTCCGACAATTCGCGGGACTGCCGCACGCCCGAATCCACTTCGGTCCGTTCCAATTCGGCAAGCAGCTGACCGGACTTCACCACCGCGCCTTCGTCCACCGCAAATCGGGCGATCACGCCGGAAACCTTGAACGAGAGCGGCACCTGATCCTTCGCCGCCAAGGTTCCAGTGGTATGAATCAGCGCAAGCCCAGAGCCGCTTTTGGCGCTGGCCAGCGAAGCTCGGGGGGTGGGTGGTACAAATTTCTTAGAGCTCTCGCCGCACGCGGCGAGAAGCATCGCCAGTAAAATGATGGAAACTGATTTCATGGCAAGGCCCCAAGACGTTGGGCGGGATTGCCCGCCGCGTAGTCCAATTCGATGGCGCGTGCAAACACGTCAAAGCGCACTCGATTCTGATTGCTCTGTGCATCCGCGAGGCTGGTCCGCGCATCCAAGAATTCCACCTGCGAAATGACGCCGGCGTCGCGCTTTTTGCTGGCGATTTCGAATCCGGCGTGCGCCACGTCTTCGCGCGCCGTCGCGGTTCGCAGCGAACTCAATGCGGCGAGCAGATCCTCGCGCGCCTGTTCAACGTCCAGGCTGATTTGCTGACGCGCCTGATCCAATTGCACAGCGCTGGCTTTGGCGTCCAGCCGCGCCTGGCCGACGCGGGCGCGAGTTTGATTGCCGGAGAACAGGCTCCAGCTGAATACCAGCGAGCCGATGGCGTAGTGCTCGTCGCGACCAAAACGATACTCCTCGCCCTGGGTGCCGCCCTCCAACGCCAGCGCCAACGTCGGCTTGTAATCGGCACGCGCTGCATCGACGCCTGCGTCCGCTGCCTGCTGCAGGGAATCCAATTGTCGCAATTCAGCGCGACGACGCAAGGAATCTGCCAGCAGCGATTCCAACGGAACCGGCGCCAGCGTATCGACGCTGGGCAGATCGGCAGCTTCCAACGGGAATGAATGATCGCGGTTGATCAGGAAGTTGAAATACCGCTGCGCTCGCGCGATGGCGTTGCGTGACTCCACGCGTTGTTGCTCCACGCTCAACAGTTCGGCCTGCGCGCGCAGCACCTGGTCCTGCGTGATCTTTCCGGCTTCGTAAAGTTTCGTATTGACGCGAAGGTTTTCGGTCAGAGACTCGATGTTCGAGTCGGCGATTGCAAGCGTTTGACCGGCCTTGCACCAGTTCAGATACGCGATGCCGATGTCGCGCAGCAATGCGGCACGGAAGGCGTCGCGAGTGAACTGCGCGGCGTCCGCGTTGGCGCGCTGCGAGCGGACGTTGGCCGCAATCTTGGGTGCATACAGCGGTTGCGTTATGCGCAGTGCCGTCTGCTGTTCGCGCGATCGCTGAATTGAGAACTGCTGATCCTGAAGCGGCGCGAAGTGAGTCGGGGTGGCCAGATTCTGGGTCAATTGATTGAGTGTTGCGTAGACCGGATTGATCACCGTGCCAATGGGAATGTCGATGTTGCGGCCGCCGTCGGCACGGGTATAGCGCGCGTCGATTGTCAGCGACGGGAGGTAGGCGCCACGAGCCAGCGCCTGCACGCTGCGCTCATGCGAAATGTCCTGTTGCTGGAGCGAAAGGTTGCTGCTGAGGCCCATGGCAATGTAATCCCCCAGCACCTGGTCCAGGGTGCGCCGGGACGCGGTGGCATCCGTCTGCGTCGGACCGGAGACCGCCAGCAGCGGAAGAAAAAACAAACATGTCAGCAGAGCTTTTGCCTGGGCATTCATATAACTTATAGACACGTGTCAGATTCGTGGCAAAAAATTAGGCTTTTGGACCCTTCATGGAATGGCGTGCCATCTGCAGGGCGTGCCGCCCCAAGTGTTGGACATTGATTCCATCGCGCGCGAACGTATCGGCCTTGGTGGTGCTGAGCTGGATGATGCCGTGCATGAATCCCCACAAGGCGATCGAGGTGATGAGCGGATCACCGATGTCGGCGCGGATGGACTCATCGGCAATACCCCGTTGGATCGCCGCAACCATGAGAGCCATCTTTTCCTGCTGGCCCGCCATACAGGCGTCCAGGTTGGCGCTGTTGACCTTGGGGTTGGAGATCAGCGATTCGAACAGCGCAATGGCATTGAAATAGACAGGAAATTCATGCGAAAAAGCCAGGTACGCACGACCGATGGCTTCGATCTGGTCAAGTCCTTTCTTGTTGCGTGCCACGGCTTCCTGAAAACGCTGTTGCAGCTGCTGCCCGGCGCGCTCGGCGATGGCGAATTGCAAATCCGCCTTGTCCTTGAAGTAGATGTAAACGAGGGCGCGGGAGAGCCGGGCCTTGCGCGCGATTTGCAACATCGTGGCATCGTCGAAACCAACTTCGCCGAACACCTGTTCAGCCGCGTCGATGATTTCGAGCCGGCGTCGCTCCTTTTCCTCGATGCGTCGATCTTCTATACCAGTCATAGGAGGATTCTACTGGCGGCGCTGACACCATGTCAAGATATGTACTGATGTTTAAGGGTTGGGTAGCGACGTCGAGGCGGCGCAGGTTCCCCGCTGCAAGTACCCGAGCACCTCACCGGTACTGCCGGCGGGCCACCCGAAACGGAGGCCGAGCTGGCAGGCGTATTGTCCTTATCGCTGCAGCCCAGCATGATCAGCGCTGCGCCCATCGACAATATCAACGAAAAAGGACGAGCCATGCGCCAAATCATACTCGAACCCGCGATCCGTTCGGCAGCGTGTCCATTGTGAGCAACATTGACATCGCGCAGCGGGCGAAGATGCTGCCGATTTTGCAATTGGCGAAAGATCGGCTTGGCATCCCCGAGGAGTCGCTCGAGTCTTATGGCCGCTTCAAGGCCAAGGTATCGCTGGATTTCATCAAACAACTGCACGACCGGCCGGACGGCAAGCTCGTACTGGTGACGGCCGTTTCTCCGACGCCGGCAGGCGAGGGCAAGACCACCACCACCGTGGGACTCGGCGATGCGCTGAATTACATCGGCAAGAAGGCCATCATCTGCCTGCGGGAGCCTGCGCTGGGTCCGGTGTTCGGCGTGAAGGGCGGGGCGGCCGGGGGAGGGTACTCGCAGGTGGTGCCGATGGAGGACATCAATCTGCATTTCACCGGCGACTTCTCCGCCATCTCGCTGGCCCACAATCTGCTCGCCGCGCTCATCGACAATCACATCTACTACGGCAACGAATTGAAGTTCGATTCGCGCCGCGTCGCCTGGCGGCGGGTGGTGGATTTGAATGACCGAGCATTGCGCAGCATCGTGGTCGGACTGGGCGCGCAGAACGGATTTTCGCGAGAGACGGGCTTCGATATCGTCGTCGCTTCGGAGATCATGGCGATCTTTTGCCTCTCGACCAGCCTGAAGGATTTACGCGAACGGCTCGGCAACATCGTGATCGGTACTTCGCTCGGCGGCGAGCCGATACTGGCCAGCCAACTCAAGGCGCACGGTGCGATGACGGTGCTGTTGAAGCAGGCGTTGGCGCCGAATCTGGTGCAGACCTTGGAGAACAACCCGGCCTTCATTCACGGCGGACCGTTTGCAAACATTGCGCACGGTTGCAATTCGGTCATCGCAACGCGCGCCGGGTTGAAGCTGGCCGACTACGTCGTCACCGAAGCGGGCTTTGGCGCCGACCTGGGCGCGGAAAAATTTGTCGACATCAAATGTCGCAAGGCCGGGTTGAAACCCTCCGCAGCGGTCATCGTCGCCACCATTCGCGCCTTGAAATTTCACGGCGGCGTCGATGTAGCGGATGTCGGCAAGGAGAATCTCGCAGCGCTCAAGCTGGGTCTGGTGAACTTGGAACGGCATATCGACAATGTGCGCAATCGCTATGGCATCCCCTGCGTGGTGTCGATCAACCACCGCGCCGAAGACACGGACGCCGAGGTGAAACTGCTGATCGACTCCGTGGCGCATCACGGGGTCAAAGTCATACTGGCGCGGCACTTCGCGCAAGGCGGCAAAGGCGCCGTCGAGGTTGCCCGCGAGGTCGTGGATCTGTGCTCAAAACCCAGCGGCTTCAAGTTCGTCTACGAGGACAGCGCAACGTTGTGGGAGAAGATGCAGGCCATCGCGCAAAAGGTGTATCACGCCGCCGACATCTCGGCGGACAAGGGCGTGCGGCAGCAGATCCAGCAATTACAGGATGCTGGGTATGGCCACTATCCCGTGTGCGTGGCGAAGACGCAGTATTCATTTTCGACGGATCCCACGTTGCGCGGCGCACCGACCGGTCACATCGTTCACGTTCGTGAAGTGCGACTCGCTGCCGGGGCGCAGTTCATCGTGATGATCTGCGGCGACATCATGACCATGCCCGGACTGCCGCGGGTGCCGGCGTCGGTCTCCATCGATGTCGATGAGGACGGCAAGATTGTCGGGTTGTTCTGAGCATCGAGGTGCAAAGGCAGGAACTCGAAAGAAATCGCCTTGCGCTACAAGAAGCTGGCGGGGTTTGATCCCGCGAGTGTGAACGCGAGTGCCAAAGCGGACATTTAAACTTAGCCAGAAGCAGACATCTGAACTCAGCCCCTACAATCGAACTTCGCATAATGTATATTATGTCAAATATTGGGCATAGGGGTGCCAGCAACGACCGCTTATGACCTTGGCTCTTGGGCCAGACCACTCTTGGCACTTTCCCTTGCTGATCCGCGAAATCTCGTCTTGCAGCTTCCCATGGCCTTATAGACACCAGAATCGACGTTGCACGAGGTTCGTCACACGGCGGTCGAACTCGTGCGCAACCTTGTATTCTTGTGCGCATGACCAGTCGAACCGTTCACGCTGCCTGTCCGCACGATTGTCCCGATACCTGCGCCATTCGCGTCACGGTTGAGGATGGCGTGGCGGTTCGAGTCCAGGGTGATCCGGATCATCCGCCGACCCATGGCGCGCTGTGTACCAAGGTGGCCCGATATACCGAGCGCACCTATCACCCGGACCGATTGCTGTACCCGAAACGCCGGGTCGGCGCGAAGGGCGGCGGCCAATTCGAACGCGTCACCTGGGACGAAGCCCTCGATGACATTGCCGCGCGATTGAAGTCCATCGCGGCGCGCGACCCGCAGGGCATTCTTCCGTACAGTTATTCGGGCACCTTGGGTTTGATTCAAGGGGAGGCCATGGCCTCGCGGTTTTTCAACCGACTGCGCGCCTCGCGTTTGGATCGAACCATCTGCGCCAGCGCCGGAGCAACGGCGCTTAATGCGACCTACGGCAGCAGGGTCGGTATGCATGTGGAGAACTTCCAGGACAGCAAGCTGATTCTGATCTGGGGCAGCAACAGCATTGCCTCCAATCTGCACTTCTGGACCTTTGCGCAAGCAGCGAAACGTAACGGCGCGAAGCTCATCTGCATCGATCCACGCCGCACCGAGACCGCTGATAAGTGTCACCAGCACATCGCGTTGCTGCCGGGCACCGATGGCGCGCTGGCGTTGGGCCTCATCAATCAGTTGATCGAATCGAACCTGCTGGATCAGGACTACATCGACCGGCATACCGATGGCTGGGCGGCGCTGCGCGCAGCGGCGACTCCCTGGACACCGGAGCGGACCGCATCGGTGTGCGGAATCACGGTGGATGAGGTGAGGGCACTGGCGCAGGATTATGGTCACACGCGCCCTGCCGCAATCCGGTTGAATTACGGCATGCAACGCGTGCGCGGCGGCGGCAGCGCGGTGCGACTGATCGCCGCCCTTCCCTGTTTGATCGGTGCCTGGCGCGATCGCGCCGGCGGATTGCTGCTCTCCTCTTCCGGCTGGCCGAAGGTGCGCCGCGCCGCGCTGGAAAGACCGGATCTGCTGGGGTCCGCAACACCGCGCACCATCAACATGAACACCATCGGCGATGATTTATTGCGCGATGCTTCTGCAGCGTTCGGGCCGAAGATCGAAGCCTTGATGGTCTACAACAGCAATCCGCTGGCGGTGGCGCCGGAGTCTGTGAAAGTTCAGCGGGGATTGGCGCGCGAAGATCTGTTGACCGTGGTGATGGAACAGTTTCAAACCGACACGGCGGACTATGCGGACTACGTGTTGCCGGCCACGACGCAACTGGAACACTTCGACGTTCACACCAGCTATGGTCACACCTATGTGCTGGTCAATGAAGCGGCGATCCTGCCGCTGGGCGAATCGCGCCCCAACAGCAATGTGTTCAGAGCGTTGGCGGCCCGAATGGGATTCGAAGAAGACTGCTTCGCAGAATCAGACGAATCGATTGGCGCGCAGGCGTTCGAGGGCGGCGTGGACTTTGAACAATTGCGCCGCGATGGCTGGGTGCGTCTGCCGGTGCCCGACGCGCCATTTGCAACCGGTGGATTTCCGACCGCTAACGGCCGCGCGCAGTTCGCGCCGGCGCCGCTCGGTGTCGCGGAGTTCGTTGCGAACTACGAATCACGCCAATCCTCGCCGGCACTTGCGGCGCGGTATCCGTTGGCGATGATTTCACCGCCTGCGCGACATTTTTTGAATTCGACTTTCGTCAATGTTCGTAGTTTGCGCAGCATCGAGGGCGAACCGCTGTTGGAGGTTCACCCACAGGACGCAGCGACGCGCGGTTTGCAGGACGGATCGCTGGTGCGCACCTTCAATGACCGCGGTGAATATCGTTGCAAGTTGAAGATCAGCGATCGCGCACGCCCCGGTGTCGTCGTGGCCTTGGGCGTGTGGTGGCGCAAGCTGAGCCCCGCCGGCACCAATGCGAATGAGCTGACGCATCAACGGCTGACCGACATCGGCCGAGCTGCGACCTTTTACGATTGTCTGGTCGAGGTCGCGGCGCTTTGAATCTACCCTCCGCGCCGACGCGCGACTGGAGCCGGCCATCCCGGGTGCGCAATTGATCGGGATTGAAATCAGGTGAAGGCGATGAGTCTTAGTGCTTGACCGCGACCGCGACTGCGTCGCGCAACGATTGCATGCCGAAAGACACGCCCTGCACGACACCATTGAGATAAAAGGTCGGCGTCGCGCGAATATGGCTGTGTTGCCCGCTCTGAATGTGCTCGCGCACCCGCTGCAGATAGATGTGGTCGTCCAGTTCGGCGGTGAAGCGCGCGGCATCCAGACCCAATTGCGCAGCGTAGCGGATCAGATCCGCCTGCTTTAAATGGGTTTGATGCTCGAACAGCAGATCGTGCAGCGGCCAAAACTGCCCCTGTGCCGCCGCGCATTCGGACGCTTCGGCGGCCAGCACTGCATGCGGATGCGCCTGCTCCAGCGGAAAATGCCGGAAGACGAAACGAATCTTGTTGGGGAATTGCTGCAGCAGCATTCGCGCAGCGGGAGCGGCGACTTTACAACTCGGGCACTCGAAATCTCCGTACTCGATCAGCGTCACCGGCGCATGTTCCGGACCTTGAACGTGATCGACAGGATTCACTGGATCGAACAGGCTCGTGTGGGGGGTATTGGTTTTCATGTGTGTCACTTCAGGTTGATTTGAATCCAATGCTCGCGTGGGTTCCGTCGCAGAAGGGCTTGGTTTTACTGCCACCGCAGCGGCACAATCGAGTGTTGACCACCCGGCTCAGCACACGCCCGGCGCCGCTGGTGATTTCCAGATTGCCGCGCACTTGCAAGAGGCCGTCGGCCAGCGGGTCGATCTGCAGCACGCCGTCGCGCACGGGCAGCATATCGGCTGCGGAGGTGGCCGGTTCGCGGTGAACCGCCCAATGCAGCGGTGATGTTCCAGACGGCGGACAAGTGACCCATTTCGTCGATGGCGACCGTCATGATCACCTGTCGCCATCGCCCCACCATCGCGGCTTCTGCTGCGGTGAGGCCTTCGGCTTCTCCGCGCCGCAGACTGAAAGCGGCATACAGATAGGTGCAAATCAGGTTGTGCTCGAGTTCGGCCGCTTCATACAAGGCGTGCAGCAATTGTTCGCGCGAGGGAGAGGCGGTCAGGATTGCGTTCATCGCGATGGTCCGAATTGCAGTGGGGAGTGTTGCGATTCTTAGTCCGGTGGAAGGTAACTTCCAGCGGAATTCGGCGCGACCGGGCTTTCTGTTCTCTTGGCGGTCACCCCACCTGTCAGCGTTGCCGCGGCATTGCCAGTTCCTGTGCCCAGTAGATTCCGAGTGGGCTGCCCGGGTTGACGGCAAAAGCGATGCCCATGTCGACGAAATCCTCGTTCATCAGGTTGGCGCAATGACCCGGGCTGGCAAGCCAGCCGCTGACCACTTCGTCGGGGCTTTGCGCGCCGCCGGCGATGTTTTCGCCGACCAGGGCGGCATGTTCATATCCGGCGCGTGCTGCACGTTGCGCCGGTGTGCTGCCGTCCCGGCCCTGATGTTCCAGTTCGCCGAACCGCGCCATGGCGTCGGCATGTGACTGGGCGGCACGATCGAGGCTGGGATTGGCGCGCAGCGGCAGCGCAGGTCCCGTGCGCTCCCGCCCACAGCGACGCGCGTGGGCACGTGCGGTGTTCACCAGCGCCAACACTTTGCCCGCCTCCAGCCCGCGCTGCGCACGCGACGGGGGATTGAATGGTGCGGCAATCACCAGCCACAGCTCATTGCCCGAACCGAATGCGCCGGCTTCCGTGAATCGAGGATTGCGTAGAGTGCCGCAAAATCGGGAGCGCAGGTCGCGGCGCAGCTCCGCCTCGTTACGCAGACCGGAAAAATGCAGTGCGGTCGCCTCATCCGCGCGGTAGCCGGCCGCAGCCAGGGCGGCATGTAACCCCTCGCCCCTGCTCAATCGGCGGGCGGCAGCGTTTAGCGCGGCAACGGATTTGAAGGGTGGCCGCGCAACGTCAGGTCGGCATTCCTCGGTTCGGGCTGCGTTCAGCGTCTCGACGGGCGATGCCGATGCCGCGACGCTCCACAGCACCGCGAGCAGCAGGCCGGAATACAGGCGCACCGGCTCAACTCTGAGTTTGGAGGCGGCCTTCGGATGCAGCGAGGATCTTGCGGGTTTTGGGCCCAATCCATTGCTCGACATCGTCGATCACGGTGAAGACGGCCGGCACGATGACCAGCGTGAGCAACGTGGAGGTGATCAGCCCACCGATGACCGCCACCGCCATCGGTGACCGGAACGAACTGTCGCCGCCGATGCCCAGCGCCACCGGCAGCATGCCGGCCACCATCGCCACCGTGGTCATCACGATGGGGCGCGCCCGTTTGTGACCAGACTCCAGGATGGCTTCGAGTCGCGGTTTGCCGGCACGCATTTCCTCGATCGCAAAGTCGACCAACAGAATGGAATTCTTGGCCACGATGCCCATGAGCATCAATAAGCCGATGACCACTGGCAGCGAGAAGGACAATCCCCACAGCACCAATGCCAGCAATGCGCCGCCCAATGACAGCGGCAGCGCCGAGAGAATCGTGATGGGCTGAAAGACCCGCGCGAACAACAACACCAGAACGGCGAACACCATCAACACACCGGCGCCGATGGCCAGTGCGAAATTCGCAAACAGTTCGTTCATGAACTCCGCCGTGCCGATCTCCACCAACCGCACGCCGTTGGGTAGATTCTTCAGCGCTGGCAACGCTTTGAGTTTCTCCATTCCGGTACCCAGTTCCACGCCCGGCGCAAGATCCGCCTCCAGCGCGACGCGGCGGGTCTGATTGTAACGCCGTACAGTCGAAGGACCCTGCGAGAAACTGAGCTCGGCCACGGACTTGAGGGGCACACTGCCCCCCGATGCGGTGGGTACCGGTAGGTTTTCCAGGGTGTTCAAATCGCGACGGGCACTCTCGATGAGGCTCACCCTGATTGAGATCTGCCGGTCGGCCAGTGAAAACTTCGCGCCGTTCTGCGGCAGATCGCCCAGCGTGGCAATGCGGATGGTCTGGCTGATGCTCTGCACCGACACACCCAGCTGCGCAGCGATGTCCAGTCGCGGATGAACCACGATCTCCGGACGCGGCAGATCGCCGTTGATGCGTGGTCCACGCAATTGCTTCAAGCCGCGCATTTCCTCGATCACCTTGACCGCGGTCGCCTGCACCAGTTGCGGATTGTCGCCGGTCAGATAAACGGTGATATCGCGACCGGTACCGCCGCCGTCCATGTTTGCAAAATTGAGTCGCCCATCCGGAATCTGATTGAGCATGGGCGTCATCTTCTGCTCCCATTCCTTCTGCGACAGCTTGCGCTCGCTGGGCTTCTTCAGACTGATGTACAACTCCGCCTTGCGGACGTCTTCGTCCTGGCCGATGGATTCGGTGACATACGCCACCTCGTCCTGCTGGCGGAGCAAAGTCGTGGCCGCTGCGGAGACCCGGGCCGTTTCTTCCAGCTGAATGCCGGGCGGCATCTCGATGCTCAATGTCGAGGCGGAGAAATCCTCCGGTGGCGTGAAGGAGCGTGGGATCACCGCCATCAACACCAGCGAAAAGACGAAGAATGCGACGCCGCCGGCGATCGTCTTCCAACGGTTGTGGACACACCACGTCAGCGTGGTCAGATAGCGCTGCATGATGGGGCCGTCTGCATGCGCGTGCATGTCATCCGCACGCAGGGAGAACGCCGCAATGACGGGTGTGATGAGCCGCGCGACCAGCAGAGAAATGAACACTGCCGCGGCGACCGTCAATCCGAACTGCTTGAAGAACTGGCCGGACACGCCGCCCATGAAACTCACCGGCAGGAACACCGCGATGATGGTGAAGGAAGTTGCCACCACCGCCAATCCGATCTCATCGGCCGCATCCAACGCGGCCTGATAGGCGCTCTTGCCCATGCGCATGTGTCGCACGATGTTTTCGATTTCCACGATGGCATCGTCCACCAGGACACCAGCCACCAGCGACAGGCCCAGCAAAGTGATCATGTTCAACGTGAATCCCATCATCTGCATGAAGGCAAAGGTGGGAATTGCCGACAACGGAATGGCCAGCGCCGAGATGGCCGTGGCACGCCCATTGCGCAGGAACAACCACACCACGATGACAGCGAGAATGGATCCCTCGATCAAGGTGCTCATCGCAGAGTTGTAGGTCGAACGGGTGTGATCGACGGTCGTGAAGACCTTGGTCAACTGAATCTGCGGATTCTCGGAAATGATCTTCTTCAATTCGGCATCGACGGCATCCGACACCGTCACCTCGGAAGACCCCTTGGCCTTGGCAACGCCAAACGTCACCGCCGGCCGGGCGTTCAGTCGCGACAACGAGCGTATCTCGGCAATGCCATCACGTACTTCCGCGATCTCATTCAGGCGAACATACCGGTCGGCGCTGAGATAGATGTGGGTGTTGCCCAGATCCAGCGCGGACTTTGCGCCACCGCGAACCCGAATTGATTGTTCGCCACCACCCAATTGAGCACGTCCGCCGGGCGCATCCAGATTCAGCGCCCGCAATTGCTGGTTCACTTCGACAGCGGTCAGCCCCAGCGCCTGCATGCGAGAGGGATCCAGCTCAACGCGAATTTCCCGGTCGACGCCGCCGCTGCGAAACACCTGCGCCACACCGTTGACGCTCAGCAAACGTTTGTTGATGGCGTTGTCGACAAACCAGCTGAGCTGCTCGATGGTCTCGTCGGTGGTGGTCACCGCGTAATAAACGAACGGGCCGCCATCGACGTTTTCCCGTTGCACTTGAGGTTCATCGATGCCTTCGGGAAGCTGGCTTCGCACCTTGGCAACGGCATCGCGAACATCATTCACTGCGCGGTCGATGGGAGTTCCAATCTGAAACTCGACGAATGTCATCGACTGGCCCTCGGTCAGGCGGCTAGTGATGGTGTGAATATTGCCGAGGCTGGAAATCTGGCCTTCAATCTTCTGAGCAATCTGCGTTTCCATTTCCGAAGGAGCCGCGCCCGGTTGGGTCACCGTCACATTGACCAGCGGGAAAGCGATGTCAGGCTGGAGATTGATCGGCAGCAACAGAAAGGAGATCGTGCCGATGAAGAACAGCACGACAAACAACACGATGGGGATGATGGGGTGGCGGATCGCCCAGGCAGAAATATTTTTCATCACGCACCGCTTTTCGTGACTTGCACCTTGACCGGCTCGCCTTCCTGCAAAAATGCACCCGCTGTCGTCACCACCCGATCCGACCCCGACAATCCGGAGCCGATCAAGACGCCGCTGGAAACCGTTCCGGCGACCCGCACCGCACGACGCTCTACTTTGCCCTGCGCGTTGACGATCATCACGTAAGTGCCCTTGTCGTCGGTCAGCACAGCGGTCTGCGGCAGGATGGCGCGCTCGGCGCGGCTCACCACCACGTCGGCGCGCGCAAATGCGCCGGGGCGCAAATTAGGTTCCGCTTTGAGTGCGACGCGCACGCTGCCGAGGCGCGTCTGTGGATCGATGACGGCGCCGAGCAGGCGGATCTCCCCCTCGTACGCGGTGTCGACGCCCGTCAGCCGCACACTGGCCTTTTGCCCCAGTTTGAGCAGCGGCAGGTCCTGCTCCGCGACCTGACCACGCAATTCCACTTCGCCGCCTTCCGAGAGTCGGAACAGTGGCGCGCCGCCTGGCGTGGACATCTGTCCCACCTCGACCGAGCGGGTCAAGATCATGCCGTCAGTGGGTGCGCGAACTTCCGCGCGGCCGAGTCGGGCACGCGACTCGGCGAGTTGCGCTGCAGCCACACGGACCTTGGCATCAGCCGTGATGGCAGCGGATTTTCGGCGTTGAGTTTCCTCCGCCGACAATGCGCCCGACGCACTGACGCCCTCCGCGCGCCGATATTCTGCCTTCGCAAGATCCGCTTCGGCGCGCGATTGTTCCAGCGAGGCTTCGAGGCTGACGACTTGCGGCGCAAGCACCGCCACATCGAGGCGCGCGAGCACCTGGCCGCGCTTCACATGATCGCCGGCTTCCACCAGTACTTTCGAAACCCGACCGCCGTCGCCTTCGACACCGATGGGAATGTCGTAGCGTGCGCTGATGGTGCCGGTGATCGCGACGATGGTGGGCGCGGCGCTCACCGCCACCGACGTGACGGACACCAACGGAATGCTGGGTTGTTCGGCAGTCGAGTTGTGCGGCAGCACGATGGCAAGCAGTCGATATCCCAGCAACGCGACCAGGAAGACGGCGAGCGCGATCAGCGCCCAGCGAACAGTTTTTTCGTTAATCCAACTTTGCTTGACGCCGCTGGATTCGCGATCGATGGTGATACTCACGGTTGTTGGCCATTCCCTAACTTGAATGCGCCGCAGTCATGAGACTACAAACGCTATGTTGCTACTGCGTCACGCGATCGATGATCAACTCGCGTGCGCTATCCTTGCCTATATCGTACGTCAGTTCGCCGTATAAATCGCCTGCAGTCGGTGTGGGCTGACCACTGAAAGAAATGCGCGCCGTGATGTTCACTTTCTGTCCGGCGTGCAATGTCCGGCTGGCGATCATTGCGTCGGCCGCGGACAGTTTTATCGGCGCACCGATATCCGAAACGCGCAGACGCTTGGCCGCCAGTGGCGGCCCGCGAACGCCCGACTCGCTCGCAAAGACGAACACGATGGCATCCGGCTGTGCGCGTCGCGCGAGCGAAGGTGCAATGCGAATGGTCACGTTCGCCTCGACCGGTGCGGAACTGTTGGACTCCGGCGTGGTCGCGTCGGCGGCCGGCGCCGCCGGCATGCCGTCCAACGCTGCAATGCGCGCATCCAGCATCTGCACCAACTGCGGCGGCGGATTCATTGCCTTGAGCGTTTCCCAGCGGGAACGCGCCAGCGCTTTATCGCCGCGGTTGGCGGCAGCGAAGCCACCAAACAGCAGCGCCTTCGGATTTTGCGGCGCGATCTGCAACGCTGTTTCAAACAGCTGCGCTGCCGGCGGAATGATCTGGCCGTTGGCGCGCATGGAAATCGCTTCGCCCATGCCGAGCGCGGCCTCCGCGTCTTTGCCACCGCCGAGCTTCATCGCGTGATCGTACGCGGCGATCGCATCGTCGAATCGTTCCAGCGTCAGGTAGGAACGGCCCAACATCAGCCAGCCCGGAAGATCATCCGGATTGCTGGTCAGCCGGAGTTCCAGTTTACCGACCATGGCCTGCACGTCGGGGCCCTCGGGCGGCATCTGCTTCAGGCCGCTCCAATCCCAGGTCGACCAGCGCGTGTATAGAAACGCAGACAGCACCAGCAGCGACAGTGCGCTCGCGACCGGCATCCAGCGATTGCGGCCGTTACGCAGCAAGGGCCAGGCAATGACAGCGGCGGCCAGCAGCGCCATACAGGCCGCGATAGCGATGAAACTAGTCATGTGTTCAGCGGGATTGATCGAATTCGTCGTCGATGGGCATCTGTGTGCGACGGCGCATGATACGGTAAATCGTGAAGACGCCTATCAATAGCAGGATGAACGGCGCGCCCCACAACAGGATGGTCTTCGGTTCCAAAGGCGGGTTGTAACGGACGAATTCGCCGTAGCGCGCGGTCATGAAATCCAGAATCTGCTGATCGGTCTTCCCGGCGACGAGCATTTCCTGAACCTGCCTGCGTAGGTCTTTTGCCAGGAATGCACTCGAATCCGCGACTGATTCGTTCTGGCAAACCAGGCATCGCAATTCCTTGGTCAGTTGCTCGTAGCGTGACTGCAAAACCGGACTCTCGAGCTGCCCGTTCTCATCGACCGCGTGCGCCGCGGTTGCGGCCAGTATCAGGGTCAGCAGGCAAGCGAACACGGCGCCCAAGCCGCAGCGAGTCAACAAATGATTCACGAGGCGTCCCGCTGCGCGGCAGCGATGCGGGGTAGAAATTCTTTGTTCCAAGTGTCCATGGTCATTGGTGCGATGTGCTTGAAAACCACCCGCCCCTTCTTGTCGACGAGGAATGTTTCCGGCGCGCCGTAGACGCCCCAATCGATCGCGGTACGTCCCTGCTCATCGAACGCAACCGCCGTGTAGGGATTGCCGAGCTGGGTAAGCCAGGCCTGTGACTTCGGCAACTCATCCTTCCAATCGAGACCGATGATCGGCACCGTCTTCTGCCGGGAAATTTCCATCATCGTCGCGTGCTCTTCACGGCAGCCCACGCACCAGGTTGCCCAAACGTTGAACAAATACACCTGTCCGGCAAGCGTTGCGTTGCCGACGGATTTGTCCGGACTCAAGGCATCCGGCAAGGTGAACACCGGAGCGCTTTTGCCGATCAGCGGCGACGGAATGGCGCGGATGTCGCGACTCGGGTTCAATCCCATGGCGAAAACCACCACCAACACGAAGAAGGCACCGATCGGCAGCAGGAACTTCCACATCAGAGCGGACCTGCGTTCGACGTGGCAATCGGCTTGGGCGGCGGAGTCGGCGTCACGGCCGGTTCGGTTGCTTGGGATTTCACACGGCTTCGGTACCGCCGATCGGTTGCGGCGATCACGCCGCCGATGGCCATCACCATTGCGCCCAGCCACACGAAGCGGATGAGCGGTTTGTATTGGATGCGCATGCTCCAGGCGCCCTGCCCCAGCGGATCACCCATGGCAACGAACAGATCTCGGCCCCAGCCGACATTGATGGCGGCTTCACTCAGGTCCGTTTCCTTGACCCAATAGCGGCGCTTCTGCGGCTGCAATGTCGTGATCAGTCGGCCCTCGCGTGATACTTCCACACGCGCCTGTACCGCGTCGTAGTTCGGACCTTGCACAGGTTTGCTGTCGATGTACTTGAAGGTGTAGCCGGATATCACGAAGCTGCTGCCGGGCTTCAGGGCCACATCCTTTTCGATCTTGTAGCTTTCCACGCCGCTGGCGCCGATGGCGAACATGCCGACGCCGAAATGCGCGATCGCCATCCCCAGCACGCCGGCAGTGGGCCGCGTGCCCTGACGCCAGCGCTGAATCGGATCCAGCACCGCGGAGAACAGAATCCAGAAGCCGACGATGAAGCCCAGCAAGCCGACCCAATGAATCTGCTTGTAGATGAGTCCTGCAACGACCAACGCCAGTATTGCCGCAACGCCCAGCAGCCACCCCAAGGGCTTGGCGACCGAGGTCAACCGCCCGCGCTTCCAGGCCGAGTGCATTCCGACGCCCAGAAAAAACAGCAGTGGCAACATGGGCACGATGAACATCAGCGTGAACACCGGCGGTCCGACCGAAATCTTGCCGATGTTCAGCATCTCGTAAACCAGCGGCGACAGCGTGCCCCACAACACGAGGCCGGCGACGATCACCAGCAGGACATTGTTGACGAGCAGAAAGAATTCGCGCGACCACATTTCGAAACCGCCGGGCGAATAGAGCTTGGGCGCGCGCCACGCGTACAGGCCGAGGGAGCCGCCGATGGTGACGAGCAGGAAGCCTAAGATGTAGTACCCGCGGGTGGGATCTGTGGCGAAGGAATGCACCGACACCAACACGCCGGAGCGAACCAGAAACGTGCCGACCAAGCTGAGTGAGAAGGCGAAGATAGCCAGCAGCAAGGTCCAGCTCTTGAAGATACCGCGCCGTTCGGTCACCGCCAGCGAGTGAATCAGCGCCGTACCGACGAGCCAGGGCATGAAAGAGGCGTTCTCCACCGGATCCCAGAACCACCAGCCGCCCCAACCCAGTTCGTAGTAGGCCCACCAACTGCCCAAGGCGATGCCGACCGTTTGAAACAGCCATGCCCAGATGGTCCACGGCCGGGTCCATTTCGCCCAGGTCTGATCGAGTCGTCCTTCGAGCATCGCCGCGCAGGCAAACGCAAAGGCCACGGAGAATCCAACATAGCCCGTGTACAGCATCGGCGGATGGATGGCGAGCGCGAAATCCTGCAGCACCGGATTCAGGTCAGCACCATCGCTTGCAGCCGGCATCAAGCGCTGGAACGGGCTGGAGGTCCACAAGGTAAACAGCATGAAGCCGGTGCTCACCAGTCCCATCACGCCCAGTACGCGACTGGAGAAGGACAGCGGCAATTGCCGGCTGAATCCGGCCACTGCCAGACTCCAGATCGAGAGGATCAATATCCACAACAGCAAGGAACCTTCGTGCGCGCCCCACACGGCCGCGATACGGAAGAACAGCGGCAACTGTGAGTTGGAATTGTTGGCGACGTAGGCGACGGAAAAATCGTTGGTCACAAAAGCGTACACCAGTGAGGCGAACGCCAGCACCACGAACACGAACTGTCCGGTGACGGCCGGGCGGCTCACCATCATCCAGGTGGTGTTCTGACGCCACGCGCCGAGCAATCCGAACAGTGCCTGCGCCACGCTCAGCAGCAATGCCAGGATCAATGCGAATTGGCCGAGTTCTGGAATCATGTCTGTGGATTTCCTGGCGCGACGGCAGGCTGGGGAGCCGAGGCTGCACGCTTATTCTTCAAGGATGCCGCGACTTCCGGCGGCATGTATTTCTCATCGTGCTTGGCGAGCACTTCGTCGGCGACGAACGTTCCACTGCGGTCGAGCGTACCGTGGGCGATGATGCCCTGCCCTTCGCGAAACAGATCCGGCAGAACGCCGGAATATTTGACCGGTACTTCATGCGCGTAATCGCTGAGCACGAATCTCACCTGCAGATCGCCGGGGTTGCGTTGCACGCTGCCCTTGACGACCATGCCGCCGACGCGAAAGCGCTTGTTTTGCGGCGCCTTGCCGTCGGCAATCTGCGTGGGATCAAAATAGAACATGATGTTTTCGCGCGATGCCATGACGGCGAGCGCCACCGAGGCAGCTACGCCGCCCAGAATTCCCAACACCACGAACAATCGCTTTCGACGAGGCGTCATAGTTGCACCGATTCCTTTGCCGTCTGCGCGCGCCGCGCGCACGCTTGAGCTTGCGCCAATTGTCTCATTGCCGACCAGATGTTCCAGCCGAGGACACCCAACACCAGCAGGACGCTCGGCCAGACATACGCTGCATATCCACCCATCGCAAAAATGGAGTCATTCATGGGGTGGACAGTGCCTCTTTGATCCAACTGGATTGACGTTCGCGGTTCAACACCTCGGCGCGCAAGCGCGTGCACAGGACGGCGCCGAAAAACAGCATGAACCCCAGCAGCACCGACAGCAGCGGCCAGAGCATGCTGCCGGGCATGGAGGGCTTCGCGAACTTGGCCACCGTTGCGCCTTGATGCAGCGAATTCCACCACTGCACGGAGTAATGAATGATGGGCACGTTGACCACGCCGACGATGGCGAGCACCGCGGCCGCGCGATCTCCCCGCGCCGGGTCGTCGAACGCCTGGCGCAGCGACATGACGCCGAAGTACAGAAACATCAAAATCAATTCCGAGGTGAGCCGTGGGTCCCAGGCCCAGTAGGTTCCCCACATCGGCCGGCCCCACAAGGACCCGGTAACCAGCGCCGCCACCGTAAACGAAGCGCCGATGGGTGCACATGCGGCTGCGATTGCATGACCGATCTTGATGCGCCAGATCAATGCCACGGCACCTGCGATGGCCATGGTCGTGTAGGCCGACAACGACATCCAGGCCGCGGGTGCGTGCACGTAGATGATTCGAAAGGCATCGCCTTGCTGATAGTCTGGCGGCGCAAAAAACAAACCGGCAATGACGCCGTAGCCGATGGTCAGCGCGGCCAACCCGTACAGCCACGGCGCGACGGTCGTCGCCAGACGATACACATAGGGCGGCGATCCCAGCCTATGAAACCAGGTCCATTTCATCGCACACCCTGCCAGACTTGAATCATCATCATTTTATTCCAACGTAATTCGCAGCGCGGCGCTCGCCGCAAAGGGCGCGAGCGTCGTGGTGAACGCGCACAGCGCGGCCAACAGATATAACGGTCCTGCGGCACTGTCGCCGTGAATGGCCCGATCCGTCGCGCTCGCCCCGAAAATCAGCAACGGCATGGCGAGCGGCAGAACGATCAGCGACAGCATGACGCTGCCTCTCTTAAGGCCCACGGTGAGCCCGGCGCCAATCGCCCCCAGCCAACTCAAAGTCAACGTGCCCAAGCCTAAGCCGAGCATGATCGGCCCGAAGGCCTGTGCCGGAACGCTCAGTGCAGCCGCCATCACCGGCGCCAACAACACCAGCGCCAGTCCGCTCAGCAGCCAATGGGCAAGGGTCTTGGCGATGACGATCAGAGTCAATGAATGTCCCGACAACAGCAACTGTTCCAAGGTTCCATCGTCGGCGTCGGCACGAAACATCCCCTCCACCGCCAGCAGCGACGATAGCAAGGCGCCCACCCAAAGCACACCGGGTGCAATATCTCGCAATACCGACAATTGAGGGCTCAACGCCAGCGGAAACAAGGTGGTCACGATCAGGAAAAACATCAGCGGTTGGATCAATTGATCCGGCCGCCGGAAGCTCAGTCGCATTTCGCGGCGGATGATGAGTTGCAGCACGCCGGCCGCGGACACGCTCATGCGGCCAGTTCCAGCGTCGTCGCACCCAACCCCAGTTCCAGGCCATGGTGCGCCACCACGACGGCAAAGCCGCCGTCGTGCACATGAGTGCCAACCAGATCGGAAATGAGCCGTACTCCCGCATCGTCCAGATTTGAAAAAGGCTCATCCAGCAGCCACAGCGGCGCTTTCGAGGCCAATACTCGGGCCATGGCAACTCGTCGCTTCTGCCCGGCCGACAGAACGCGGGCCGGCAGGTCCGCGTAGGCATCTGCACCGGTGCGCGCAAGGCTCGCCAGCAATTCCTTCGCGCTGACGGCGCGGCGCAGACCGATGGCAAAGCGCAGATTCTCCAGCGCGGTGAGGTCGGCTTTCAGCGCCGCTTCGTGGGCGGCGAAGGCGATCTGAGATTGATAGCCAGCGCGATCGGCACGGATGTTGGAGTCCTGCCAGAAGACCTGGCCTTCTTCGGGCGCGATCAAACCGCACGCGACTCGCAACAAAGTCGTCTTGCCGGCGCCGTTGGAACCGACGATGTGCAGCAGCTGGCCGGGGCCAATTTTGAAACTAACGCCGCGCAGCACGTGACGATCTCCCCGCCACACGTGGATGCCATCCAGCTTAAGCGATTTGGAGGAGGTATTCATCTGGGCTAGAGCTTAGCTAAATCAATCGGTTGAGGCCACTGTCCGAAGTAAATTCGCAAGATTGCGACATGGTGCCCTCGGCCGGAATCGAACCGGCATGGCTTTTAACCGACGGATTTTAAGTCCGTTGCGTCTACCAATTCCGCCACGAGGGCTGATTCGAATGGAGGCTAGGGTCGGGATCGAACCGGCGTACGCGGCTTTGCAGGCCGCTGCATGACCACTCTGCCACCTAGCCGGGTCGTCGACAAAATGGAGCGGGAAAGGAGGCTCGAACTCCCGACCTCAACCTTGGCAAGGTTGCGCTCTACCAACTGAGCTATTCCCGCCCTTCTAAAGCGAGCCGCAATTGTAGGGAAGCGGCCGGCGGAGTCAAGAAGAACACGTCGGCTTTCGACGCTAAAGCCTTGAACTACCCCGCAATTCCGGCCACGCAACCTGCAAATACAGAATCATCGACCAGAGCGTCAGCGCCATGGCAATCACGCTGAGCGCCAAACCCAGTTGGTAGATTGGCAGGCCGAACAAATCCTGGCGGTACAGCATCAGCGACAGGCCGACGATCTGCACCACGGTCTTGATCTTGCCCCACCCCGAGACGGCAATGCGGCCCCTGGCGCCGATCTCCGCCATCCATTCGCGCAGCGCGGAGACGGCGATTTCGCGGCCGATGATCACCACCGCCATGATCACGACGAACCACCGCGCATCCTTGCTCACGATCAGTACAAGAGCGGTTGCCACGATCAGTTTGTCGGCCACCGGGTCCAGAAACGCGCCGAGTCGCGAGGTCAGGTGCAGCTTGCGCGCGAAATAGCCGTCCAGCGTATCGGTGATGCCGGCCAGCGCGAAGCCGGCGCAGGCGGCAGGATCCGCCCAGGCATAGGGGAGATAAAACAGCACGATGATGGCGGGCACCATGAAGATGCGCAGCCAGGTCAAGGCATTGGGAAGATTGAACTGGGACTTGACGTCAGCTGCCTGGGTGGAGATGTTCATAGATCACTTGCGCAAGCTCTGGTCCCACACCGCGAACACCCGCCAAATCGTGAGTACCCGCACGCAAGATTCCCTGCATTCCGCCGAATTGCTTCAGCAGTTCGCGCCGCTTTACCGGACCCAGTCCGGGAATCGTTTCCAATATCGACTGGTTGTGCCGCTTTGCACGTTTGCGACGGTGGCCAGAGATTGCGAAGCGATGCGCCTCGTCACGAATACGTTGGACGAGATGCAAGGCGCGCGAGTCTGAGGCCAGTATAATCGGGGTATCCCGGTCCAACAAGAACAGCCGCTCCTGTCCCGGCCTACGGTCGGCGCCTTTCGCGACGCCCGCCAGCAATACACCTTGCACCTGTAATTCCGAGAGCACTTTTTCAGCCTGCGCCAACTGGCCTTTGCCACCGTCGATGAGCAGCACATCGGGTGCGACAACCTCGCCTTCCCGAATGCGTTTATAGCGCCGGGTCAACGCCTGGAACATGGCGGCGTAGTCGTCGCCGGGCTCAATATCTGCGATGTTGAACCGGCGGTACTCGGACTTTAAGGGACCCTCGGGTCCGAATACGACGCACGAGGCGACCGTTTCCGTTCCGCCCGTGTGGCTGATGTCAAAGCACTCCAGGCGCTGCGGCGTCTTGTGCAATTCGAGCGCTACGCGCAGTTCTTCCAAGGACTCTTCGATGTTGGTCTTGGCCAGCGCGCGCATCTTGAGCGCTTCGATGGCATTGGTCTGCGCCATCTGCAGCCAGCGAAGCCGGATGCCGCGCACGGAATGCGCAATGCGTACCTTGTGGCCGGAGCGCTCGGCGAACGTGTTCTCGAGCAACTCCGCTTCCTCCAGGCCATGTTCGACGATGATTTCCGTCGGCGCCTCCCGCTCCAGGTAGTACTGCGATAAAAACGCACTCAGCACCTCAGGTCCTTCCGCGAACGGCGCCGAGGGGAAGAAGGCGGTGCTGCCGAGGCTGTGACCGGCGCGCACGAACATCAGCACGACGCAATATTCGCCGTTGGAGGATGCCACCGCCACGATATCCGCATCGTGTCGCTCCGCCGCCGTGATCGCCTGCTGCGCCTGCACCGCCCGCAGACTGGCGAGTTGATCGCGAAATCTCGCGGCCTTTTCGAATTCGAGCGCCTGCGCGGCATCCTCCATGCGACGACCCAGTTCATCGTTCACATCTTGAGTGCGGCCCTCGAGCACCTTGACCGCCGTGTCCACATCGCGTGCATAGTCCTCGCGCGAAATCAGACCGACGCAGGGGCCGGTGCAGCGTTGAATCTGATATTGCAGGCACGGTCGCGAGCGATTGGCGAAATAGCTGTCCTCGCAATTGCGCAACCGAAATAGTTTTTGGAGTTCGTGCAGCGTCTGGCGAACGGCGCCTGCAGAAGGATACGGGCCGAAATACCGACCCGGTTCCTTGCGCGATCCGCGGTACAGCGTCAGCCGTGGAAATTCCTGAGTGGTGGTGAGGCGTAGATACGGAAAGCTCTTGTCATCGCGCAACACCACATTGAATCGTGGCCGATGCTTCTTGATGAGGTTGTATTCGAGCAGCAGCGCCTCGGTGTCCGAACGCGTGATGGTCACTTCCATGTTGACCGTGAGGCGTACCAGCGCCTGCACTTTGGGAATCACATTGCTGGGCAGAAAATACGAGGACACGCGATTTTTCAGATTGCGTGCCTTGCCGACATAGAGAATCTCGCCGGACGCTCCCTGCATGCGATACACGCCGGGTTTGCCCGGCAATGAATCGACGAAGGATTTTGAATCGAAGACGACGGCTGCTTCGCTCATGGGCAACGTTTCAGTTCAAGGCAAGCGCGCGCGCCACGACAGTCTCGAACATGGCGGCAGTCAGGCGCCGGGTCTGCGTGTTGTAACGGCTGCAATGATAGGAATCCACCAGGATTCGCCCACCGGGCAGCGCATGCTCCGCGCCGTGAGCGAACTTGTGGGCCGATGCACGCAATGACAGAGCTTTGAGGATTGCTCCGTGCGCGATCAGGCCCAGCGCAAGAATGACCCGGCCTTGCGTGAAGTCGTCGAGTTCCGCCCGCAGATACGCATTGCAAGTGGTGATTTCGGCGGGCTCGGGTTTGTTCGCAGGCGGCAGGCATTTCACTGCGTTGGTGATGCGCACGTTGTGAAGCGTCAGTCCATCGTCCGCGGCCACGGATACGGGGCGACTCGCCAGCGACAGGCGATGCAAAGTTTCATATAGCAGTATCCCGGCGAAGTCGCCGGTGAACGGGCGGCCCGTTCGGTTCGCGCCGTGCAAGCCGGGGGCCAGCCCCACGATCAGCATTCGCGCCTGCGCGTCTCCGAAGGGTGGCACAGGCCGGCAATAGTAGTCGGGATGCCGCTCCTTGACGCTGGCGAGGAAGGCAGCAAGCCGCGGACAACGACGGCAATCGGGATCGAAACGGCTGTTCATATCCCTACCCTTAAAAAAAACGGGCTACGCGAATGTTCGCGTAGCCCGCCGTTGATCGCGCTGGACTTTGGACTAACCCGAGCGCAACCGAACACCGACTGGTACGTACTAGCCGTGCGCCTTCTGAAATTGAGCTTCCTCCGTTGAACCCTTCAACGCGGTGATCGACGAGGTGCCTGCCGTGACGGTCTGGGTGACGTCGTCGAAATAGCCGGCGCCGACCTCGCGCTGATGCTTGGTCGCCGTGTAACCGTCCTTCTCGGAGTCGAATTCCGCCTGTTGCAAGGCAACATAGGCGGTCATCTGAGATGCCTTGTAGCCTTTGGCAAGCTGGAACATTGAATAGTTCAATGCGTGGAAGCCGGCCAGGGTGACGAATTGGAATTTATAACCCATCGCCCCCAATTCGCGCTGAAACTTGCCGATCTGCTCATCCGACAGCTTCTTCTTCCAATTGAACGACGGTGAGCAGTTGTAGGCCAGCATCTTGCCGGGAAACTGTTTGTGAATGCCTTCGGCGAAATGCTTGGCTTCCTCGATGTCCGGAACGCCCGTTTCGCACCACAGCAAGTCGCAATGCGGCGCATACGCCAAGCCGCGCGCGATGGCCTGATCAATGCCGGCATTCACGTAGAAAAATCCTTCTGCCGTGCGCTCCTTGGATTTGATGAACGGCAGATCGCGTGCATCCACATCGGCGGTGAGCAGGTTGGCGGACTCGGCATCCGTGCGCGCTATCAACACCGTGGGCACGTTGCAAACGTCGGCCGCGAGGCGCGCCGCGATGAGCTTGTTGACGGCTTCGGCGGTGGGAACCAGCACCTTGCCGCCCATGTGCCCGCACTTCTTCGCCGAGGACAATTGATCCTCGAAATGCACGCCGGCGGCGCCGGCATCGATCATGCCCTTCATCAATTCGAACGCATTCAGTACGCCGCCGAAACCAGCTTCTGCATCGGCCACGATGGGCTTGAGCCAGTCGATCGAATCATTGCCTTCGGCATGATGCAGCTGGTCAGCGCGCATCAGCGTGTTGTTGATCTTGCGAATGACCTCGGGCACCGAGTTCGCGGGATACAGAGACTGGTCGGGATACATCTCGCCGGCGAGATTGGCGTCGCCCGCGACCTGCCAGCCTGAGAGGTAGATGGCATCGAGGCCGGCCTTGACCTGTTGCATCGCCTGGTTGCCCGTCATTGCGCCGAGCGCATTCACGTAGGGCTTCTCGTTGACATAGCGCCACAACTTCTCCGCGCCAAGGCGTGCGAGTGAGTGCTCGATGGCGACCGTTCCACGCAGACGTACGACATCCTCTGCTTTGTATCCACGAGTGGTCCCCATCCATCGCGGACTCGTTTCCCACTCTTTCTTCAACTCGGCAGCGGACTTCAACATCAACGTCTCCTAGGGTGTATCAATTAACTAACTTGTCGGTACGCAACCAGCGTCAGGAATTCGGAGAATTCCGAGCTCGCCGTAATCTCATCGAGCAGCTTCGCGGCAGCGTCGAATTTGCCGCTCGCAAACGCGGCGGCGTCGAGTTGACGGGAGATGCCCGCCAACTCCTCCGCCAGGATCGCGCGGAACATCTCCAGCGTGATGCGCCGGCCGTCGACCAGCACGCCTTTGGGGTGGCGGATCCACTGCCACACCTGCGCGCGGGCGATCTCCGCGGTCGCGGCATCTTCCATCAAATTATTGATGGGCACGCAACCCAGGCCCGTGAGCCAGGCGGCCATGTAGCGCAGACTAACTTCAATATTGTTGCGCAGCCCCGCTTCGCTGATGGTGCCGTCGGGTATCGCCAGAAGGTCCGCCGCTGCAAAGATTTGATCACCGATCGGACGCTGCAATTGGTTGGCCTGCGGCATCACGCGGTCGAATATTTCCTGCGCGACCGCCACCAGTGCCGGATGCGCGACCCAGGTGCCGTCGTGGCCGTCGCTGGCTTCGCGTTCCTTGTCGGCCCGCACCTTGGCCATGGCCTGCTCGTTCGCCTGCGGGTCGTTCTTGATCGGAATTTGCGCCGCCATGCCGCCCATCGCAAACGCGCCACGTCGATGACAGGTCTTGATCAGAAGCTTCGAATAGGAGCGCAGAAAATGCGTGGTCATGGTGACCTGCTGCCGTTCCGGCAGGACAAAATCGGGGCGATGCGCGAATTTCTTGATGAAGCTGAAAATGTAATCCCAGCGGCCGCAGTTCAAGCCGACGATGTAGTCGCGCAGCTCGTACAAGATCTCATCCATTTCGAAGGCGGCGAGAATGGTTTCGATGAGCACCGTCGCCTTGATCGTGCCGTGCGGCAGATCGAGTGCCTCTTCGGAAAAGGCAAAGACCTCGGCCCACAAGCGGCTTTCCAGATGACTCTCGGTCTTGGGCAGATAGAAATAAGGTCCGGTGCCGTGCTGACGCAAGGCTTTCGCGTTGTGAAACAGGTACAGACCGAAGTCGACGAAGGCGCCCGGAATCTGCGCACCGTCGACCTGCAAATGCTTCTCGTACAAATGCCAGCCGCGGGGCCGCACGATGAGCGTGGCAATACGGTCTTGCAGGCGATATGACTTGCCTTCCGGCGAGGTCAGGGAAATGCTCTTGTTGACGGCATCTCGCAGGTTGACCTGTCCGTCGATCACGTTCGCCCAGGTCGGCGTGAGCGAGTCCTCGCAATCCGCCATGAACACTTTCGCGCCGGAATTCAGCGCATTGATGATCATTTTGCGATCGGTGGGACCGGTGATTTCGACTCGACGGTCCTGCAGATCGGCCGGGATCGGCGCCACCTTCCAGTCGCCGTCGCGGACAGCGCGGGTCTGCGGCAGAAAATCCGGCAAGGCGCCCGCCGTCAGCTCGCGGCGTCGCTGTTCGCGTCGTTGCAGAAGCTCCGTGACTCGCGGCGCAAAACGGCGATGCAACTGGACCAGGAACGCTTGCGCGTCTGTGCTCAAAATCTGCTCGCTGGCCGGCGAACCGGCGACCGATTGGGTCAAACCGGACGGCGCAGTGGAGGATTGGCTGGCTCGCGCTTGCGTCACGTCTACCTCGTCGATGGAAACAAATTGGGCCGCACGCCAAGTGCAAGCTTTTGCAGGACTCTTCGGTGCGAAGAGGACCCTGCGCTACGTGCGAATCTGGCGATGGGAGAATCGCGCGAAAGAATAGCACCTGCCCGGCGTCAGGCAAGCCGGGTTTAACTCAACATTTCAATTTTTTTTAATAGAAAGTTGTCGAGATAAATGGTATAAGCTGATGTTATCTAGCCTGTTATTGATGGTGTCTTGCGGGCACAGATTTTCCGCGCGAGCGGCGTGCTATCAACATCGCTAGTTCCAAAGCCTGCTCAGCATTGAGTCGAGGATCGACTTGGGACCGGTAGGCCCGAGCCAGATCCGCCTCCGCCAGGCCGCGCGCACCGCCGATGCACTCGGTGACATCGTCGCCGGTCAATTCTATGTGCACGCCGCCCAATTGCGAACCGCACTCCTCGTGGATGCGGAAGCTGGCTTCGACTTCGGAAAGAATTTTATCGAAGCGCCGGGTCTTGATGCCGCCCGCCGTCGTCTCGGTATTGCCATGCATGGGATCGCAGATCCACAGCACCTGGGAACCGGTTGCCCGAACCGCCTGAATCATCTCCGGCAGCCGCTTCTCGATGTCCTTCGCGCCGAAGCGGTGAATCAGTGTCAAACGGCCGGGTTGGTTTTGTGGATTCAATGTCTGCACCAGTCCCTGCAGCCACTCGTCATTCATGCCGGAGCCGACCTTGACGCCGATCGGGTTGGCGATGCCGCGAAAGTACTCGATGTGCGCACCGTCGAGCTGTGCGGTTCGCATGCCGATCCACGGCATATGGGTGGAGAGATTGTACCATTTTCGCTGCCGTTCGATGTAGCGAGTCTGCGACTGTTCAGACAGCAGATGCAGTCCTTCGTGGCTGGTGAAAAAATCCACGCGATTGGCATCGTGCACCCGCAGCCCGCTCATGGATTCGAAAAAGTCCAGTGACTCGGCGATCGAGTCCACGATCTTCTGATACGCATCCTGCAGCGGCGAATGCTTTAAAAAGGCGAGATCCCAATACTCGGGGTGATGCAGGTCGGCAAATCCACCGTCGATGAGCGAGCGGATGAAATTCAACGTCAAAGCGGCGCGCTCATAACCGCGCAGCAACAATTGCGGGTCCGGTTCGCGCTCCGCAGCCGTGAAGCCGGGATGATTCACATTGTCACCGCGGTAACTGGGCAGCGTGATTCCTTCACGCGTCTCGGTGTCGGTGGAGCGCGGCTTGGCGTACTGACCCGCGAATCGCCCGATGCGAATCACGGGACGGCGCAAACCCTGCAGCAGCACCAGGCTCATCTGCAACAGCACCTTGAGCTTTTTGGCGATCTTGTCGGACTCGCAATCCTCGAAGCTCTCGGCGCAATCGCCGCCCTGCAACAGGAAGCGCTCACCACGTTGTGCCTGCGCGAGTTGCTCCCGCAGCGCCTCGATCTCCCACGACACCACCAGCGGCGGCAGGCGCGATAGTGAAGCAACGACCTGCTCCAGTTCGATCAGGTTCGAATACGCCGGCTGCTGCGTTGCCGGGAGGCTGCGCCAACTGGCCGGGTGCCATGCGCTTAATGCGGGTAATGTCGACATAACGACGATGCTACACAGACCGGCCGTGACGCGCAAAACGCGTAATCGCACCCCGAGGTGGCGTTATCGGCGCACCGTAGGCAAAATGCCGCGCCATCAGGCCTGCGGCGGCAACGTCCGTGGCCGCCAATTATTGTAAGGATACTGTCATGCATCGAGTCCTCGTTCTGGGCGCCGGAAAAATCGGCGCGTTGATATCCGGCCTGCTGGCCGAATCCAAAAGCTATCAAGTGGATGTCGCCGACGTCAGCGACGTCAGCGCCGCATCTGTGGTCAAGGCGCACGGCATTCCCGGCTTGCGGAGCTTCGGTCTGGATGCCTCCAGCGAAGCGGCGTTGAGTGAGCACCTCGCCAAGAATCCGGTCGATGCGGTGATTTCCAGTCTGCCGTTCTATTGCAACGTGGGCGTTGCACGCGCTGCGCGCGCTGCGGGCTGTCATTACTTCGATCTGACGGAAGATGTGGAGGTGACGCGCGAAGTACGCAAGATCGCTCAAGGTGCAAGCACCGCCTTCGTGCCGCAATGCGGCCTCGCACCCGGATTCATCAGCATCGCAGCCAATGAGTTGATCACGCACTTCGAATCGGTTCGAACGGTGAAGCTGCGCGTCGGCGCCCTGCCCCAGCATCCGAACAACGTATTGAAATATTCCCTCACCTGGTCGACGGAAGGGCTGATCAACGAATATGGCAATCCCTGCCAGGCCATCGTCGATGGCCGCATCGTGGAAGCCGCGCCGTTGGAAGGATTGGAGGAGATCGAAATCGACGGCACGCTGTACGAGGCGTTCAACACCTCGGGCGGGCTGGGCTCGCTTGCCGAGACCTATGGCGCCGATGCGCAGATCATGAACTACAAGACCATGCGCTATCCGGGCCACTGCGAACAGATGCGTCTGCTCATGAATGATCTGAAGCTCAATCACGATCGCGCCACGCTCAAGCGCATTCTGGAGAACGCGGTTCCGCAGACGCTGCAGGACGTGGTCATCGTCTATGCCGCCGTGACCGGCACCCAGGACGGCGAGTTGCGCGAAGAAAACTACGTCAACAAGGTGTACCCGCAGGTCATCGCGGGCCGTCTCTGGTCCGCCATCCAAGTGACCACGGCAGCCGGCATCACCTCGGTTCTGGATCAGGTGCTGAACAAGCCGCGGCACTACCAGGGCTTCGTCCCGCAGGAGAAATTCCGTTTGCCCGACGTGCTTGCCAACCGCTTCGGCCGTCTGTACTCGGGCGGCGCCGGCAAAGAGATTTCCGGCCAGGTCGTCGTCGAAGGACGCGGCGGTTCGCAGCGCAAGCACGCGAGGGCTTGACCATGAGCGACATTCTAAAGTCTCTCGGGCTTGGCGCGGTCAACGCGGGTGCCTGGTCCGGCACGCACGGCTGGAGCAAGGAAACCGGCGGCGTGGTGATCAATTGCGTGAATCCTTCCACCGGCAAGACACTTGCGCAGGTGCGCGGCGCCACCGCAGCGGACTATGACCAGGTCATGGCCAGCGCGGCACAGACCGCAGCCATCTGGCGCAAAGTGCCGGCGCCGAAGCGCGGCGAAGTGATCCGCCTCATGGCGGAGGAGTTGCGCAAGCACAAGGATGCGCTCGGCAGCCTGGTTGCCATGGAGAACGGCAAGATCCGGCCTGAGGGCGACGGTGAAGTCCAGGAGATGATCGACATCGCTGATTTCGCAGTCGGCCAGTCGCGCATGCTGTACGGCTTCACCATGCATTCCGAGCGGCCCTCGCATCGCATGTATGAGCATTGGCATCCGCTGGGCGTGGTGGGTGTCATCTCCGCGTTCAACTTCCCCGTGGCCGTGTGGGCGTGGAATGCGTTCCTCGCAGCGATCTGCGGCAACGTGACGGTGTGGAAGCCCTCACCGAAGACAGCGCTGTGCTCGGTTGCCGTCCAGACCATCTGCAATCGCGTTCTGGAACGGGAAAAGTTGCCGGCGATTTTTCAAATTTTCATCGATGCCGGAACGGATCTCGCGACGCGTTTCGTCGATGACACGCGGGTCGCATTGATCTCCTTCACTGGCTCCACGCAGGTGGGCCGTCAGGTCGGCGTGCGTGTCGCGCAGCGCATGGGCAAGAGCCTGTTGGAACTGGGTGGCAATAACGCGTTGATCGTCGATGAATCCGCCAATCTGAAATTGGCGGTGCCCGCCATCGTCTTCGGCGCGGTCGGCACCGCAGGTCAGCGCTGCACCTCCACTCGCCGTGTACTGGTGCATCGTTCGCGCCTCGCGGAATTGGAAGCGAAATTGCTGGCCGCCTACAAACAGGTGCGTGTGGGCGACCCGCTCGACGCGCAGACGCTGATGGGTCCGTTGATCGACGAATCCTCGGTTGCGCGCTATTTGTCCGCCATCGAGGCGGCGCTTGCGCAGGGCGGCGAACTGCTGTGCGGCGGCAAGCGCATTGCGCGCGCCGGCAATTTTGTCGAGCCGGCGATCGTGCGAGCACGCGCGGATCTCCCCATCGTGCAGCATGAAACCTTTGCACCGATCCTGTACCTGATTCCCTACGACGACATCGATGAGGCGATCCGGATTCAGAATTCAGTGCCGCAAGGACTCTCCTCGGCCGTGTTCACCGATCGTTTGCAGGTTGCGGAAAGCTTCTTGAGTGCGACGGGCAGCGATTGCGGCATCGCCAATGTCAATCTCGGCACTTCCGGCGCGGAAATCGGCGGCGCTTTTGGCGGCGAGAAGGAAACCGGCGGTGGGCGCGAAGCGGGTTCTGATTCGTGGCGCGCCTACATGCGTCGTCAAACGACCACCATCAATTGGAGTTCGGAACTGCCGCTGGCACAGGGCATCCGCTTCGACGTGGGCTGATCGGCTACCGGTCCAACCACGCCTGCAGTGACGCCGCGCGTTGCTGCAGGCGTGCCGGGGAGACCGCTTCCGCGGTTTTCAATTCCTGCGCGCTGAGCGATGCCCGATATTCTTCGACCAGCCATTCAAAACGCTCCAACTCGGGAATCCAGCGCTTTTGTTTTTCGAACGCGGTGTGCAGTCGCGCGGCTTCCGCCCGCCAGCGCTGCATTTCTGCGAGCACCTGCGCGCTCTCGACCGACCTCGCCGTCAATCGCCGCCAGCGGACCAACGCTGCCTTCAGATAGCGCGGCAATTGACGACACTGGCTGGCGGTTGCATCGCGCCAGCGCATGGGCGCGAGCAATTGCGCCAGGTGCGATTCGGATTCGCCGCGCAAATCAGCGCGCCGCAGCATCGCAGGATCCTGAAACAGTGGCCGCAATGCGTTGGCGTCAGTCAGCAATGAACGTATCTGCTCGCAGCACTGAGTAAAGCACGCGTCCAGGCGTGGCCGCGCGCGCTGCAGTGCCTGATCGAACTCGTTGCTCGTATACGGCAGGTTCTCATCAAACTCGAGTGCCTGGCTCATCGCCTGCTGCTGCAACGCGTCTGTGAGATCGTCGGCGCGGCAATAGGGGCTTGCGGCCAACAGCAGTTTGGAATCCTGGGCGATATGCTTGGACTGATCGCGCTCGGCACTGCGCAATTGCAGACGCGCCAGGCGAATCAGGGCAACGCGGTGTACTCGTTTGGCCTCCTCCGGCGTCCAATGCAGTTGCACGCCGATGGTGCCCTCGCCGGCCATCAAGCCTGGATACAGCCGCAGCTTCCCGCCATGCAGTGGTACATCCGTGGTACATGCGAGCGAATTTGGCGCAAAAGAAGTTCCTCCTTGAGCAAACAGTGCACTACTGTGAGAGACCAGCGCCTGGTGCGCCGCCGCCGAGAACTGCCGCCGCAAGGTGAGGACATCGGAACCGCGTGCAATCTCCTGATCCTCGCTCTTCAGCACGAGTGTGGGAATCAAATACGCGGGCACGCCGTTTTCTGCAAAGACGATTTCGCGCGCGTTGATGCCGCGATTCGCCGCCATCCAGTCCGATAACGGCAATGCGGGTTGGAGTTGTCGGGCTTTCGCAAAGGCCTGCGCGGCATCTGCAATCGGGATCAATTCCTTGCGAACACTCTTGGGCAGGGAGCGCATCAACGCCTCAATTCTCGGCAATTCGTGCCCCGGAATGGCCTGCTCCAGATCGGCGCGGGTCATGACAGGCAATAGCAGCAAGGGCACGACCACGGTGGCGCCGTCGTCGGCGCTGTCCGGATCAAACCGATATTGCACCGGGAGTTGCAACCCGTGAACCGACACGATCTCGGGCAATCCGCGTAAGCGTTCAAAATCCGGACGCTGCACATACACCGTGCTGTCGGTGAAGGCCAATGCGGCAAGCTCCGCAGCGCTTGCTCGCCGCGTCCAGGCTTCCAGTGCGTCAGCACCGGAGATCTGACGCGGCAGGAGGCGTTCGTAATGCGCGGTCAGATCTTCGCTCGAAGCGATCAGGCCGCGCGTTCGCAACCGGTCCTCTGTACGTGCCGCGGCATCGATGTTGGCATCGTTGCGCAGCAACCAGTCAGGACGGCGCGCCATGCGGCGAAACACCAGAGCCTCGCGAGCAAAGATGTGTCGCGACTCCTCCGGTGCAATCGGTCCATAGTTAACGGTTCGGCCGGCGCTCAACGTCAATCCCAGCAGCGTGACCCGCTCCTGGGCAACGACCTCCTCACGCTCCTCGCTCCAATCGGCGGCAAAGTACTCGCGCTTCACCAGATGACGGGCGGCAGGCTCAATCCATGACGGCTCGATCTGCGCCACGGTGCGCGCGAACACCCGCGAGGTCTCCACGATGTTGGCGGCGAGGATCCAGCGCGGCTGTCGGCGCTTGAGCGGCGAGCCGGGAAAAATCGAGAATCGTAAGCCGCGTGCGCCGGCGTAGACACCACGTTCATCGTGCGTTCCGATCATCGTGCAGAAACCGGCCAGCAGAGAGCGGTGAATGGCGGTATAGCTCGCAGGCCGCCCGCTGTCCTTGATTCCCAACGCCAAAGCCCGCTCACTCACCTGCGTGTGAACGTTTTCCCATTCCGATAGTCTCGTCAAGGACAGACGTCTGTCCTTGCACCATTGCCGCAATTCACGCCGCGAGCGCTTGCGCGCGATGCGGTACGCCTTCCAGATACGCACCAGCGTAATGAATTCCGAACGTGGATCATCGAAGGACTGCAGCGCGTCGACGGTGGCAACGGCGGCAAGCGGTGCACTGCGAATCACTGGATCCGGCACGCTCAAGCCGGACACGATGATCAACAATTCGGCGGCGGCACGGAATCGACGCCCTTCGAGCAAGGCTCGGCCCAGTCGAGGGTCCAGCGGAAGACGCGCCATCGCGCGTCCGCGGTCGGTAATGTGTCGCTCTGCATCCACCGCCTCCAACTCCTGCAAAGTCCGGTAACCGTCGTTCAAGGCGCGCCGGTCCGGCGGATCCAGGAACGGAAATTCTTCGGCGCTTCCCAATTCGTCGGCCGCCAGTCTCAGCAGCAATGCCGACAGATTGGTGCGCAGGACCTCGGGTTCGGCAAACGGCGCACGCGCCTCAAAGTCCTCCTGCGAGTACAGGCGAATGCACAATCCAGGTCCGATCCGTCCGCACCGACCCTTGCGTTGATCCGCGCTGGCTTGTGGAACGGGCTCGATCGGCAGCCGCTGCAATCGGTTGGTCGGACTGTAGCGGCTGACGCGGGCCAGCCCGGAATCGATGACGAACCGAACACCTGGCACTGTCACCGAGGTTTCGGCCACATTGGTGGACAGCACGATGCGCGGACGCTTGCCGGGATCGAAGATTTTGCGCTGTTGCTCCCAGGGTAGACGCGAATACAGCGGCAACACCTCAACTTCCTCGGGGAGTTCGCGACTTAAGACGTCGCTGACATCGCGTATTTCGCGCTCGCCGGGCAGGAATACCAGCGTGTCGCCGACGCCTGCCGAACCCGGGTCGGCAAGGACTTCCCGATAGGCCTGCAAAACTTCGGTCGGCAGATCCGGATCCTCGGCCGTCTCGGCGTCAGGCGGTGGACGGTACCGCACCTCGACAGGATAGCCCCGTCCACTCACGTTGATGATGGGAGCATGGCCGAAAAAATCTGCAACGCGCTGCACGTCCAGCGTGGCGGAGGTGATGATGACTCGCAGCTCGGGGCGGCGAGCGCTCAGTTGTCGAGCCACGCCGAAGAGCAGATCGATGTTCAGAGTGCGCTCATGCGCTTCGTCGATGATGAGCGTGTCGTAGTGGCGAAGGTCCGGATCGCGCGCGATATCCGTGAGGAGCATGCCGTCCGTCATGAGTATCAGGCGGGACTCGGGGGACACCTGGTCTTCGAAGCGCACACGGAATCCGACACTGGTGCCCAGCGGCTGCTGCAGTTCGGCCGAGATCCTGGTTGCCAGCGCGCGCGCTGCGAGCCGGCGTGGCTGCGTATGAGCGATCTTGCGGGACATTCCCCGGCCGCTGTCCAGGCAATAGCGCGGCAACTGGGTGCTTTTGCCGGAGCCGGTTTCTCCGGCCACCACGATGACGGGATGCGCGAGCAGCGCGCTCAGGATTTCGTCGCGGTGCGCCGCAATCGGCAGCGGCGGTGCTGATCCTGCCACTGCCGCTGGTTCACGTGGAGGGCCACTCACCGGTTTGTGCTGTCCTTCACTGCGGGCAGGCGCAATTCGATTCGTGCGCCACCTTCCTGAGCGTTGCCGGCCAGAATCTCCCCGTCATACGCCTCGACCAGATCGCGCATGATGGATAGACCCAGGCCATGGCCGGGCTGCGTCTCATCAGCACGCACGCCGCGTTCGAACAACTGCGTCGGGTCTTGCGCGCCCCACCCGGGTCCATCGTCTTCGATCAACACGCGCACGCAGGTTTTTCCCGACCGGGCATCCGGGACCACCGCAATCCCAACACTGACGCGTTGGCGCGCCCATTTGTAGGCGTTGTCGAGCAGATTGCCGAGCAATTCCAACAGGTCGCCGCGGTCCCCGGCGCACGCGGCGAACCCGCTCACCACGACCTGGAGGCGCTTTGCGGCATAGACCTTGTCGAGCGTCGCGACCAGTTCCGCTACGATGGAGCCCAGCTCCAGCGGCGCCTGTCCCAGGGTCGAGCCGGCGGAGATCCGCGCGCGGCGCAACTGGTGTGCCACGATCTGGTCCATGCGTTCAATCAATTGTGCATCGTGTCCGGGTTGGGTCCGCATGATGGCCAACGGGGTCTTGAGTTCATGGGCAAGATTGCCCAGCGTCTGCCGGTAACGCTCCGCGCGGTTGCGCTCACTGTCGAGCAGCGCATTCAAATTCTTGGAGACGCCCGCCAGTTCGCGCGGGTAACCGTCGCTCAACGCGCTGCGCTCGCCGTGTTCGATGTCGCCGATCTCACTTTCCAGTCTGCGCAGCGGCTGCAGCGCAGTGCGCAACAACACCGACACGGCGATCAACAGCAACAGGGTCAGGGCGCCGAACCAGCCCAATAGCTGCACCCGGAACAAGCGCAATTGCGCGCGGTAGGACTGTAAATTCTCTGCAACCGTGAACGTGAATTGACGGTGTGAGTCGGCCGCCAATTCCCAGGCAACGGTGAGATGTACTTTTTCCCATTCAACGCCCTCGGCGCGCGTGCGCTCGAATCGCCGCTTGCCGGTGGGCGAAGGGCCACTCGGGGGGACCGCATGAGCCAGATCGTCCAATACTCCCGCTGAGCGAGAGCGCCAGACCACCCTGCCCTGTTGGTCCTGGATCAATCCATACAAATCGGATCCCGGCGTTTCGAAGCGCGGTTCCGCCAGCGGCGCGTCCGGATGCACGTTACCCGCCTCATCCGGATCCGAGGCGGCAATCAGCGCCACCAATTGGCCTTCCAGGCGGTCCTGCATGGCTTGATCGGAGAGTCGATGAAACAGGGAGTCCAGCGCAAACACAGTGACGCCGAAGAACAGGATCAGCAGCAGGAACAGGCCGCCGAGCAAACGGCCGGACAGCGAGGAACCTCGCAGCATGATCACCCTCAGGAACCGCGGCTCATTGGCGCGGCAGAGCGATGCGGTAGCCGCGTCCCCGCAGAGTCTCGATGGGTTGACGCGTGTTATCCGGGTCCAGCTTCTTGCGCAACCGGCCGACGAACACTTCGATGACGTTGCTATCGCGTTCGAAGTCCTGCTCGTAGATCTTCTCGGTCAGTTCGGTCTTGGAGATGACCTCACCCGCGCGCAACATCAACAATTCCAGAATGCGATATTCGAAGCTCGTGAGCTCGACCGGCTCATCGGCGACACTGACGGATTGCGCGCGCGTGTCCAGCGCAATGTCGCCACAGCGTAGAACCGGCTGCGCCCAGCCACCCGCGCGCCTCAACAATGCCTGCACGCGAGCGATGACTTCTTCGATTTGGAAAGGCTTGACGACGTAGTCGTCGGCGCCAGAACTCAATGCCTCGACCTTGTCCTGCCAGCGATCGCGCGCGGTGAGAATCAGGATTGGGAATTGCTTGCCCTGCGCGCGTAGGCGGCGGATGAGTTCGAGTCCCGGTACCTTCGGCAGCCCCATGTCGATGATGGCCACATCGACCTGATATTCCGTGCCGGCAAATCCGCCCTCCTCGCCGTCCGCAGCGGCGCTGACGGTGTAACCGTGCTGCTGGAATGCCGCGCTGAGGCTGTCACGCAGGGCGGTTTCATCTTCCACGATCAGAATTCGCATGGCAGGTTCCCGTCGCGGCTTATTGAAAGCTGCCGGTCTGCGCATCGACACGCACAGAGAAAACGCGGCCGTCCGCGGACAACAGCCGCAGGCGGTAATAGACGCGATCACCTTCGCGAGTGGTTTCGGCTCTGACCACACGAGCGTTGTAGCGTGACTGTGCCATCTGGACGGCCTGATCCAGGCTGATGCCGCCTCCGGCCAGTCGCAGCAGCGCGGACGCCGGGGCCGCAGCAGGGGCAGAGGCATGAACGGCTCCGCCGCACGCCGCAACACCCAACAGCAGACAGGCGAACACGCGGTGGACTGATCGACTCATAGGAATCCATTCTACTAAATGAAGCGGGCCCTTGCGGGCCCGCTTGGCGTACACCGAAGAATTATTCCGGCGCCGGCTCGACATTGACGCGGATTCGCAGCCGCTTGCCCGGATCGTAGGGCAACTGCGTCACATAGCGTTGGCCGTTGTATTCGTAGGTGACCCGGTAGCCGTCAATCCGCTCCTGATAGCTCGTTTCGTAGCGCACATCACAGCGCTGCTGCGTGTAGGCCACCGGCTGGCTGCCATAGGCGTCTTCGCGGTCGCGGCGACGCTCACCCGCATCGTGACCCACCGCCGAGCCGATGATGGCGCCTGCGACGGTGGCGGCACGCCGTCCGTCACCGCTGCCGATGGTGTTGCCGATGCCGGCGCCGATCAGCGCACCCAGAATGGTGGAGCCGGCCGTTCCCCGGCGCGGCGCCGGATAGTCGTCTCGGTAGCGGGTCTGCTCATAGCATTCGCGCCGCGGCGTATCGACGCGCACCTGGCGGGTCAGCGGGTCCACATCGACCACACGTGCGTAGTCGTACCCTGCCGAATCGTAGCCGTCGCTGCGATAGGGCGAGTCGGCAAACGCACTGGCCGACAGCAGAACGGCGCCACTGGCAAGACTGCTGAGAATGATTTTCCTGAACATCTGCATGCTCCTTGAGAAGCGCTCAGTTTGGTTGTTGAGCGTGGGAGAAGCTTAAAGTCCGGCGGGTGAACGCAAACTGAATGCCCTCGAGGAGGGGTGGTTCGGCCACCGTTCAGTTAAATCGACTCGGGTCGCTCGTCGCGCTTGGCGGCATTCCACAGTTCTTCAAGCCTCGCCAGAGGCAGATCCGCAACTGTCGTGCCGCTGCTGCCCGCAGCCCGCTCCATGTGTCGGAATCGCCTTTCGAACTTTGAATTAGCGGCCCGCAGGGCGCTTTCAGCATCGACATCGAGCTTGCGCGCGAGATTAGCGACGGCGAACAGCAGATCGCCGACCTCCTCGAAAACGTTCTGAGAGGGCTTCGCGTCCGGGTTTTCGCGAATCGCCTGCAGCACTTCCTGCAATTCCTCCTCCACCTTGGCGGCCGTTTGTTCGGCCAGGTCCCAGTCAAACCCGACTCGTGCAGCGCGCTTGCTCAACTTGACGGCGCGGATCAGGGCCGGTAGCGCACGCGGTACGCCATCCAATTGGCTACCCGGCGTATCGCCGGCGGCCGCTGCACGCTCACTGGCTTTGATCGCTTCCCAGTCCGCACTCGGCTGCTTTGCCGTGGGCTGCGGCGCCGCTGCAAACACATGCGGATGGCGGCGAACCAGCTTGGCGCAAATGGCGGCGGCGACGTCGTCAAAGGTGAAATGGCCCAACTCCTGCGCCATCTGCGAGTGGAACACCACTTGAAACAGCAGGTCGCCCAATTCATCTTTCAAGTGCGGCAGATCTTGCCGCTCGATCGCATCGACCACTTCGTAGGCTTCCTCCAGCGTGCTGGGCGCGATGCTGGCGAAGGTTTGTTCCCGATCCCACGGGCATCCGCAGCGCTCGTCGCGCAAGGTCCGCATGATTTGCAGCAGCTCTTCCAGGGACGTGGGCATCAGTCTTGTTTGTCTTGAGCGAGTTGCGCGCGCTGCGCCTCGATGAGCCGACGCCAGGTCATGAGCATGCCGGCGGTGGCTCCCCAGATACTGCGATGCTGATACCGAATGTCGTGAAAGTGCACTTCGGTGTCGCCAAATCGACGCGTCTTCAGGCTGTGATTGGCGACATCGAACAGGTGCTCCAGCGGCACTTCGAAGACCTCGGATACTTCCGCGCTGGCCAGGGCCAATCTAAGCGGCGATTGCACGAAGCCCACCACCGGCGTGACGCGGAAACCGGTGCCGACGATGTGATCCGGAAGGTATCCGGCAAACTCGATCGTCTGCGGGTCCAGGCCGACTTCTTCCTGCGTCTCGCGCAGTGCGGCGTGCCAGGCACTGCGGTCGGCAGGTTCGATCCGGCCGCCGGGAAAGCTGATCTGGCCGGCGTGATCGCGTAGATTTGCCGAGCGCTGCGTGAGCAACACGTGCAGACCTGAGTGCCGATCGATCAAGGGAATCAACACTGCGGCCGGCAACTGGCGTTTGGGCAACCAGGCATTCAGGCCCGGCGTCATTTTCTCGGGTGTTTTGGCGGGCCACAGGGGCTCGAATTCAGGTGCTGAAGGGTCGGGCAGCAGGACAGAGCGGATGAGTTCGCTCGAATAGCGTTCGTGTCGAGGAGCATCCATCAACTAGGGTTCGCCTTTCCATTGAGTCCGCCCTTGGTAAGAGTCAAGGGATTCAAAAGTTCCGTAAGCTCGGAGCGGCTGAGGTCAGTCATGTCCACTGCAACGTCGACGATGCCGCGATGCTCGGCGTAGGCGCGCTTGGCGATGGCCGCCCCCAGTTCGTAACCGATAAGCGGATTCAATGCCGTCACCAGAATCGGATTCCTGGCCAGATCCGCTTCGATGCGTTCGAGGTTGACGCTGAAACCGGCGATGGCACGATCGGCCAGCGTGCGTGTTCCGACACTCATCAGGTGCAGGCTTTGCAGCAAGTTGTGCGCCACCACCGGCAGCATCACGTTGAGCTGAAAATTCCCCGATTGTCCTGCCACGGTAAGCGTCGTGTCGTTGCCGATGACCTGTGCCGCCATCATACATACGGCCTCCGGAATGACCGGATTGACCTTGCCCGGCATGATGCTGCTGCCGGGCTGCAATGCCGGCAGCGCAATTTCCCCCAACCCGGCCAGCGGACCGCTGTTCATCCACCGCAGATCATTGGCGATCTTCATCAGCGCGACTGCCAGGACCTTGAGTTGTCCCGACAACTCCACGGCGGTGTCCTGGCTCGCGAGCGCAGCAAAAAAATTAGCGCTGGGCAGTAACGTGAGGCCCGTCATGGCGCTCAACGTACGGGCCATCGCCGGACCGAATTCGGAACGTGCATTCACCCCGGTCCCGACCGCCGTTCCGCCCTGCGCCAGCGCATGCAGTCGCGGCTCGACGCTCGTGAGTCGCTGAATCGCGGCATCGATCTGGGCTTTCCAGCCGCTGATTTCCTGACCCAGAGTCAAGGGCATCGCATCCATGAGGTGCGTGCGCCCTGTTTTGGCAAGATCAGCAAATTCCTGGGCGCGAGTTTCAAGCGTGGCGGATAAGTGTGCCAGCGCCGGCAGCAATTCGCGCCGCAGCAGCAACGCCGCTGCCAGATGAATGCCTGTGGGGATGACATCGTTGCTGCTCTGGCTTTTGTTCACGTCATCGTTGGCACTCACGCGCTCGCCGAGCGTGCGCGACGCTTCGTGCGCAATCACCTCGTTGAGGTTCATGTTGGTGCTCGTGCCCGAGCCGGTCTGAAACAAGTCGAGCGGAAAATGCGCATCCAGCTCGCCGCGCGCGACGCGCATCGCTGCAGCGTGAATTGCCGCCGCGGTATCGGCAGGCAGGTCACCCAATTCGCGATTGACCTCGGCAGCCGCGGCTTTGATCAGTGCTACGGCATGCACCAGTGGCAGGGGCATTTGCAGGCCACTGGCAGGGAAGTTCTGCAGCGCGCGCTGTGTTTGTGCTCCCCAGGATGCATCCTGGGGGACCGCAAGTTCACCCATGCTGTCCCTCTCGATGCGAAATCGCTCACGCAACCGTCCAAGCCCGCTGTCGCCGCTGTCCATTAGTTTTCAACGTAAAGTTCGGTAATATGGCGAATTCTAACACTTCGTGGCAGATACCCCTGATGCCGATGGATCCAATCGACGCGCTCTCTCCACTCGACGGTCGCTACCACGGCAAAGTGGACCCGTTGCGCGCCATTTTCAGCGAGGCCGGCCTCATGCGTGCCCGAGTCCGGGTCGAATGCGCCTGGCTCGAGACGCTAGCAAAAACTGCCGCGCGTGCCCGCTTTGAGGATCTGCCTGCTGCTGCGGCCGACTGGCTGCGTGCGATGGCGCGCGACGCCGCGGCGACCGATGTCGCCGCCATCAAGAAAATCGAAGCCAGGACCAACCACGACGTGAAGTCGGTCGAGTATTGGCTGCGGGCGGAACTGAAATCCCGCAAAGCATCTGCTGCGCATCTGGAATGGGTGCATTTCGGGTGTACGTCGGAGGACATCAACAATCTGGCTTATGCGTTGATGATGGCCGAAGCACGCGAAATCGTGTTGTTGCCATTGCTGCGGCGCCTGACGCAAACCTTGCAGGCACGCGCGAAGCTCTACGCGGATGTACCCATGCTGTCGCGAACGCATGGCCAGACCGCCAGTCCCACCACCGTGGGCAAAGAGTTTGCCAACGTGGCGGCGCGTCTGTCCTCGCAGGTCCAACGTCTGCAGGACGTTGCCATCCTGGGAAAGATGAACGGTGCGGTCGGCAATTTCAATGCGCACGTGGCTGCGCTGCCGGCGCTGTCGTGGCAAACCATCAGTGCCGATTTCGTCAGCTCGCTCGGTCTTGCGCACAATGCGCATACCACGCAGATCGAACCACACGATTGGATCGCGGAGTACTGTCATGCGTTGGCGCGAATTGACACCGTGCTGCTGGACCTTGCGCGCGATATGTGGAGCTATATATCGATCGGGTATTTCAAACAGCGCGCCGTCGCCGATGAAGTCGGTTCCTCGACGATGCCGCACAAGATCAACCCCATCGACTTCGAAAACGCGGAAGGGAATTTCGGCATCGCCAACGCATTGCTGATTCACTTCGCCGAAAAACTCCCCATCTCGCGCTGGCAGCGCGATCTGTCCGATTCCACCGTGCTGCGAAATCTCGGCGTGGCGCTGGGTCATGCGCTGCTCGGGTTCGAGTCCCTGTCGAAGGGACTGGGAAAGATCGAGTTGGATGAGGCCAAATTAGGCGACGATTTAAGCAGTGCCTGGGAGGTCCTGGGTGAAGCGGTCCAGACCGTGATGCGGGCAAACGGCATCGCCGACGGCTACGACCTGCTCAAGTCGTTCAGCCGGGGTCAGATCATCGACAGGACTGCGTTGCACGCCTTCATCCAGTCACTTGACCTGCCGGCCGCGGACAAGCGCCGCCTGCTCGATTTGACACCTGCAAGCTACGTCGGGCTTGCACCGGGCCTTGCGCGCGGGGAAACGTGACGCAGTTGGCACGGGCCTTAAGCCGCAGCGGATATGATCGAGTTCGCAAAGTGTCAACCAATTTGAGGCAGCATGGCGATCACAGACCGTCAACCGGACTCGGCGGAAGCTCGACCCGCCACCAACGGTGCGGGGGTCCCCAGTACACGCTCGATTCTCACGACTCTGTCTGAGGTTCGAGATGCGAGCCTTGCCGTAGCCAAGTCCGCGCAACGGCAGCTATCGATTTACACCCAGGACCTGGAACCCTTGGTGTACGGCGAAGAACCCTTCCTCGAAGCGATTAAACGGCTGGTACTGGCACGCTCCTATGCCAAAGTGCGCGTGCTGCTCGCCGATCCGTCGCGTGCCGTGGTCGACAACAACCGATTTTTGATTCTCGCGCGACGACTCACCAGCTGCATCGATCTGCGTTCCATCAACGCACAAAATCCGGGCAGCGCCGGTGCGTTCATCATCGCGGATGACAAGGCCACCGTTTACCGTCTGCAGGCCTCACGCTGGGACGGCATTTCCGATATGAACGACCCGGCCGTTGCCCGCCGGTATCTGAATTTCTTCGACGAAGTCTGGCAGGCCAGCGCTACGGATGCGCAGCTGCGACAGATGCAGATGTAACTCCCGCCAACCGCCCCTTCCGCGGCCGCTATAATGCGGCCATGTCCGAGACTGTCATCGTAGGTGTTTCCGGTGGTGTGGATTCCGCCGTCGCTGCGCTGTTGCTGCAAAGACAGGGTTACGCGGTCCAAGGACTGTTCATGTCCAACTGGGACGAGGACGACGCCTATTGCACCATTGCCGAGGACTACCAGGACGCGCGTCGCGTCTGCGACCTGCTGAACATCCCGCTGCATCGCGTCAGTTTTGCCGCCGAGTATCGCGAGCGTGTGTTCGCCTTCTTCCTGCGTGAGTATCGCGCCGGCCGTACCCCGAATCCTGACGTCTTGTGCAACCGCGATATCAAGTTCGGCGTCGCCTTGAGCTATATGCAGCGGTTGGGAGCGGACCGTATCGCCACGGGACACTATGCGCGCCTCGAGCACGGCACAGCCGGTGCCTCGCTGCTCAGAGCCGCGGACACCTCCAAGGATCAAACTTACTTTCTGCATGCGGTGGCCCCCGCAGCCTTGCAGCGCACCGTGTTTCCCATTGGCAATCTGCAAAAGAGCGAGGTGCGCAAACTGGCGCATTCTCACGGTCTTGCTGTTCACGACAAACCCGACAGCACCGGCATCTGCTTCATCGGCGAGCGTCCGTTTCGCGACTTTCTGGCGCGCTACGTGGACATCACGCCCGGACCGATCGAATCTGCCGAGGGCACCCTCGTCGGCGAACATCGGGGGCTCGCCTTTTACACGCTGGGGCAACGTTCCGGGTTGGGTCTCGGCGGTCGGCGCGGCGCGAGCGAGGCGCCCTGGTATGTGGCGGCAAAGGATGTTCAGCGCAATGCGCTGGTCGTGGTACAGGACCACGACCACGTGCTGCTGCAATCCGATTCCTTCAGCGTTGCGGATCTGCACTGGCTGAGCCCGCCGGCCGAGGCGCAGTTCGCGTGCTCGGTGAAGACGCGTTACCGGCAGCGCGATCTGCCGTGTCATATCAACCTTCGGGCCGATGGCAGCGTCCAGGTGACTCTGCAGAGCCCGGCGCGAGCGGTCACGCCGGGACAATACGCCGTGTTTTATGCCGACGAGCGCTGTCTGGGCGGCGGGGTCATCGTGGAGCGGGCGCTGCAGCGCCCGATCGCTTATAATCAAGGACTTTTGCAGGAGGTTTCATGACGACGGACAGCTTCAAGGCGCGCGCGACACTCGAGGTAGGGGGTCGCAAGTTTCAATATCACAGCTTACCTGCCCTGAAAGAACTGAACGTCGATCGTCTGCCTTTCTCCCTGAAAATCCTCCTGGAAAATCTGCTGCGCTTCGAAGACGGCGTCAACGTCACCAAGGACGATATCCTGGCGTTGCTGAAGTGGGACGCGAAAGCGGCGCCCAGCTACGAGATCGCCTTCACGCCCGCACGCGTGATCATGCAGGACTTCACCGGCGTGCCGTGCGTGGTGGATCTCGCGGCCATGCGCGAAGCGATCGTACGACTCGGTGGCGACCCGCAGCGCGTCAATCCGCTCGCCCCCGCTGAACTGGTCATCGATCACTCCGTTCAGGTGGACGAATACGGCACCGCCGATTCGCTCAAGCACAACAATGAAATCGAATTCGGTCGCAACGGCGAGCGCTACAGCTTTCTGCGTTGGGGTCAGACGGCGTTCAGCAATTTTAAAGTGGTGCCGCCGAATACCGGCATCGTGCACCAGGTCAACATCGAGCACCTGGCCCGAGTAGTCTTTGACGGTAGCGTGGATGGCGTACCCACGGCCTATCCGGATACGCTGGTCGGCACGGACTCGCACACGACCATGGTCAACGGACTGGGCGTACTGGGCTGGGGCGTCGGCGGCATCGAAGCCGAAGCGGCCATGCTGGGTCAGCCGGTCACCATGCTGATTCCGCAGGTCATCGGTTTCAAATTGGTCGGCGCGTTGCCGGCCGGGACCACCGCAACGGATCTGGTGTTGACGGTGACGGAAATCCTGCGCAAGAAAGGCGTGGTTGACAAGTTCGTCGAATTCTTCGGCGACGGGTTAAAGGGCCTGCCGCTCGCAGATCGCGCCACCATCGCCAACATGGCGCCGGAGTTTGGTTCCACCTGCGGCATCTTCCCGATCGACGAAGAAACCATCCGCTACCTGCGCCTGACCGGCCGCTCTGCCGAGCAGATCGCGCTGGTGGAAGCCTATGCGCGCGCGCAAGGGTTGTGGCGCATCGACGGTGCACCTGCCGCCGACTATACCGACGTCATCGAACTGGACTTAGGCACGGTCGAGCCTTCACTCGCCGGTCCGAAGCGCCCGCAGGATCGCGTGCCGCTGCGCACGGCCCGCAACACCTATCAAGCCACGCTGAAGAAGATGGCTGAAGAGCGCACGCAGAAAAACCCCACGGCCCATGGCACCGCGCAAGCGACCTTGGGTGGAAAATCGGTCGAAGTGAAAGATGGCGCAGTGTTGATCGCCGCGATCACCAGCTGCACCAACACCTCGAATCCGGCCGTGTTGATTGCGGCCGGCTTACTGGCGCGTAAGGCGCATGCGCGCGGACTCGTGTCCAAGCCCTGGGTGAAGACTTCGCTGGCACCGGGCTCGCGCGTGGTCACAGACTATCTGCAAAAGGCCGGTTTGATGAAAGACCTGGAAGCGCTCGGCTTTTACACAGTCGGCTACGGCTGCACCACCTGCATCGGCAACTCGGGTCCGCTGAAGCCGGAAATCTCCGATGCCGTCAAAGCCGGCGATCTGATCGCCTGCTCGGTGCTGTCGGGCAATCGAAATTTCGAAGGCCGTGTGCATCCTGAGATCAAGATGAACTTCCTGGCCTCCCCGCCGCTGGTGGTCGCTTACGCATTGGCCGGAACTCTGGACACCAACATCACGGCCGATCCAATCGGCACTGACCAGGCGGGCCAGCCGGTGTATCTCAAAGATATCTGGCCGAGTGCACACGAGATCGCGACCACGATGAGCGGCGCGGTGGACAAGGCGATGTTCGAGAAGGGCTACGCAAATGTGTTCGCAGGCGACGCCAACTGGAGCGCCATCAAGATCCCTGCGGGCAAGATCTACACCTGGGACGCGCGTTCTACTTACGTGAAGAATCCGCCGTATTTCGACGGCATGACGATGACGCCGGTTGCCGTGGGCGACATCAAGGGCGCGCGCGCATTGGCAGTGCTCGGCGATTCGGTGACCACCGATCACATATCCCCCGCCGGCAACATTTCCAAGTCCAGTCCGGCGGCGCGCTATCTGATGGAGCAAGGCGTGCAGCCGGTGGACTTCAATTCCTACGGCGCTCGCCGTGGCAATCACGAAGTCATGATGCGCGGCACCTTTGCCAACATTCGCCTGCGTAATCTGCTGGCGCCGGGCACCGAAGGCGGCGTGACGACTCACATTCCGAGCGGCGAACAGATGTCGATCTACGACGCCTCGGTGAAGTACAAGACTGTGGGCACACCGCTGATCATTCTCGCCGGCAAAGAATACGGTACCGGCAGTTCCCGCGATTGGGCTGCGAAAGGGACCATGCTACTGGGCGTCAAAGCGGTCATCGCTGAAAGCTTCGAGCGCATCCATCGGTCCAATCTGATCGGCATGGGCGTGCTGCCCTTCCAGTTCACCAATGGCCAGAACGCGCAAGTATTGGGGCTGTCCGGCACGGAAACCTTCGATCTGCTCGGATTGGATCGCGGTGCCGCCAAGCTGGTGCGCGTGTTGGCTCGATCCGATGCCGGCAAGGTGACCGAGTTCGAGGTGCGTCTGCGCATCGATACGCCGAAGGAACTCGAGTACTACCGGCACGGCGGCATTTTGCAATACGTGTTGCGTCAGTTGGCGCATTCAGGCGCTGCTGCCTGATTCAAGGTATCGACGCCGGCGGTTACGCGTCTCGCGTTGCGAGCCAGCGCGTAACCGCCGGCGCGACCTCGCGTTTGGCCTTGCTGCTCACATACATCCCTATGTGACCGACGTCCACCGCCAACTCGCTGTAGTCCGAACTGCCGGTGAGGTTTCGCAATGCCCGGCTCGCATCCGGGGGCACCAAGTGGTCCTTCAACGCGAAGGCGTTGAGGATGGGACACTGAATGCCGGTCATCAGCACTTCACGACCGCCGAGACGCAAACCGCCTGTAATCAGCCGGTTTTCCTTGAAGAACCAGGTGATGAATTCGGCGAACGCGCGCGCAGCCTGATCGGGGCTGTCGAATATCCAACGCTCCATGCGCATGAAGTTTTCCAATTCGGATTCATCGCGCTCGAGTTCTCCCAGCGACAGATACTTCTGCTGGGTGAGCCGGAAGGGCATCAGCGACAGATACACGGCATTGAGAAAGTCACCGGACACATTGCCCGAGGCGCTCATCAGGTCGACGTCTATTCCCTGCGCCCATTGGGAGAGCAGATTGTCGGGCGTTTTGAAATCCACCGGTGTCACCATGGTGATCAGATTCTTCACCTTGCCCGGATGCAACGCCGTATAGCACAGCGCCAGCACGCCGCCCTGGCAGACGCCGAGCAGATTGATGGACGGTACCGCACACTCGCGTGTCAGGAACTCGACGCAATCATCGAGCGTCTGGTTGATGTGCTCATTCAGGTCGGCAAAGCGATCGGCGGCATCCGGATATCCCCAGTCGATCAAATACACGTCGATGCCGGCATCCAGCAGATCGCGGATCAAGGAGCGATTCGGCTGCAGATCCATCATGTAGGGACGATTGATCAGCGCGTAGCAGATCAGTAGCGGTGTTCGCAGCCGCCGCGGTTGGGTTGCCGCATATCGATACAGCACGCGCTTGCCATCGCGCCACACGGCGTCGCGGTCAGTGCAGCCGTCGCGATGATCGGCAAAGATCCGCTGCGCGCTGACGCGCAGCCGCTGCAGCAGCTCCGCATCGCCCGGCGCGGCGATCGCGAGCGGCGGCTGCCCGTCGCTCAAGTGCGAGCGCCTCCTCGAAGCTGTCGCACCTGTTCGCGCAGTTCTCGCACCTGGGTGTTGAGCGCATCCAGTTCCGCACGCGTCGGATGATCGAAGAACTTGGCCCACAATTCCATCAACGCGCCCTGCTCCGCCTTGAATGCATGGGCTGCATTGCTCAATGACGCCAGCAATTGCACGTACTCGGCACCCTGTGCCGCCTGCGCATAGGCTTTTTCCGCATTCTCGATCCACGCGGTGTAGACCTGCTGCGGCCATTGCGTGGGATCAGACCCTGCCGGAAATGACTTTGCAGCGCTGGGCATGGCCGAGGTGAAACTTTGTGCGGCGGTTTGTCCTACCTTGGCCCAATGCGCGGACAGTTGGCCCTGAAGGCGCTGACATTGGCCGGCCAGTTCGAACAGGCGTCGCGCGATGCCCTCCTGCTTGCTCAGCAACGCATCCATGGGCGACGCAGTGGGCGAAGCCGAAGTGGTGCCGGGCATCTGCGTGAAGCGGCTCCAGAATTGGGCAACATCGGCGCCTGGGCCGACGAGAGATTTTTGAAACCAGTCGCTCAATGTCTTGGTGAAATCCACGGGCGGTGCAGCGGGTGTGGAGGCCCCCGGAAAGCCACTCATGAAGGCTTTCGTCAGATTGGCGTACTGCTCGAATGCCTGTGAATAGCGGCGATGCAACTCCCCTTCGAAGTCCTCGCGCGCATTGTCTGTTGAATTGGTCATAATGCTCAGTGCCTCCAAAACGTGTTATGCGTCGCAATAAAATTTGGCTTTTTGGTCTGACTGGACGGCAATTCCCCTATTGTGCGGCGCATACTTTTACGGCTATGCTGCCGTGTTGATGCCGCAAATCTTTTCATCGTCCGGGTAAGTCTACTGCTATGCCGACAGAACGAGTCATCAAGAAATACGCGAATCGCCGTTTGTACGATTCAACGGGCAGCCGCCATGTCACGCTGGAAGACATCCGAAAGATGATCGTCAGCGGCGAGAAGGTACGCATCGTCGATGACAAGTCCGGCGATGATCTGACCCGCGCAGTGCTGTTGCAAGTCATTTCCGAGCAGGAGCAATTCGGAACGCCGGTGCTGAGCACCGACCTGCTCGAGGCCATCATCCGGTTTTACGGCAATCCGGTTCAGGAAATGCTCACCCGCTACATGGAACAAAGCGTCGGCACCTTGCTACGTCAGCAGCAAACCATGCGCGCTGAAATGGCCAAGGCTCTGGAAGGGCCGATGGCACCCATCGCCGAATTCGCCCGGCAGAACATGGAGCAATGGACCAAGCTGCAGTCCTCGATGCTGTCCGCCTTCGTGCCCAAGAAGCCGGGCGCTGCTCCGGCGAACGATTCCGCCGAACCGCCGGGCGGCGAACCGTCGGGCGGCGCTCCCCTTGTCGACGACAAGCCGCAATAGGTTCCCCCCCCGCTTACGTCCGTATTCCTCACCTCGAGTTTCAAATCAATGCAATTGCAATCCAAGACTGTCGTAATCACCGGCGCCGGCCGCGGCATCGGCCGTGCGCTGGCGCAGCGCTTTGCACGTGGCGGCGCCAACATTGCTCTGCTGGATCTGAATCCCGCCGATCTGGATGCGAGTCGCGTCCTGTGTGAATCGCATGGTGTCACCGCCCGGACCTACACAGTGGATGTGTCATCAGAAGCGCAGGTCACGGCGACATTCGACCGGGTGGTCGCCGATTTCGGCAGGCTCGACATCCTCGTTAATAATGCCGGCATCGTCAAAGATGCGATGCTGCTCAAGATCAAGGACGGCGAGGTCGTGGGCAAGATGAGCCTGGATCAATGGCAGGCCGTGATCAACGTCAATCTCACCGGCGTGTTCCTGTGCACGCGGGAATCCGCGGAGCGCATGGTGAAGCTCGCCAACGGCGGCGTCATCGTCAACATCTCCAGCATTTCGCGCCACGGCAACGTCGGTCAGACGAATTACACGGCGGCCAAAGCCGGCGTGGCAGCCATGACAGTGACCTGGGCCAAGGAGCTTGCCCGCCATGGAATCCGAGTCGGTTCGATCGCCCCCGGCTTCACCCGAACCGACATCCTGTCCTCGATGAAGCCCGACCTGCTCGAGAAGGTGGTAGCACCCGTGCCGCTGCGGCGCCTGGGTGAGCCTGAGGAAATCGCGCAGGCAGCGCAGTTCATCGTCGAGAATGAGTTTTTCACCGGACGGTGCATTGATTTAGACGGTGGTCTGAGGCTCTAAATGTCTCTACTGGGGCGTGTGCGACGCATTAAAAATGCACCTGTATTTTCGGTAATTGACAAACACTGCTAATTACATCTTTATAAAACATTCAATTACAGTCTTTTCTTATTGTTTAAGCTAAATCAAAAATTCTTTTTGCATTGCATACTTTTTTGAGTATACTACTCCTGAAGCCCAGCCACTGTTCAGGAGCCACCATGTCAGAGCGAACGTTTGATCTCAGCACCGTCCTCGATTCCTATCGTGATGCTTTTGCGCCTGTCCTGCGCGCCCAGCAAGAGGGTTTCAAGACTCTCGAGCGCCTTGCCCGCTACCAGTTCGCCGTCGCCGGTGACTACCTGGAATGGTCCCTGGCTCAAGCCGGCGCCACCGTCCAGACAAAGTCCGTCGCCGACCTCGTCGGTCAACAGACCGAATTGAACACCCGCCTCGGTGGCAAGCTGCGCACGCGCGCTGACGAACTGACGCAGATTGCGACCGAAACTCAGAGCGCGGTCACGCAATGGATCGACGCCGCGGCCGCCAAGGTCACGGAAACCGTCAAGAAAGCCGCTTAAAGTTCCCAAACCCCCGGTTCACTTCACGTGAACCATCCAGGGAGCGAGTTTTCTCGCTCCCTTTTTTTTGGGTGCACTGCACCGCTCATGCGATCATGCATCCATGGAAACGCCATCGAGGTCCGCTCAATGACATCGGCACCGAGCCTTCCCCCCGCCAATGAGTCCCTCATGCAGGCCTTGCGCACGCAGCTCGCTGCAGTCACCGGCGGCATCGCACCGGATGACTATATCCAGGCCTGGTGGGACTGGTATCTGCAGGTCGCTTCCGGTCCTGAGAAGCAGACTTCAATTGCCCAAAGCGCCGCCAAGGCCATGCTCGACAATTTCTCCTTTGCGATGCAGGCGGCATCCGGGCAGGCCCTCCCCGCCTCGGAGGACAAACGTTTCGCCGCCCCGGGCTGGAACCAGTGGCCGTTCAATGTCTATGCACGCGGATTCCTGAACTGGTCGACGGTGATGAACGATGCGATAACCGGCGTGCCGGGACTCACGCCGCGCTCTGAGCAGTTGGTGCAGTTCCTGGGCAAGCAAGGCATGGATGCATTGAATCCCGCCAATCACCTCGCCTCCAATCCTGAACTGCTCGAATCCACTCGCGCACAATCCGGACAAAATCTGGTTCGCGGATTCGGCAACTGGCTCGAAGATCTGGATCGCACGTTGAAACACAAGCCGGCTGCCGGCACGGAAAAATTTAAAGTGGGCGAACAGCTGGCGGTCACTCCGGGCAAGGTGGTGCTGCGCAATGAACTGATGGAATTGATTCAGTACCAGGCGCAAACCCCGCACGTGCATGCCGAACCGATTTTGATCGCGCCGGCCTGGATCATGAAGTACTACATCCTGGATCTGTCGCCGGCGAATTCCCTGGTGCGCTACCTGGTGGAAAAGGGCCACACGGTGTTCATGATTTCCTGGAAGAACCCGAATGCGGCCGACCGTGATCTGGGGATGGACGACTACGTGCATCGTGGCTTCATCGCCGCGCTGAATGCCGTCACCAGCATCGTGCCGCACACGCGCGTTCATAGCGTCGGCTATTGCATCGGCGGCACGCTGCTGAGCATCGCCGCGGCCTACCTTGCGCAAGCGTCGGACGATCGCCTCGCCTCCATCACGATGCTCGCTGCGCAGACGGATTTCAGCGAACCCGGCGAACTGTCCTTGTTCATCAGCCCCAGTCAGCTTGCGATGCTCGAAGCCGTCATGCAAAAAGCCGGCGTTCTGAGCAGCGACAAGATGACCGCCGCGTTTGCATTGCTGCGCTCGAATGATCTGTTGTGGGCGCCGGCCATCAACAACTACATCAAAGGCAAGCGAGACAACGTCAACGACCTGATGGCATGGAATGCCGACGGCACGCGCATGCCGTGGCGCATGCATACCGATTACCTGAAGTTCTTATATCTGCAAAACGATCTGGCCCGCGGCGAGTTTGTGGTTTCCGGGGTTAAGATAGATCTGGCGCAGATCAAGGTGCCGATGATGGTGGTCGGCACCGAAACCGATCATGTGGCGCCGTGGCGCTCCGTGTATAAGACCCGTGGTTTGACGCGCTCCAGTGACTACACGTTCCTGCTTACCAGCGGTGGACACAACGCCGGCATCGTTAGTGGTCCGGTGCATCCGAAGCGCCGCTTCCGCGAATTAACCTGGACCGATGCGCAAACGCATCCGACGCCGGAACAATGGATGGAAGGGTCGACGGCACATCAGGGTTCCTGGTGGCCGTGGTGGCAGCAATGGCTGACCGGACATTCGAGCCGTGCTGATGCCGCGCTTCCCAGTCTGGGCAATTTGCCGGCGGGCTTTGGCATCGTGGGCGAAGCGCCGGGAGAATACGTTTTGCAACGCTAGATCACACCTGGGGGTTGAAATGGAAGCGACAAAAAAAAAGAGAATTGCCTACGTCACCGGCGGCATGGGCGGCATCGGTACTGCCATCAGCAAACGGCTATGCCGCGAGGGCCACACGGTCGTCGCCGGCTGCGGTCCTGGATCGACCCGCAAGGACACCTGGCTGGCTGACATGCGCACGGCCGGGTGTCAGGTGTACGTCTCCAGCGGCAACGTCGCCGACTGGGACTCGACCCAGGAAGCCTTCGCCAAGGTCCGCCGGGAGATCGGCGAAATCGACATCCTCGTCAACAATGCCGGCATCACGCGCGACGGTACCTTTCGAAAGATGAGCCGGGACGATTGGGAAGCCGTCGTCAACACCAACCTGAATTCGCTGTTCAATGTCACCAAGCAGGTGATCGACGGCATGCTGGACCGGCGCTGGGGACGGATCATCAACATCTCCTCGGTCAATGGACAGCGCGGTCAGTTCGGCCAGACCAACTACTCCACCGCCAAGGCGGGCATTCACGGCTTTTCCATGGCGTTGGCGCAGGAAGTCGCGGCGCGCGGCGTCACGGTCAACACTGTGTCCCCCGGCTACATCGGCACCGACATGGTCCGCGCCGTACGCCCCGAAGTGCTGGAGCAGATCGTGAGCCTGATTCCGGTCAAGCGGCTGGGTGAGCCCGATGAGATCGCCTCCATCGTCGCCTGGCTGGCATCCGAAGAATCAGCGTTTTCCACCGGCGCTGACTTCTCCCTGAACGGCGGTTTGCACATGGGCTGAAAGGCTACAACTTCCATGTCCGATACCGTCCGGCGCGTTGCAATTTTCGATCTCGATGGCACGCTGACCTGGCGCGACACCTTCGTCGACTTTATGGTCGGCTATGTGCGTCGCCGCCCGGGCCGTGCCTTGCATCTGTGGCGGCTGCCGCTGGTCCTCGCCGCCTATCTTGCCGGCGGATTGGATCGTGGCCTCCTTAAGCAGCGGCTCATTCAGATGTGCATGCGCGGCGACCAGCGCACCGAAATTGATTCGTGGGCGCAGGCCTTTGCCGAGCAGACTCTGCGCAGCGGCTGTCGAGGCGAGGGACTGGCCTTGTTGCGCGAGCATCAACGCGCGGGCGACTTCGTTGTGCTGCTCTCCGCGAGCCCGGATCTGTACGTGCCGAATATTGGTATGCTATTGGGCGTAAACCGCATCCTCTGCACCGAAGTGGCCTTCGAGGGCGATCGCTTGTCGGGAACTCTCCTCACGCCGAACCGGCGCGGCGAGGAGAAGCGACGCTGCCTCGCCATGCTTAAGCGCGAATTTCCGGGTGCGACGTTCAGCGCCTATGGCAACAGCAGTTCTGACTTGCCGCATCTCGTGGAAACCGAGCATCCAGTGTTGGTGAACGGAAATTCCGGCGCGCGGCGCCAGGCGCAGCGCCTGAACATCACGACCGCGGATTGGCGCTGAACGCGCGAGGCTTAAGATCCGACTGCACGGGTGGGTACAGACCGCAGACGCGGTGAGGTGAGCAGCGCCTCATGCAGTTTCAGCAACAAGGTCTCGGTGGTGTCCCAATCGATGCATGGATCGGTGATTGAGACACCGTACTCCAGTTGTGACAGGTCTTTCGGAATGGCCTGATTTCCAGCCTTCAGATGACTTTCGAGCATCAATCCGACGATGGATTGATTGCCCTCCAGCACCTGATTGACGCAATTCTCCGCCACCACGGGCTGCAGATTCGGGTCTTTGTTCGAGTTGCCGTGGCTACAGTCCACCACGATATTCGTCTGCAGATCAGCTGAGCGCAATTCCCGTTCGGCCACCGCGATGCTGACCGCGTCGAAATTCGACCGGCCGCCGCCGCCGCGCAGCACCAGATGCGCAAAGCCGTTGCCACGCGTGCGGAACACCGCCGATTGTCCCTGCTGCGTGATCCCCAGGAAATGATGGGGTCGGCGGACCGACTGCAACGCGTTGATCGAGGCGCCCAGGGACCCGTCAGTGCCGTTTTTGAAGCCGACCGGGGTGGACAGGCCGCTCGCCATTTCGCGATGGGTCTGCGACTCGGTGGTACGCGCGCCGATGGCGGTCCAGGTGATCAGCTCAGACAGGTATTGCGGCATGATCGGATCCAACGCCTCGGTGCCGGCGGGAAGTCCGAGTTCCCCGATATGCAGCAGCAGTTCCCGCGCCAGATGGATGCCCTTCTCGATGTGGAAGGAATCGTCCATGTCCGGGTCGTTGATCAATCCTTTCCAGCCGACAGTAGTGCGCGGCTTTTCGAAATACACGCGCATGATCAGCAGCATCGAGCCTTCCACGCGCTTCGCCAGATGTTTGAGACGGGCGGCGTATTCGCGTGCTGCGGCAATGTCGTGAATGGAGCACGGGCCGACGACGACGAACAGGCGCGGGTCACGGCGCTCCAGAATGGCACGTACTGCCTCGCGTGATTCGAACACGGTGCGCGCGATCGGCGGCGTCAGCGGCAGCCGCTGCTTGACCTCATCGGGTGTGGCCAGTAATTCACTGGCGATGACGTTGACGTTATATAGCGGGTCTTTGGTGTCGTTCACGATTGCCCTACATCGAAGTGCGAATGGTCCAGAGTTCCGGGAAGAATTTGAATTCCAGCGCCTTGTTCAGGTAGGACACGCCGCCTGTGCCGCCGGTTCCGGCTTTGTAGCCGATGATGCGTTCCACCGTTTTCATATGGCTGAAACGCCACAGCTGGAATCGGTAGTCCAGATCGACCAGTTTTTCGGCCAACTCGTACAGATCCCACTCCTTGTCCGAGTTGTGATAGACGCTCAGCCAGGCGGCCGCCACCTGCTTGCTCGCGACATACGGCTGGCTGAAATCGCGGTCGATGATCGGCGCCGGAATGTCGATGCCACGGCTGCTGAGCAGGCGCAAGGTCTCATCGTACAGGCTGGGTGCGTGCAGCGCCCGCTCGAGCGTTGCAAACACGGCCGGGTCGGACCGGTACACCTCGATCATTCGCGAATTCTTGTTGCCGATGAGGAATTCGAGCAGGCGGTATTGATAGGACTGAAAGCCCGACGAGGTGCCCAGCGCATTGCGAAACGCCGAATAGTCCGACGGCGTGATGGTGGCCAGCACCTCCCAGGATTGCAGCAACTGCTGCTGGATGCGGGAAACACGTTCCAGCATTTTGAAAGAGGGATCCAGATCGTCGCGGCGCACGCAATTCATGACCGCGGTCAACTCGTGGAGGCAGAGCTTCATCCACAGCTCGGAGGCCTGATGGACCGTGATGAACAGCATCTCGTCGTGATGGTGCGAGAGCGGCTGCTGAGCGTCGAGCAACCGGTCCAGTTTCAGGTACTGGCTGTAGCTCAATGATTTGCTCAGGTCCCAGTGGACCTGCTCGTCGCTCAAGTCGACAAACGGGGTGCTCGGCGGAGTGGGACTGACCATGGCTAGCCTTTGAAGACCCAATCCGGGACGGCACGCCACCCGGCCGTCAATTGCCGGTCGAGCGTGTGGTACTGGGGTTCATGCCGCTCCACCGCGCGCCAGAAGGAATCCGAATGGTTCATATGCAGCAGGTGCGACAGCTCGTGCACCATGAGGTAACGCACCACGTCCGGCGGCATGAACAGCAAGGAGCAATTCAAACTGATCTTGCTGCGCGAGGAGCAACTGCCCCAGCGGGTTCGTTGCCGGCGGATGGTCACCCCTTTGACATCGAAACCCAATTCGCCCGCCAATTGCAGCAGCTGTGGCGTCAGCCGTTCGCGCGCAGCCACCAGCAGCCACTCGCGCAGCAGACCAAACGCCGCGCCTTGATCACGCGCCTCGAGTTCAATGCCCGACACGCCGCAGCGCAATGAGCGCCGGTCGGCGCGCCGCCATTCCACAGCAAGGCGTTCACCGGTGCAGGCGAAGGCGATGACGTTTGGAACGCTGAGGACCGGCGCCGCCAACGACCCCATCTCGGCAATCTTGCGATCGATCCAGGAGGTGTTGCGATTCACGAACGCGCGCACCGTGTTGGGTGCCACGCCGCGCGGCACCACCACTTCCACCCGCCCCCCGATGTGAACACGTACCGTCAACCGGCGCGCACGCGGACTCACGCGCACGGCGAAGGAATCCATCGGGCTGCTGGCATCGAACAAGGATAGCTGTGAGGCACTGGTCATTTAAGACGAGGATGATAGCAGTTTGTGAATCGTCGATTGGCGCGGCGGAGGTTACCGGTTCAGCTGCGCAAGTTCCGCCTGGGCCACCTTGAAGTCCGGCGCTGCGATCAACGCCTTCTCGATCCAGTTTCGAGCGCCGTCGACGTCGCCGCGAATCCGCAATTCATGTCCCATCAGCAGGTACGCTTCCGCGTGTCCCCACCCCGGCGCATCATTGCCGGTGGCCGAGCTCCGCTCGAACATCGTCACGCACTCCTCCAACTCGCGAGGAATGGACCGCGGCGGACTCCCCGGTTGAATCTTTCCCAGCGCGCGCACCAGCAACACGCGCGGATTTCGCGGCGCCAGCTTGTCGGCGCGGTTGATCCGCTCCGCCGCCCGGGCTCGCAGCAGCGATGACTGCAATTTCTTCAGTTTCGCCAATTCGACATAACAAAGTGACTGCAGCGCCAGCACTTCGGGCGAGTCCTCCGCCTGTGCGAGCAGCTCATTGAGCTGCGACACGCAATCTTCCAGCCGCTCCTTGCCCAGCGATCCGGTCATCAGTCCCATCCGGTAGTCGGCGTGTGCGAGATGGTAACGCATCGCCGCGGTGGCCGTTCCCCCCTGAATGGTGTCGGTCAGGGTCTGCTGGATTTCGCGCAGGTTGGCCAGATCCTGTGTCTGGTACGCATACAGAATACGTGCCTGCAGATCGCCACCTTCCTGCGCACGCACCGAGCAGGTCAGCAGCACTGCAGATACGCACACAGTCAGGAAGCGCTGCTTGATCTTGATAGACTCAACGGCCATAAGTTCGCCTCAACGATAGCATAGCAACGTGTCAAATCCAGATCTCATCGACATCGGTTCCAACCTTGCGCACGCGACGTTCGATGCCGATCGCAACGAGGTGATTTCCCGCGCCGTCGCCGCCGGCGTCGTCGCGCAGATCGTCACCGGCGCCGACCTGCCCGGTTCGGAAGCCGCGGCGCAGTTGGCGCAAACTCGCCCCGGGATGCTGTGGAGCACTGCCGGTGTGCACCCCCACCATGCCAGCCATCTTCACAATGATCAGGAGTCCGCGTTCCTGGCGTTGCTGCGGCTGCCGCAGGTCGTGGCCGTCGGTGAGTGCGGGCTGGACTATTTCCGCAGCTTCTCGCCGCGCGAGGCGCAGCTCAACGCCTTCATCAAGCAACTGGAGTGGGCGGTCGAGGTGCAAAAGCCGGTGTTTTTGCATCAGCGCGAAGCACATGCGGACTTCGTCGATCTGCTGCGCGACTTTATGCCGCGGCTGCGCGGCGGCGTGGCGCATTGCTTCACCGACGGCCCACGAGAGCTCGAGGACTATCTACAACTGGGCCTGAGCATCGGCATCACCGGCTGGATCTGCGATGATCGGCGTGGCGAGAAAGTCCGTTCTGCCATTGCCGACGTGCCGACGGAGCGGTTGATGATCGAAACCGACGCGCCGTACCTGCTGCCGCGCGACCTGAATCCGAAACCGCGCTCGCGGCGCAATGAGCCGCGGTATCTGGCGCATATCGCGCGAACCATCGGCATGGCCCGCGGGGAGAGTATCGAGGAAGTGGCCGCCTTCACGACGGCCAACGCGATGCGATTTTTTGCTCTGGACCTCGCGCCGCCGGCACTCGCTACAGGTTCGTGAACACGTGCGGACTGGGACGAAGCTGCGATTTGACCCGGGTCCACGCCTCGTTGATCTTTTCAAACGGGGGCGCGGACCGGCCGCTGCGATTGATAAAGGGGAACTCGACCTCCAGGTCATCCAGCATGAGAACCCATTTCGGGATGCCCTTGGTGAATTTGCCCAGATTGGAAAACAACAGCCGCCCTTCCACCGGCGCATCCCCGGCCAATTGTTTGACTGCGGCAACGCGGTCGTACAACGCCGGCTGCGGATTGTCGAACGTGTAACGATGCTTGCGTGACATGACGGTCCAGTCGCTCATCTGATCGCCACCGAAAATCACGCCGACAACGCGCCGCGTGTCGAGGATGATGATTCCGCGCGGCGTCAGCAGCAGGTGATCGATGTGGATGAATCCACCCATGCCATCGGGTACCAGCACCTGATGCACTGCGTCGTAGGCAACGCGATCCAGTCGCAACAGCAGCGCCTTGCGCCGCGCGTGCCGCCGCCACAAGCGCCAGCAAAACCAAACCGCGCCGCCGAACGCGACCACCGCGGCGCCAATGCCGATCCAGCGGATATCGATGTCAAAGGGGTTCATGGGATCGATGCGCTCAGGGCTTCGAGTGTCGGTGGGATATCGGTGCACTGCGCCGGGAGTTTCAGCAACCGGGCGAGACTTTCCGGAACGCGCACGTCATGTCCAATGAGGGGTTCGACGACGTCGTTGAATTTGGCCGGGTGCGCCGTGGCGACGATCACCCAGGGCCGCTGCCGCTCTCCGGCAGGCAACCGACGATACACCTCCGCGGCGGTGGCGGTATGCGGGCACCATTCGCGCCCCCATTCGCTGAAGTCCGCAGAGATGCGCGTTTTGATGGTCGCATCGTCGACGCTGTCGGCACTGATCTGTTCACGCAGGTCGGCAACACGGGGGTACTTGCTGCGCAACCGTTCCATATTGCTGGGATTGCCCACATCCATGGCGGAAGCCAGCGTGAGGATGCTCTTGCGCGGCTCCCAGACCCCGGTGTGCAGATAGTCCGGCACTGTGCGGTTCAGATTGTGCGCCAGCACGATGCGGCCGATCGGAAACCCGAGCAGGCGCGCCCACAGCGCCGCCGAGACGTTGCCGAGATTGCCCGACGGAATGATGTAGGAGGGCTTCACGCCTGATTCTCGCTGCAATTGTAGGCTGGAGGCGGCGTAGTACACCAGTTGCGGCAACAGGCGGCCGACGTTGATGCTGTTGGCCGAACTGAAGCGATGGCGGCGCTGCAGTTCCTGGTCCATGAACGCTTCTTTCACCATGCGCTGGCAGTCGTCGAAGGTGCCGCCGATCCGCAATGCCGTGACATTGTCGCCCCAGCAGGTCAACTGATGTTCCTGGCGTGCGCTCACCAGTCCTTTGGGAAACAGGATGACCACCTGGGCCCATGGCCGGCGATGAAATGCCGCGGCCACCGCACCGCCGGTGTCACCGGAGGTCGCCACCAGGATGGTGGTCGGTGCGGCACCGGGCGGCTGCAATCGCTGCAGGCATTCCGCCAGAAATCGCGCGCCGAAATCCTTGAACGCAGCGGTGGGGCCATGATACAGCTCCAATACATGCAGCGGCGTCGCGCACTTTTCCACGCGGGTGGTCGGCGCCTCGACATTCAGGGCGGCATCGGCGATCTGCGGCAATTCGGATTCGAGCGAATCATCTTCAAAAAAACCTGCCAGGGCAACGCGGGCCACGCTCGGCAGGCGGCACGGGTCGCTGTCGGTCGAATGATTCACTGTCGGCATTTGCTGCGGCAGAAACAGGCCGCCGTCGGGCGCAAGCCCGCGCGCGATGGCCTCGCTCAGACTGACGGTGGATGCGGCATTGCGCGTGCTGACGAATGCAACAGCTGGCATTTAGGCTTTCACCACGCGCGCGCCGTAGTTTTCGATCGGCGAGATCCAGTGATCGGAATTCAAATTGTGGCGCGCGAAAGCTGCGACCATCGCACCCCGCACCGCCTCGGCATATTGAAATTCGACCCACGCGAATACCGTCGGGCCGGCCCCGGAAATCGAGCAACCCAATGCACCGGCGGACATGGCGCCGCGCTTCACATCCTTGAAACCCGGAATCAGCGATTGCCGTTGCGGCTCGATGATCACGTCATTGAAGGAATCGCGAATCATGTCCAGATCGTTCGAATAGCAACCACTAATGAAGCCGGCAAGATTTGCCGTCTGCCACACGAAATCCGAGCGCGTGATGTCGGTCTTCAGCAAGGCGCGTGCTTCGCGAGTGCCCAGGTACATGTGGGGATGCACGATGACGCAGCGCAGGGACGGCGGCACCGGGATGGATTTGACGCGCGGATGGTCGATGCCCACGGTCAGTGTCAGCCCGCCGAACAGGCAGGGTGCGATATTGTCGACGTGCACGGAGCCAGAGGCGACGATCTCCCCTTCCATGGCGAAGCGCAGCAGATTGATGCGCGCGATCGGCTCTTCGAGCAACGCGTTGGCAGCGACCACTGCTGCCACGGCGGAGGCCGCCGAACCGCCCATGCCTGATCCCAGCGGAATCCCTTTTTCGATGTCGATCTCGAAGCCGAAGTTCAGCTTCAGCGATTGATGCAGCGCCTGCACTGCACGGCCCGCGGTGTTCTGCTCAGGAATGACCGGCAATTCGCCGGCGACACCGGTAATGGTGTTGATGCGCACGGTGGGTTCGTCGATGCGCCGGATGCGTACACGGTCGCCCAATGCCTCGACGGTGTGGCCGAGGATATCGAATCCAATCCCGACATTGGCTACGGTGGCGGGTGCAAAGGCGGTGACGTCGCTGAGCAAAGAGCTCTCCTGAAGAATGGGCCTAGAGATTGGCGCCAAGATAGGCGGACAATCGCAGCAGGTCCGAAAACACGCCGCCTGCCGTCACTTCGGGCCCGGCGCCGGGACCCTGCACGATCAGTGGATTGTCACAGTAGCGCCGCGTGGCATAGCGTACGACGTTGTCGGTGAGCGCGATGTGAGCGAATGCGTGGTTCGCATCCAGGCGCGTCAATCCGACCGTCGCCGAGCCGTCAGCGCTCAGGCGGCCGACATAGCGCAATACCTGCTGGTTCTTGCGGGCTTCCTGCAGGATGCGCGTCATCTCGCCGTCGAATTCCGGCAGGCGCCGCAGAAACTCATCGATGTCGCATTTTTCCAAGGCTTTGGGCACGAGGCCCTCGACCTTCACGTCGGCCATCTCCAGCTTCAAGCCCATCTCGCGTCCGAGGATGATGAGCTTGCGCGCAACATCGAGACCCGACAGGTCGTCGCGGGGATCCGGTTCGGTGTAGCCCTTGGACTTCGCGGTCAGCACAATCGAGGAAAACGGCGCGCTGCCGTCAAAGACATTGAACAGGTAGGCCAAAGTGCCGGAGAAAATGCCCTCGATGCTGGTGATCTCATCGCCGGTCTCACGAAGATCGCGCAGGGTTTGAATCACCGGCAGACCCGCGCCGACCGTGGCCTCGTACAAATAATGGGTTCCGGAGCCACGTCGCGCGCGCTTCAAGGATTCGTAGTAGGCGAATGCGCCGCTGTTGGCCTTCTTGTTGGGCGTAACCACGTGAATGCCGCGATTGAGCCAGTCGGCGTAATGCAGGGCGACCTCGCCACTCGCCGTGCAATCGACGATGACGGCATGCGGGATGTGATCGGCCTGCACGAAATTGGCGAACTTGGTTATATCCAGGGCTTCCGATCCGGTGCTCATCCGCTGCGCCAGATCTGCCGGCGCGACGCCGTTTTCATCCAGCACCATGCGCTTGGAACTGGCGACCGCGCGCACGCGCAGATCCAGATTGAAATCGCGGCGCAGACGTCCAACCTGCGACTGCAATTGTTCCAGCAGAACCTTGCCCACCGTACCCGGCCCGATGAGGCCGATCGACAGCGTATTGGGCGAAAGATAAAAACCTGCGTGGACGGCGCGCAGCGCCTTGGCGGCGCCCTTGCCGTCGACCACTACCGAGATGTTGCGCTCGGAAGCGCCCTGCGCGATGGCGCGCACGTTGACGCCCGCATCGCCCAGCGCATGAAACACTTTGGCAGCCACGCCATGCGCACCGGCCATGCCATCTCCCACCACGGCGAGAATTGACAGACCCCGGTCCACGTCGACGCTTTGTATTTGTCCATCACGCAGTTCGGCATCGAACGCGCGCCGCACCGCAGCTTCGGCGCCATCGGCCTGCGCTTCGGGAATCGCGAAGCAGATGGAATGTTCAGAACTGCCCTGCGAAATGAGAATCACCGAGATCCCGGCATCGCGTAACGCACCGAATAATCGCTGTGCCGTTCCCGGCACGCCGATCATGCCGGCGCCTTCCAGATTCACCATCGCGACCGGGTCGATGCTGGTGATGCCCTTGACGGTGAGATTCGAGGTCGGCTTTGCGCAGATCAAGGTGCCCGGCAGTTGCGGCGCAAAGGTGTTGCGGATGTAAATCGGAATGTCGCGCGCCACGGCCGGGGCCATGGTCTGCGGGTGGATGACCTTAGCGCCGAAGTAGGCGAGCTCCATTGCCTCGTTGTAGGAGAGTTGATCGATGACCTGTGCGTTGGGAACGAGTCGCGGATCCGCCGACAACACGCCATCGACATCGGTCCAGATGTGAATTTCTTCGCTGTTCAGCAAGGCGCCGAAGATCGAACCGGAGAAATCGCTGCCATTGCGGCCCAACGTGGTCTGCACGCCTTTGGGCGTGGAGGCAAGAAAGCCGGTCACGACGGCCCTGCCCTTGAAATCGGCCGGCAACACCGCGGCAATATTGCGTTCGCTGGCAGGCCATTGCACCGCCGGTCCGAGGGAGCCCCATTCGACCACCACCACGCGCCGCGCATCGATCCACACGACCTCGCCGCGGATCCGGCCGCGCTCTTTCAGGTAGGGAGTGAACAGCCGCGTCGACCAGAGTTCCCCATAGCCGGCGATCCCGTCACGCACCGCATCGGGCGCCGAGCGGATGAGGCGGACGGTTTGCAACATGCCGGCGATATCCTGGCAGTCGCTCTCCAACCCTTGCATATAGCTTGCGCAGGCCGCTTTGGATAGCAGCTCCGTGGCAATGCCGCGATGCCGCGTCTTGATGGCTTCCAACGGCGTGAGAAAGTCGCCATCGGGCGATTCGGCTGCCACCAGCAGACCGAGCAATGCGTCGGTAACGCCGCGGCAAGCGGACAACACGACGGCCTCGCGAAGCCTTAAGGAGGATTCGACGATATCGGCAACGCGGGCAAAACATTGGGCGTCGGCCACACTGGAGCCGCCGAACTTATGAACGATCCATTTTTCCATACTGCAGCGGCCACCAGCGTGTCGAATCGCTGAGGCAATTCTCACTTTCTTTGTAGAGTACGCCTAAGGCGGAAGGCCTTGAGCAATCCCGCACTTTAATGGTTGCAGCGGCCCTCTAGCAAGGGATAAACCTACGCTACACTTGCCACCCATGGATGCAAGTCTCACTCAACTTTGCCGGTTTTTCGATGAAGGAAAGACTCGCGGCGCCCCGATGGCGCTGGCCACCATCGTTCGCACCGAAGGCTCCACCTACCGCAAGGCGGGCGCCCGCATCCTGATCGCCGCGGACGGCGGCAGCAGCGGCCTGCTCAGCGGTGGATGCCTGGAAGGTGAACTGCGCGAACTGGCGACTCAGGTCATGGCGAGCGGCCAGCCGCAACGTCACTGGTTTGATACGCGCAACGATGACCCGGTCTGGGGGCTGGGACTGGGTTGTGAAGGCGCCATGGACGTGTGGATCGAGCCCGTGGCTGCCGGTAACGCGTTCGGGCCTCTGCCCTTCCTGCAACGCTGTCTGCAACGCGGCGTGCCCGGCACACTGGTGACGGTGATCGGCGGCGCGGCGACCCCGCAACAGCTCGGCCGGCATGGTTTCCACCCGGAAGTCCCGCAGGATGCGCTCGCAGCGGCGTTGCAGGATCATCCGCACCTGTTGCCGGGAATCCACTCAATCCTGGTCGAAGGACAAAAACTGGAGTGTTTCATCACCCCGGTCGAATTGCCGATGCGGGTGCTGCTATGTGGTGCGGGCCGCGACGTGATCCCCGTGCATGCCTTCGTGGCCGCGCTGGGCTGGAGCGTCACCGTCTACGATCACCGTCCAGCCTACGCCGACCCGGCGCTATTCCCGCAAGCGGGTGCCGTTCTGCTGGGCAGACCCGAGGAACTCGAACAGTGCGTCGACTTGAAGGGCTTCGACGCGGCGGTGATCATGAGCCATCACCTTGCCTCGGATGTCGCGTACCTCGACGTGCTGAGCCGGTTTGGGTTGCGTTATATCGGTCTATTGGGTCCTGCGACGCGGCGCGAACGTATCCTGCACGATCTGGGACGGCCGCTGGGCCGTGCCGAGACCTCGGTTTACGGCCCGGTCGGCCTGGATATCGGCGCCTCGACGCCCGAAGCCATCGCCCTCTCGATCGTCGCGCAGATGCACGCCGCGCTCAGTGTTCGCGACGGCGGCCATTTCGACCCGGCCCATCGCGAGGTTAACGCGATCGAGATGGCTTAGGACGCGCGGGACGACCGCCGCCCGTGGGCTGACCAACAATAGGCCGGCCACCGGTAGGCCGTCCGCTGGGCCCGACCGTCGGCAACCCGGTGTGCTGAGTACGAAAGGCCGGCTTGCGCGGATGGGCGGCGGGTCGCACGCCGGGACGCGCGCGCGGCGTCAGCGCCGCTTGTGCATATGCACCCGTGCCGATCGGTTGATAGGCGGGAATCAAATGGTGCTTGCCGTTGCCGATGAGATTCGCGCGACCCATGCGCTTGAGTGCATCGCGCAGCAGCGGCCAGTTCTCTGGATCGTGATAGCGCAACAGGGCTTTGTGCAGGCGGCGCACCTTGATGCCCTTGGGGATGACGACTTCCTCACTGCTGCGGGTGATGCGCTTCAACGGATTTTTACCCGAATGAAACATCGCCGTCGCGGTGGCCATGGGCGATGGCAGAAACGCCTGCACCTGATCGGCGCGAAAATCATTTTTCTTCAGCCATATTGCAAGGTCGAGCATGTCCTCATCGCGCGTCCCCGGATGCGCCGCTATGAAATACGGAATCAGGTACTGCTCCTTTCCCGCCTGCTTGGAGTAGCGATCGAACAATTCTTTGAATTTGTAGTAGGTGCCCACGCCCGGCTTCATCATCTTCGACAGCGGGCCCTCACCGATGGCCTCCGGTGCAATCTTCAGATAGCCGCCGGTGTGATGCGTCGCCAGCTCCTTGACGTACTCCGGGGACTCGATGGCGAGGTCGTAACGCACGCCCGATGCAATGAGGATTTTCTTCACGCCCTTGAGTGCACGGGCGCGACGATACAGGTTGATCAACGGCGCATGATCCGTATTCAGATTCGGGCATACGCCCGGATACACGCAAGAAGGTCGGCGGCAGGCGGACTCGATCTCAGGAGTCTTGCAATGCAGCCGGTACATGTTCGCCGTCGGCCCGCCCAGGTCGGAGATCACGCCGGTGAATCCTGGAACCGTGTCGCGGATCTTTTCGATCTCGCGCACCACCGAATCCTCCGACCGGCTCTGGATGATGCGACCCTCGTGTTCGGTGATCGAACAAAACGTGCAGCCGCCGAAGCAGCCGCGTTGGATGGACACCGAGAAGCGGATCATGTGATACGCCGGGATGCGGGCGTTGCCATAGGAGGGGTGCGGTCGCCGCGCGTACGGCAATTCATATACGCCATCCATCTCCGCTGTTGCGAGCGGAATGGGCGGCGGATTCAGCCACACCTGCTGATCGCCGTGGCGTTGCACCAGCGCACGCGCATTGCCGGGGTTCGCTTCCAGATGCAGGATGCGCGACGCATGCGCGTACAACACCGCATCTTTGGCAACCTGATCAAAAGCCGGCAAGCGAATGACACTTTTATCGCGACGTGAATTCGGCACCTTGCGGTAGAACTTCACGACCGACGCGCCGTCGGCTTGCGGGAACTGCGTCGCCGTCGCCAGTCGTTCAGCCTCCTCCGCATACGGATTCACGACAGGATTGACCGGACCCGGCGTGTCCAATTCGCTGGAATCGATTTCGATCCAATCGGCCGGTGTCGCGCGACGTACGAACGCCGTGCCGCGCAAATCCGTGATCTCGGTGATGTCCGCGCCCTCGTCCAGACGCCGTGCGATCTCACAAATCTGCCGCTCAGCATTGCCGAAGACGAGCAGATCGGCCTTGGCGTCGATCAATGCCGATCGTCGCACCTGCTCGGACCAGTAATCGAAGTGCGCGATGCGCCTTAGGCTGGCCTCGATGCCACCGATCACGATCGCCGAACGCTTGAAGGCTTCGCGCAGTCGCTGCGAATAGACGATGACCGACCGGTCGGGACGCTTGCCGCCCATCCCGCCCGGGGTATAGGCATCGTCGCTGCGCACCCGCTTATCGGCGGTGTAGCGATTCACCATCGAGTCCATGTTGCCGGCGGTGACGCCGAAAAACAGGCGCGGCTCGCCGAGAGTTTCGAAGTCGCGCGTGCTGTGCCAACTGGGCTGCGCGATGATGCCGACGCGAAAGCCCTGCGCTTCGAGAAGACGGCCAATGATGGCCATGCCGAAGCTCGGATGATCGACATAGGCATCGCCGGTGACGATGATGATGTCGCATTGCTCCCAGCCCAAATCGCTCATTTCTGCGCGCGTCATGGGCAAGAACGGCGCCGGCCGTTGCGGGGCCGGCGCCGTCGTGCGCGCGAACAGATTCGGGGCGGTTTCCATGGGCGCGATTAAATCCGAACGCGCCCTCCAAGTACAACGAAACCGCTAGCCGATGTCGATTGGCATGTAAATTTGCGCATCTTCGCGCTGGATCAGGAGCGCGATGCTGCCGCTGGCCCGCGCCACCTCACGCTTGAGCTCGGATACCGAACTCACCGGCGTGCCGTTGATGCCCAGCACCACATCGCCGGGCTGCACGCCCGCCGCCAGGGCGGGACCCGAGGCGTCCTCGACCACCAGACGTCCTTTGGTGCCCAGCTGCTCCTGCTCATTGGGTGTCAGCGACCGTAATGCCAGCCCGAGCTTGCCCGAGTCGCTGTCGCGTTCGCCGCGCGCATTCTTGATGGGAGTTTCGTCCTCCAGCGCCACCGTGCGGACCTCCACCTGCGCGGCATGCCGGTCACGCCAGATGCCGATGTTGGCCTGCGAACCCGGCGCGAGTGAGGCAATGATGGCGGGCAGGTCGGCCGAGCGATTGACGATTTTGCCGTTGACACTGGTGATGACATCGCCCGGCTTCAGACCGGCGCGCTCGCCCGGGCTCTTCGGCTCCACGGCGCTGACCAACGCGCCATGCGGAACATCCAGCCCAAAGGTCTGCGCGAACTGCTGATTGACTTCCTGCACACCGACACCAATGCGGCTGCGGCTGACTTTACCCTTGCTCAACAATTGATCCTTGACGTTCAGGACCAGATCGATGGGGATGGCGAAGGACATGCCCATGAAGCCGCCCGTCCGGCTGTAGATCTGCGAATTGATGCCGATGACTTCACCGTCCAGATTGAACAGCGGGCCGCCGGAATTGCCCGGATTGACCGCCGCATCCGTCTGGATGAAGGGCACGTAGTTCTCATCCGGCAGCGATCGCGCGGTGGCGCTCACGACACCGGCCGTGACGCTGTTGTCGAAGCCGAAGGGCGAGCCGATGGCGATCACCCATTGGCCGGGCCGCAACAGCGTCGGGTCGCCGAAGCGGACCTTGGGCAAGCCTTTGGCTGCAATCTTGATCAACGCCACGTCGCTGCGTTTGTCGACGCCGATCACCTTGGCGGTGAATTCGCGCCGGTCGGTCAACCGGACCGAGACGGTGGCGGCGTCGGCGACCACGTGCGCGTTGGTGAGCACATAGCCATCGGCGCTGATGATGAAACCCGAACCAATGCCCTTCGCGGGTGGCGCGCGGCCCGGCGCCGGCCCCTGGAAGCGATGAAAGAATTGTGACAACGGGTCGCCCGCATCGTCCATTTCCACGGAATCTGCGCCCCTTTGCACCTTTTCGACGACGCTGATATTGACCACCGCAGCGCCGTTCTCAGCCACGAGCTGCGAGAAATCCGGTAACCCGGTGACTTTTGCCGGACGCGCGACCGGTGTGGGAACGGACTCAGCGGGTGCGGGCTCTACGACGGCTGCCTTCTGGCCCGCCACCTGAGCGGCCTGCGCACTGCCTTGCACCCCGGAACCCTCATGCAGAACCAACGCCACCAGTGCGCCGGCAACCAGGGCCATGGTCCAAGTTCTCAAATTTCCCATTGAAGAAGCCTCCAAACAAACCTGATGGTTAAACCTCGATGCGTAGGGTCTGACAATCGCGCCGGCGCAGAGGTTGCATTAAATTCGGTTAAACAAAACTGTGAATTCCAGACCGGACCGTAAGGTGCCCGGGCGGCTACTCTGCCGCGCATTATGGTAGAAACCGTGTCCCCCGTCGTGCTGGTCGTCGGCGCAGATGCCAAGCGTCTGCAGTGGATGAGCCACCATATCACCAGCCAGTGGCCTGAAAGCACGGTTTCCTCGATCCCGCTGGCCCAGGGGCATGTGCTGGGGACCTTCATCGCCGAACCCCCACCGGACGCGATCTTCTTCCATGTCGACTTCGCGTCCGAATCGGCGACCAAATACGCGATCGAATGCATGCTACAGGTGCTGCGCCTGCGCCATGACATGCATTTCATCGTCCTGTCCAAAGACGGCGACGAACTGTGTGCCGTGCGCGCACTGAAATCGGGCGCAAAGGATTATCTGCCGCTGGCCAGCATCAGCCGCGACTTGCTGTTGACCGCGGTCGCGGAAGCATGCGCCAAGCGCGAGGCTGCCGTGCGCGCGGCGCGTGCCGCCCAGGAAGCCTCAGCGCCGGTGGCGCCGGAGATTACCCTGCCCGGCTACGAAATCCTCAAGGAAATCGCCACCAGCAATTTTTCAGCGGTGTATCTGGCGCGTGCGCAGAAGCTTAGCCGCAACGTGGTGTTGAAGGTGATCAACACCGGCAAGAGCGCTCGCGAGATGCAGGACGCCGAACGCTTTCAGCGCGAATACGAGATCATTTCCAGTATCTCGCACCCTGCCATAGTGCAGATTCACGACTACGGCACGCTGCCTCAGCATCTGTACCTCGCCATGGAATATTTCCCCTGCGGCGACCTGCGCGACCGCCTGCGCAATCCGCTCACCGTGCAGGAAAGCCTGTACTACCTTCGCGCCATTGCCGAGGCGCTGCGCGTCATCCACGTCTTCGGCATTTTTCACCGCGACCTGAAGCCGGCCAACGTGATGCTGCGCGAAGACAACTCGCCGGTGCTCATCGACTTCGGTCTGGCGCGGCGTGCCGAAGACGACGGCAGCACCACGGGCATCGGCAAAGTGCTGGGGTCGCCGTTCTACATGAGCCCGGAACAGGCCCAGGCGTTGCCGATCGATTTGCGCACCGACCTGTACAGCCTCGGCGTGATGTTCTACGAAATGCTCACCGGCGCCCGCCCCTATCTGGGTCGCAGCGCCATGGCGATCATGGCGCAACATACGAAATCCCCGGTACCCGTTCTCCCCGCAGAGTTGGCGGCACAGCAGCCCATTTTGAACCGACTGATGGCCAAAGAGCTGCGCGAACGCTACGCCTCCACCGATGAATTGCTCGCCGATCTGAACACCGATATCGCTGCGGTGGCCTGATCCATCGCGCGTCTTGTGATCTGTCTCACACTCGGAACACCCGCCGGCGCCAAGGCCAATCGAGCCCAATTGAGCCTGTGACGGGGGTCTAGCCGCGCTTTGCCGGACTCTGACACGCTGGCGCAAATGTTGATCTCAAAACAGCGCCACGAGCGCGAATTGTCGGAAGCCATCGCCAAGGCCACGCGCCTCAACGAAGAAATTCTGGGCGGGCTGCCGCAGGGCGTGTTTTTGCTGGATCGTGACGGCAAGATTCGCGCGCCGCTGTCCCGGTCGCTGGAGACACTGTTCCGCCGCCGCGATCTGCTGAATCTCAACTTCGACAAATTGCTGGAGTCGGTCTTCACCCCGAAAACCTGCGCGCTCGCGCAAGAATTCCTGGCCCAGTTGCGCGCCAACGACGCGCCGGCCGATTTGAATTCGCGCAACCCGCTGCAGGATGTGCCGGTGCGCATTACCGTCGGCGAAAACACCGTCGAGAACAAGCATCTGAGTTTTTCATTCCGGCGCATCGTCACGTTGAGCGACTCGCAGCAGTGGGTGGTTGCCGTCAGCGATGTGACTCAGCGGTTTGAGCTGACCCGTGAGCTCGAAGAACTGCGCACCTATTCAAAAGCCCAGGCGGCATGCCTCTCAACGCTGGTTCGTGTCGGGGCCGAGCGCTTTGCCTCGTTTCTGCGCCACAGCGAATCGTCGATGAACCTGATCAATGCGGCGCTGAAGAAGCCGGCGCGCGCCAGCGAAGCTTTCCGTTCCAAGCTCGACGAGATTCTGCAGCAGATCGTGCTGATCAAACAGCAGGCGGCCGTGTTGGAACTCGATGCCATCGAGGCACTCGCGCGCGCGTTCGAAGATGCGGCGATGGATCTGAAAAAGGCGGAATCGCTGTCCGGATCCGACTTTCTACCGCTGGCGGTTCGGCTCGATGAGCTATTCGCCCATCTGGCATTGATGCGCAGCATGACCAGCAGCGCGGCATCATCCCGCGCCGCTGCAGCCACGTCCGCGCCGGTGGCGGCTCCTTTGAGCCTGCCGGCGATCGTGGAGCAGCACGCACCGCGCGTGACCGACAACGGTACGGAGATTATTGAAGCGCCGCGATTGGCGGCGCTCACCGCTGCAGCAGCGGCGGCAGCAGGGATTTCGGCGCAACCCACGGCGACGGCTGCGGCCGCATCGCGCGCAGCACCTGCCGGAAGCCTCGAGAGCGCACTGCTGTCGATGACCGAACACGTTGCGCAGGCCAATGACAAGAGTGTCGCACTGACCTGCAGCGGATTGTCGGACGTGCCGGCTGCGTATCAGGGCGTCGTCAAGAACATCGTGATTCAATTGATTCGAAATGCCGTCATGCATGGCATCGAGTCGCAGGATGAGCGGACTGCGGCGGGCAAGCCGACGTTCGGCAGTCTCACATTGAATTTCGAACACCGCGCAGATGACAGTTTTCAGCTCTCCTTCATCGACGACGGCCGTGGTCTGGATGCGGCCTTGCTGCGTGAAACCGCCGTGGCGAAGGGCATCATCACCGCGGACGCGGCGCAGAAGCTGCCGGATCGCCAGGCCATCAAACTGATATTCAAAAAAGGATTCAGCACCGCAACCGAATCCAGCGCCGAAGGTGGTCGCGGAATCGGCATGGCGCTGGTACGCCGTTACGTTGCCGAAAACGGCGGTCGGGTGGGTCTCGCCAGTGTGCTGGGATCGCAAACCCGGTTTCGTGTCACCCTGCCGCCCGTACCGCTGTCGGCAAGCCAATCGCAGGTCGCCTGACGCCGTGATGTTGCGAGCTGTCGCGGTCTATTCAGACAGTTCGATCAATACGGCACCTTCAGATACCCGCTCGGAAACCGCATAGGCGACGCGAACCACGGTGCCGTCGCGCGGCGCCGTCAGCGTGTGCTCCATCTTCATCGCCTCAACCGTCACCAATGCGGCGCCGCGTTTGACCACTTCGCCTGCTGTGACGTGCACCGCCACCACCGTGCCCGGCAGCGGCGTGACCAGCGAGCCTTGATCAACCGATTCGCTCGACTCCAGGGCATCCTCGGTGAGGATCAAGTGCGCGCTGCAATGACGACCTTCACTGAACAGGTGGAGCTGTGCCCCCGCGCGCCGCAACCGTGCCGTCAAAATGCGTGCGCCGATCTGGACGTGCAGGGCATCTTGATCATGTCGCAGCACGTCCACCGACACCAGTTGCGTGCCAACGGTTGCAACAAAGCGATTGCCGGAAGCAGCCACCAGATCCACCTCGCCGCAATCGAAGCTCCAGCGGCTTGATGGGTCACCGCCAAGCCGCCAGCCACGTCGGTCTTGCCACGGGGAAACGGCAGCGTTGTGCTCGCCTCGCTGCAAGACGCTCCAGATGGCCATCAGCGTCAAGCTCTCGGCATCGGGTGGCGCGTCGGTCAGCAACAGGGAGTCTTGGGTCGATTCCAAAAAATGCGTCGCCAGTTGCGCGTCGCGAAACGCGCGGGTCTTGAGAATGCTGAACAGCAGCGCGCGATTGGTGTTCACGCCAATCACTTCGATCTCGCCGATCGCGCGTGTCAGATGCTCAATCGCAGCGCTGCGCGTATCGCTCCAGGCGACGACTTTGCCGAGCATGGGATCGTAGAAGGAGGACACCTCGTCCCCGCACTCGACACCCATGTCCAGGCGCAGATGCGGGCCTTCCGCGGGGAAATGCACATGCTGCAGTCGACCGACGCTGGGCAGATAGCCGTGTGCCGGATCCTCCGCGTACAGGCGCACTTCCACGGCGGCGCCTCGAACGCTCAGCGGCGGCGCGAAATCAGCCAAGCGCTCGCCGCGCGCGACGCGCAATTGCCATTCGACCAGGTCCACGCCCGTGATCATCTCGGTCACCGGATGTTCGACCTGCAGACGCGTGTTCATTTCCATGAAGTAAAAACCCTGCTCGGCGTCCATCAGGAACTCGATGGTGCCGGCGCCAACGTACCCCACGGCGCGCGCCACTTTGATGGCCGCCTCCGCCATGGCGGCGCGCACGTCGGGCCGCAGCCCAGGCGCCGGCGCTTCTTCGACCACCTTCTGATGGCGGCGTTGAATCGAACAGTCGCGATCGAACAGGGTAACGACGCCGCCAGCGGCATCGGCGAACACCTGCACTTCGACATGACGGGCAACGCGGAAGTATCGCTCCAGCAGCAGCTTGTCATCGCCGAACGCCGTGCGCGCCAGGCGTTGCGCGGATTCGATGGCCCCCGCCACGCCTTCCGCGGATTCCACCACTTGCATGCCTTTGCCGCCGCCGCCGGCGCTGGCCTTGACGATCAGCGGGAAACCGACACGCAACGCCTCCGCACGTAGATGCTGCGCACTCTGGTCATCGCCGTGATATCCCGGCGCCACCGGCACACCCGCTGCTGCCATGGCGGCTTTGGCGGCGCTCTTGGAGCCCATGGCGCGCATCGCGCTTGTCGGCGGACCGACGAAGAGGATGCCCGCGCCGGCGCAGGCCTGCGCGAAGTTGGCGTTTTCGGATAAGAAGCCATAGCCCGGATGGATGGCATCCGCGCGCGCCAGCTTTGCGGTCTC
>JANMXI010000071.1:0-8445 GCA_031394735.1 Pseudomonadota bacterium | reverse complement strand
TCCGTCCAAGGTGTCGACTGCGATGCCATATCCGTAGGATGCGCCGGGGCCGAATTCCGCCGCGGCCATGTGCGGCGCTGCGAACAGATCGAATCCTGCTTCGGACAGCAGGCGCTTGTCCTGGATGCGGCCGTAATTGATCAGCACCGCGAGGTAGGCGGCCATGTCCCGTGCGGTGGAGGCGACACAGCCCGCCGCGCCGGCCACCGCGGTGGGCGGCGCTTGCAACAGCCGACCGTGGCGCGGGTAGGGACGATCATTCAGCGCGGGCCAGTAACTGCTGACGATGCGATCTGCAGCGTCGAGCGTGACGACGGGTTCGGTGGCGGTCATTCCCAATGGCAGCAGGACGCGAGCGCGGAATACCTCGGCCAGCGGCCGGCGATCCAACGCCACGAGCAGGTGGCCCAATGCTTCGTAGCCCATATTGCAATAGTGGAAGAACGTTGCGGGCGCGGCGGTCGCGCGATGCCGAAAAGCGGGGTCTGCCGGAAATAACGGGCCGTCGGGAAGCGCGGCCGAATGCGTCAGCAGATCATGGGCGGTGAGCGGCCGCGTGGCGGGATCAAAACGCAACCACGGCAGATAGGTAGTGATCGGCTTGTGCAGATCGAGCTTGCCTTCATCGCGAAGCTGCAGCAGGCACAGGCCCGCGAAGGATTTGCTGATGGAGCCGATATGAAACAATTGATCCGGGTTCACCGCTTGGTGCGTGGCGAGATCGCCGAGGCCATACGCGCACACTCGCTGCGTGCCGTCCGCATCTGCCAGAGACAGCGTCATTCCCGGCGCGTTCATTTCGCGCATGTACCGCTCGACGAAGGAATCCAGCAACGCGAACGCAGCCTCGTACCGGCCGGGCGTGCCCGCCTGCGCGTCGCGGCTCACGAAGCGTCCCGCTGCGGCGACACTGGCGACTTGAATTCCCAATTTGAGCATCTCACGTCGTTTCATCGCAGATTCCTTTTTCGGTCAGAGAATCCCAATACGCCGCGCAAGTGTACGCCGGAATAGCCCCGCGCCAGAATTTCGATTATTGTTGGCGTCAACACTTTCCGCAAAAATAATGGTTGGAGGAACAGTCATGACACGTGCCGTATACGACATCCCACTCAAGACCATCGACGGTGCTGCTGCCAGCCTGGCCAATTATCGCGGCAAGGTGTTATTGGTGGTCAACGTGGCCTCCAAATGCGGTCTGACGCCGCAGTACACGGGACTGGAAACGCTCTACCAGAGCAAGCGCGCGAAGGGTCTGGAGGTGCTGGGTTTCCCAGCCAATAATTTCATGGGCCAGGAACCGGGGACCGAGGCAGAAATTGCCAGCTTCTGCGCCACCAGCTACGACGTTCACTTTCCATTGTTCGCCAAGATCTCAGTGCTGGGCGCTGACCGGCACCCGCTGTACGAAAAACTGACGGCATCCCAACCGCAGGCCATCGGCGAGGGCCCGTTTCGCGAAAGGCTCAAAGGCTATGGCGTGAACCCGACGAACCCGGTTGATGTCCTGTGGAATTTTGAAAAATTCGTCATCAACCGCAAGGGCGAGGTGATCGCTAGGTTCTCCCCGGACGTCACCGCTGACGACCCCAGGTTGGTGTCGGCTATCGATGCAGAGTTGGCCCGGTAGCGAGATTCGCGCGGCACTCACTTTTATAGGTGCCGGGTTTCTGCCGGCACGGATGCCCAATCATCGTGGCGCCCGTCGGCGTAGCGAACCGGGGCGGCGATCAGTTCCGCAGCCGTTGCATCGTCCAGCGCCGCCAGCTGTACGGCAACGTAGTCGCCGCCGATTTGCTCGACATATCCTCTCGCGAACGAGCGCACGCCGCAGCGCCTGCAAAATAAATGGTGCCCCGACTTTTGATTGAACTGGTAGTCGCTTAACTCGAGTTCGCCGGTAAGCAATCGAAAAGCCGACGGCTTGATGATCGCATTCCAATTCCGGGATTTGGTGCAGATCGAGCAGTTGCACTTATTGGTGCCCTGGCTCAAGTCGATGTCGGCCTCGAATTGGACTGCGCCGGAATGGCAGCTTCCGCGATATATTTTAAGCAATACCCGTACTCGTCGTGGCTATCGGGTAATCATACTAAACCATAGTTTCGGGACCCAACTGTTCGACATACGCCATTCGAGCTCTCAGCGCTCGCTTTCGCGCCTCGCTCTCCTGCCAGTGCGCTTCGGCGCGACGCCGGGCCGACTCGGTTACCGAAGGTTCGCCGACAACGGAAAAATATTCACACTTGGCGACCACCGCGGCGCTCAGTGCGGCGCGATAGCGGTTTTCCAATCTGTAGAGGCGTGCTTCGAGTTGCATGGGGCAGTCTCCATCAGTGTCGAAGGTCTCATTGAACGAGGAGCGCCGTTTGATCGAAAGTCGCGTTTCTTGGCTTTATCTGCCGGACGATGCCTACAGCGTGGTCATTGACTGCACGTGTGAGGATTAGCCGACGCTATCCTTGCCGCCACCGCCGGGCGTAATATCCGCGTATGTTCCGTGACATCCGCGAAGCCCGCGATTGCGGCACTCAACTCCGATGGTTTGCAGAACGCCGCCAGGAGGCGATCGAGTATCTCGTGCGACACGGCGTCAAACACCGCCGCCTGCACGACGTGCCCGCGTGGCACGCCTACCCGCGCTTCTCGGTGTGGGCGATAGAGAGTGAAACAGCGTCCGGCTTCGTCGGTTGGTGGGTGGTCTGCGGTGATTGTCCGACTGACTACGTCACCTGCACGGGTGACCGTACGCCCAGAGCGGCGGTGGAGATGATCGAAGCGCGGTGGCGCGACGCGGCCGCCTTCCTCGAGCAAGACGTCCAGCATCCGGATTTCGTGGTCGGGCGACGAGCACACCTCTTGTAGCTGCTCTCGGCGGATAAAGCCGGTATCCAGAATGATGGTGGTATTCAAGGCGCGCGCCACCCGGTTCATGGTGGCCAAGTTCGCGACAAGCAGAGGCTCTTCCAAGGCCATGAAGCGCAAGCCCAGAGAGTCGATGTAGCGCACACAACTACAGGAGTCGGACCACAGATAGTTTGCCGTCGCGCGTACGCAAGCCTCAGGCACTCCAGCATCCTGCAACAGGCGGATCCTGGCGCGGTCGTCCTGCAGCCTTCCGGATAGCGTGATCTTTAAGTTTTCGAACCCCATTGCGAGGAGTTGGTCCAGATGCACCGCGAACCGCGCGGGCGGTTCGTTGTGCAACGATGCGGTGTAGCAAAAGCGACCGGCCAGTTCCGGCACGCCGAGCAGCCGTTCGACTGAACATCCCTGGTTTTGCGCCAGCAAATCCAGGCACACCAATTCGACCGCCGTCCAAGTGGAAGGATTGGCATCGATGTCGGCGCGATGCCGTTCGGCCCAGCCCATCAAGCTCGCGACGCAGCTCACCTCGTCGATCCACTCCCGTTGATGCCTGGCAACGAACGCCAGTGCCGTCGTCACCGTCTCCACCGTTACTGCTTCAATCGGACAGCTTTCACCCACGCCGATCAAACCGCGATCATCCTGTGCTTGGATCCACAACGCTTGTGTGCGCGTGGCAAGACAGACGGGCGTCAAGGATGTCAGGGTCACGGAGCCGTGCATGCGCGTCGAGAATAGGGGCGCCGGCGATCAAAGCAATAGCATTCGATGTAGTATCATAAAGCGATACCGGCGGTATTCTAAAAGATGCGCGATGACTGACTCTTCGACCGGCGAGACTGACGTCACCCTTGTCGCATCGCTGCGCTCCGTCCTGCGACTTTATTTCTTTCGCTCCTTGGGGCGCGGTGCAGCAGCACACGCCGGTGCCGTGTTCGTGCTTGCGACGACCGCCATCCTCTTGTGGTTGGCATTGGATCGCTATTCGCAAGACCAGCCCGCGCAATTCTGGATAGCTGGACTCGTCGGCATTGCCTGGTATGTGCTGGCCGGTATTGCAGTCGCGTGGTTGATGGCTGCGAGCAGCAGGCCGGCTGTTTCCCTGAAATCGACGGCATGGATCGTGGCCGCAACCGCGCCCCTGTTGGTGGCTGGGTTTTGGCTCAGCAGCATTGCAGAGACGGATCGCGGCGCCATGTGGATTTTGCTCGTGTCGTTGGTCGTCGCGACGTTGTATGCGGCGCGCGCCTTAAAAGCCGTCACAGGTCATCGACAAGTTCCGGCACTCATCCTCGCGATCTGCGCATCGCTGCTCGCCAACTTTTGCAGCGACGCGTTGTATGTCAATCCATCGCTGTGGATAGTGGGTTCTGCGGCCGTCGCTGCCGATGACTTGACAGACCAGGAGGGCCTGCTATTCGATCAGTCCGCGAAAATCGATGCGGCGGTTGCAGGTCTGGCCGCGCCCAGTGGCGCCGACGCTGCGGCCTATATGCTGGGCTTTGCCGGGGTCGGGGAAGAGCGAGTGTTTGCGCAGGAGATCGACCTGGCGGCGCGAGTCATCGGCGCACGCTATGGCACGTCCCACCGAACGGTGCTGCTGGTCAATGATCGTCGCGATCGGGATACCCATCCGCTGGCCACGGTGTCCGGTTTGGAATTGACACTGCAACAGCTGGGCGAGCGCATGGACCGCGACCGTGACGTATTGTTCCTGGTGCTGTCATCGCACGGATCGGCGGAACCGGAGTTGGCAGTGTCCAACGGAGCACTGCCCTTGAATCAATTGGATGGTGAAGTCTTGGCGTCGGCGCTGAAGGAATCCGCCATCCGCTGGAAGGTCATCGTGATTTCTGCCTGCTACGCCGGTGGCTTCATCCCACCGTTGCAGGACGACAACACCATCATCCTCACCGCCGCGGCCGCTGACCGCACCTCCTTTGGATGCGGCACCGATCGGGACCTGACCTATTTCGGCGAAGCGTTCTTCCGCGACGCACTGCCAAGTGCGCCATCGCTCAAGGCGGCCTTCGACACGGCGTCGGTCGCGTTGGCAGCGCGTGAAAAAGCAGAACAGGAGACGCCGTCTCATCCCCAGGCGTACTACGGCAACGCAATGGTCACGAAGTTGATGGCACTGGAGCACGCAACCTCGCCGCCCCTCACCGTCAGGCGATAAACGCAACGTCAGTGGGCGGCACCGGCAATCTGCCTGCCCTCAAGAAACGTCATGAGAACCTGAGTGCCGTGAATATCGTGCGCCGGAATCTTCAGCACATTGCGATCGATCACTACCAGATCCGCACTCTTGCCCACCTCGATGGATCCAATGTTCGATTCGCTGAACATCTGATAGGCGGCATCGATGGTGCGCGCATCGACGAGGGCTTTTTGATCGATCACGTGATTGGGCGCCATGACCTTCTGAGCGGTTTCACCGGGATCACGCGAGGTGGCGCCGGCCTCGATGTCTTGCCAGGGATTTTCATTCGTGAAAAACCAATCGCTGCCGCCGGCGATTCGGGCGCCGGCCGCGTGCAGCGGGCCATACGGCAGCAACTGCGCCGCCACTTTGGGCCCCACGGGACCCAACCCTGTTGCCGTTACATAGTCGTATCCCACGGGACCGCCAAAGGCGCGCGGCGCCAGCCAACCTTCCTGAATGTTGGCGATCACGTTCAATGGTTTGAAGCGTGGAATATCGACAGCATCCACCCATTGCAGATGCGTCAGGGTGTGACGGCAGGCAGGGCAGGGTCCAGCCCGCCGTGCCGCAGCCACTGCGTCCAGCACCTGCCGCGCGGCGCCATCACCGATGACATGTACGAAGACATTCAGCCCGTTGTGTTCGGCCAGACGCACTAGTTCGTTCATCTGCTCCTGGGTGTAATACCCGGGTGTCGCCGGGTGACCGTTGTGCGGCAACATGTTGGAGAGGTTGTCCTCAATATTGCCGTCGCCAAACACCTTCACGAAGTCGATGCGCGTATGCGGCGTTTGATGACTGCGCTTCGCGGCAATGCGTGGAATTTCGGTGCGATAGTTCGCCGGATTGACGGCGAAAGCCTGCGACACATGCAAGGTGAGTTTTCCCTCCGCGTCCAATCGGTGGTAGGCCTCTTCCATGTCGTCGTCGACCATCGCGTCGATGATCGAGGTGATCCCTAAATTGTTCAAATACGGGACGGCCGTACGGAAAAGGTCCGCGGTGCTGGCGGAATAGGTGGAGTCGTGCAGAACGGCGCCGAGTACGGGAAGATTGGCCGCGTCACGCAGTACACCGGTGGGTGCGCCGCTACGCGGATCTCGTTCGATGCGACCGCCGGCCGGGTCAGGCGTGTCGTGGGTGATCTTGAACTCCCGCAACGTTTTCGAGTTGACCCACATGCTGTGCAGATCCAACGACACGATTGCGAGCTTGCGATCCGGAACGATGGAATCCAGCCGTGCCAGGCGGACATCACCGATCCGTTGATTGTCGGTGAAATACCAACCGTAGGCGATCACCCAACCTCCGTGCGGTGCGGATTTGGCGCAGGCCGCCAGCTTTGAATAGCCCTCTTCGACTGAGTAGCTGCGCACATTGCACAGACGGTGCAGCAGAAATTCGCCCAAAGAGGTGTGGATGTGGGAATCGATGATGCCAGGCAATACGGTCTTGCCTCGCAGGTCGATGACGTGTGCGCCTGGGTCTGCGACCGCGCGTGCTCGCGCGTTCGAACCGACGACGATGAACTTGCCATCGCGCATTGCGACCGCCTGCGCCCACGGTTGGCGCGGATTCGCCGTATAGATCTGACCGTTCTGCAGCACTACGCTGGCGGCAATTGCCTGCGCCGCCATCAACAAAGATGCCAATGCCACCGGCCCACGCGCCGTGTCGATTCGCATGATCAGTACTCTCTTGCTTTGCGCGGCGCGCGGTGAAGCTGATGGTATATTCAATTTTCGTTGAACATACAACCGTGGAGAGCCGCATGCGCAAAGTGAGGCATAGTGTTTTGTCGCTGATCGTGGCGACGGCTGCAATTGCGTCGTCCGCGATTGCTGCTGAGGATGCGGATCTGGTGGTGACCAATGCGCGCATCTACACGGCGGACAATGGGCATCACCTGGCCGAAGCACTTGCGGTGCGGGATGGCCGGATCATCTATGTCGGTATGACAGCCGAAAGCGCAGCTTTAATTGGCCCGCACACTCAACACATCGACGCCGGCGGCAAGCTGCTGCTGCCGGGCTTGGTGGATGCGCACATTCATCCGCTGGGCATCGTGCAATTCGACACGTGCGATCTAAAGAGCGAACCCATGTCGTTGGCGCAGATCTCGAGCTTTGTCCGAGCCTGCATCGAGCGCTACAAACCTGCGTCGGGCGAATGGCTGCTGGTCGATGCGTGGAGCTTTGGCGGCGGCAACGCGCCGAATGCGCAGTTCCCCACGGCGCGCCGCAACGCGTGGTCGAGGTGCTCAATCGCAGCGGCATCGTCGCGATTCAGGGTGCCTCGGCATCGGAAGATAATTTCACTCTGTATGACATGCTCGCTGAGAGCGGAAAATTGACTGTGCATGTGAACGCCGCGCAGTATTTCGCGCCCGATGAATTTCGCGGCGCCGATGGCAAACTGGATGTCGCCCGAGCGGTGGCGTTGGCGCGAGCGCGCCGTGAAAAATACGCGGGCCACCCGCTGATCCGTGCGGATGCCGTCAAAATCTTTGCCGACGGGGTGCTGGAAGGGGACCCGAATGCCACTCCTCCAACGCTGCCGCATGGCGCGCAGATCCGACCGTTCCTGCTGCCCACTTTCCAGCGCAATGCGGAAGGCAAATTGGAGGTAACGGGATATCTGGATCGAAAGGGCGCGGGTTGCCGTGCCGTCCTCAAACATCCGAAACGCTTCAGGAGCGGTGCGGCGATCGCGCGATTTCAACGCACTCACGGCTATGCGCTGGCGCAGTGCAAGCCATCGCGCGGCGTGCTGACGCTGCCGCGACCGGAACTGTTCGCTTGGTCAGCGGGTTTTCACAACGCCGGGTTCACACTGCATTTCCACGCCATTGGCGATGACGCGATGCGTGCGTCGCTGGATGCCATCGAGCGGGCACGCCGTGCGGACGACGTGTCGAGCCAGCCCGACACGATTGCGCACGCGCAGCTCATCCACCCGGCCGATGTCGTGCGGCTGGGGAAGGATCATATCAATGTCGCCTTCACCTACGCCTGGGGTTATACCGATCCGGACTACGACATCACCGTAATCCCGTTCATCGACAAGGTCACGGGCACCGGACCTGCCGCCTTGCACGATCCGAGGTTTTACTACGAACGCAATGCCTATCCCACGCGCAGTGTGAAGGCGGCCGGTGCAACGCTGATCGCCGGATCCGATGCACCGGTGGACACGCGCGATCCTCGACCGTTCATCAATATGCAAATGGCGCTGACGCGCAGGTTCGCCGGCCAGCCGGCACTGAACCCTTCGCAGACCATTGGGATCAACGATGTGCTGGATGCTTATACCATCAACGGCGCACGAGCTCTGGGCCGCGGCGATGACATCGGTTCGATTGAAGTCGGCAA
>JANMXI010000070.1:0-4340 GCA_031394735.1 Pseudomonadota bacterium | reverse complement strand
GTGTGGCAGGCCCAAGAGCGCTTCAAGGCCATGCCGATGCACGTTCAACCCGCACCACCGACCGCCTGACGGATACAGGCCCTGCGCCGCAGCGGCCTTGCGGCAAAGCGGCCGAACCGAGTGTCAGAGCAACCGGCCGGCCTGACCACAACCCACCTACCAAAGAGGTGAACCATGGCGCCCCCCTCTCTCCGGTGAATAGCTACCCTTCCAGCAGTGGAAGTCGATTCTCAGTGGGCGGGACATGCGCGGAAACTACAGGATGGAGGCAAACAACAAGACCTGGCCTCGCCTTTTTGACCCTGCCTTTCTGCTCAGCCCGCCTTTCTCTGCTACCGGCCGTTGTCTCGGTTGGCATTGATGCCGCGCAGGCTGGATTCAATCGCATCCTTGTCCATCTCGCGTGGGCCAGTATTGCCTTTGTCGCGGCGTGCCAGGTTGCTGCCGGTTTGAAAATCGGACTGTTCCTTGACACCTTCGATCTCACCGGCGATGTAGAGTATGCCGGCGCAGCCCGGTAGGAAGGCCACGCAAACCAGCAAAGCAGCCGCATTCATCGAGCGCGGGGCGCGTAAATAAAGTGGCTTCACGGAATCTCCGGTCCGACGGTCGAAGCAGTCAAACAGCATCGCTGCATCAAAAAATGCCGGGCCAGCCCGAAGGCGGCCCGGCATCGATCAACGCATCAGGTATTTCAGAAGAACTTGTATTTCAGGCGCAGGTAATAAGCACGGCCCAACGGGTTGGTCCATTGCGCGTCGTAGCCGGTCTGAAAATTCTTCGACGTCCGCGACGACGGCGGGTCGGTGTCCATAAGGTTCTTCACACCCAACACCACGTCGAGATTCTTGATACCTTTCCAGCCCACTTGCGCGTCCCACAATGAATAGGCGGCGACATCGCGGTCTGCCGGGTAGTTGGCACCCACAGCCGAAGGATCGGTGTAATCCTTGTAACTGGCGGTGAAGTTATTGGTCACCGACGCATTCCAGTCGCCCGTACTATAGGCGAAAGTCAGCGCATGACGCCACCGGGGCGTCGGCCCAAAGTCCTTGTATTTGCCCAAGTCACTGACCGTGTCGGCGCCGGTGTATTGGTAGCCGTGCTTGGTATACAGTGTGCCGTCTAGGCTGACGCCCACCGTGCCGATGCTCTCCAGCTTCAGCCGGTACTGCACGTTTAAGTCAACTCCAGCAGCAAAGAACTTGCCCGTGTTGTCATAAGGCAGGTAGACGTAGGCGATCGGAAATGCCGGGTTGACGCTGCCCTTGAAGACGCCTGCACCGGTTTCGTTGTTGTAACCACCGGGAAAGGCGGCTGGATCGTAACGGAAGATATTGTCCTTGAACTGAGTCGGGTTGCTCAGCACCTGAATTTCGGACTTCTGCAGGATGGCATCGCTGATCGCAAGATCCCAATAATCGAGTGACGCGGTAAAGTTGGCCATTGGCGAGAAAACCAAACCCACCGAATACTGGGTGGATTTCTCGGGTTTGAGGTTTCTGTTGCCTTCGAGGCTGGTGGGCTGCTGGATGTCGCACTCGTCCTGAAGCGTACCAACCTGGTTGTTGATCGGCACACCGCCCGGGCAGCGGATCGGATCGCTCCAGTTGCCGTTGGTATTGTTGCCGGTGGTCTGTGGCCGCAGGTTCTCATACAGCGTGGGTGCCCTGTAGCCCTGGCCGTAAGAGCCACGCACCAGCAACTCTTTCATCGGCTGGAAGCGCAAGCTGGCTTTCGGGCTGAGGTTGTTGAACTTCGTTCCGAAGCTGTTTTTGTAGTCGTCGTAGCGCGCGGCCAGCGTCAAATCCAGGTTCTTGGCTATCGGAAAGTTGATTTCGGTAAACAGGCCCATCACTTTGCGGTCGCCCGTCACGCCCGGGATTGCGCCGGCACCGCCGACTTCATCACCGGAAGCCAGCACCGGATATGAAATCTGGGCAAGTTCTTCCTTGCGGTAAGAGAAGCCTGCTGCAAAACCCACAGGTCCAGCCTCCATCGTGAAGATGTCGCGCGATACGCGGAAATCGAATTCCACCGCCTTCGAGGTGGCACTTTGCTCAGGGCCTGTCAGCAAGGCACTGTTCAAGGCGGCCAGGCTCGTGGCGTCCTGCGAGCCGAATACGTTGATTGCGCCTGACGACACCAGCGGCGTCAGCTTGGCATAACTGAACTTGCCGGGGCCGAACGAGATCGTGCCGTCGCTCTTGGAGGACGTGAGCGCCGTCTCGTAGTCCCAGCCCATCAACGTGCCCTTCGCACCTATCAGGAAGCGATCCATTGTGTCATCGGAGATATCGACTCGGCCGCCGCCAGCCACCGTGCGCCAGGTGCCGCTGATCGAGCCGGTGGGGGTCACGACAATGTCAGCGGGAAGAAGCGTGCCCACCGGCAGCAAGGAGCCATCGGCCAGCCTGTACTTGACGTCAGACTTCAAGCCGGTAACCGGGTCCGTAAAAACCGAGCCGACCTTCGTGCCCTTCGGAATCGTGATGCTCTTGGGATAGAAACGGCCAGCAGCCGGGTACGTCATTGTCTTGGTGTACGGCGCAGGCGAATAAGTTGAAACCAAGTGGTTTTTGGTGTGCACCGCCTCGGCAAACAGCTGGTTATCGGCGTTCAACTGCAATACGCCGCGGGCGATGACGTTGTCGTGCTTCTGCTCGGGGATCAGGTCGATGAATTTGACGTAGTCGGTGCCGCAGGAGGTGGCGTTGACGATGGCCAAGGCAAATTCAGGGTTGTCGCAACCGTTGTAGCGGAAAGGATTGATGATCGGCGACACGCTTTGCTGATTGGCGCCTTTTTGTCCACCATAGCCATTACCCAACGTATCGGTGAAATTGAGGTTGGGCACACCGTTACGCGTTGACGCCTTGTTGACGCCCAAGTCTGGCCTGACGGCCGAGTTGGCAAAGCTGCGGTTCTTCGCTTTGAGCGAATCGCTGGATTCGGTACTGGCGCTGACAAGCACATTGAAACCCTGAGTTTCCAGGTTACCGAATCCGCCGGTTATGTTGGCCGACCGGGTCTCGCCGCCACCCTGGTCAACCTTATTGGCGTAACCCGAGACTTCAAGCCCGGTGTAGTCCTTGCGCATAATGAAATTGATCACGCCGGCCACGGCGTCAGCGCCGTAGATTGCCGAAGCGCCGTCGCGCAACACTTCCACCCGCTCGATGGCCGACAGCGGGATCGAGTTCAAATCGACAGGCGAGTTGCCAAAAGCATAGTTCGCCACCCGGCGGCCGTTCAACAGCACCAGGGTGTATTTGGGGTCAAGACCACGCAAGCCGGCTGACGACGCATTGCCGGTGGAGCCGACGTTGGTGGCAACCACCAAGCCGCCAAACACCGACGGGATTAGTGCGACCAAGTCTTGCGCGGTGGTGGCGCCACTGCGGTCGATGTCGGCCCGGGTGATGACCGTGACAGGTAGCGCAGTCTCTGAATCGGCGCGCTTGATCGACGAGCCGGTGATCTCAACGCGCTGCGCGCCCTGCGCCAGCGCACTAGCAGATGCCAGGCTGGCGACCGTCAATGCGACGGCCATGCTGATTTTGGATCTCTGGAACATGGAAAATCCTTTAGCAAAAGAAGGTTGATCTGTAGACCCCAAAAACCGCTGCACATCCAAAGCCCGACTTTGTAAATCGAGTTTGGCTGGATGACAACGGCATGTAATTTCATTGTGGAGGATGCCCCGGGCCTGGAGCTTCTAGGGAAACCCTTGCCGGGCTTGACCCGCCGCCATGCCTGCCGCCACGTGGTGCTGCCACGCACCACAATCGGCCTGAAAAGCGTTAGCAAACAGGAACTTGGGCACGCTGTTGGCATCCGCATGCGGGCTTGTCCCGAACTGCGCTAGGGGTTACTGCCTAAATTTGACGCAGCCTGGCGTTGGTTGCAAGCAACAGCGGAGCACGGCGCGAAGAGCAACGGCCGCACAAGCACGGGCTTTCGCGTCTTTATGGTCCACCGGGCAACACATCGGTCCAGCGAAGAGTTGCAACGGCGGCCGTAGGCGGCCATTGCCGTTACCGCTTTCAGCCCGTTCCGCCGCCTTGCGCCATCAACAGCGCAGTGCCAATACTTTGCGCAACGCCCGCTGCAGCCTGGTTGCAGCATGACCTGATCCCAATACGGCGTCGCAATTTGCTCCTGCAGGTGATCACCAAGCCCAAGCTGTCAGGGTTTTTTGAGTGGGCGCTGCGCACCTGGCTGGAGGATGCAGCGCGGGCGCAGTGGCGCCAGCAACAAGACATCAAGCGCTGGCATGCCAACCTCAGCTTTCTGGCCGGCAATCGGGTGGTGTTGAACATCCACGGCAATGCCTACGG
>JANMXI010000069.1:0-3059 GCA_031394735.1 Pseudomonadota bacterium | reverse complement strand
ACGCTTCATCGGTTGTTTTGTAAGCCGGCAAGAAAGTCAGGAAAACGTAAATGACCACTCATGTTGATCCACAGGAAGCGCTGCGCCTCATCAATGAGGGAGCCTTGCTGATCGACGTCCGCGAACCCGACGAGCATGCACGCGAGCGCATCCCTAATTCTAGGCTCCTGCCATTATCCCGGCTTTCCACTCCGCTGGATCGGCGCGAGGCGCAGCACGTGATCTTTCATTGCCGGTCGGGAGGCCGAACCGACGCCGCGGCGGAACGGCTCGCGGCCGCGGCCGGCGGCGAGGCATACATCTTGCGTGGAGGGCTGGAAGCCTGGAAAGCAGCGGGGCTGCCAGTTTCAAAGGATCATCGTCGACCGGTAGAAATGATGCGGCAAGTGCAGATCGCCGCGGGCAGTCTCGTGCTTCTTGGCGTTGGTTTGGGAGCGCTACTGCATCCTGGGTTTTACGCCCTGTCGGGGTTTGTCGGCGCTGGTCTTGTCTTCGCCGGGACGACCGGCACTTGTGGCATGGCCCGAATTCTGGCGCTTGCTCCGTGGAATCGAATGGCTCAGGCCTGACAGGGAGCTTGTGGCCAATGATCGACTTCCCCGTCGGCATCTCGACGACGATATCGGGCGCAGTTGTTGGCCTGGTGCTGGGACTGGTCGGAGGCGGTGGTTCGATCCTCGCGGTTCCCCTTCTGGTTTATGCGGTGGGAGTGACGTCGCCACACGTCGCAATCGGCACCAGCGCCATTGCGGTCTCCCTGAGCGCGCTCGGCAACGTCGTAAGCCACGCCCGCGCCGGAAACGTGAAATGGCGTTGTGCCGCCGTCTTTGCATCTGCCGGCGTCGTCGGCGCAGTTGCGGGCTCTACGGTCGCCAAAGCGCTCGATGGGCAGAAACTCCTGGTCCTGTTCGGTGCTCTGATGATCGTCGTGGGCCTTGCCATGCTGCGCAAACGCAGCGCGGCGGGGAATCCGGAGGTGCGATTGTCGATGACAACGGCGCGTGAGCTTTTACCGCTGCTCATCGCCATCGGTTTTACCGTTGGACTCTTGTCGGGTTTCTTCGGAATCGGAGGCGGCTTCCTGATCGTGCCGGGCCTTATGCTGGCAACCGGGATGCCGCTGACGACGGCGATCGGTACGTCTCTGGTCGCCGTCGCAGCGTTCGGGGCGGCAACTGCAGCGAGCTATGCCGTCTCCGGAATGATCGACTGGCCGATTGCCAGCCTGTTCGTTCTCGGCGGCCTGGTCGGCGGCATCGCCGGCGTAGCGTTCGGAAAAGGGCTTGCGGCAAAGAAGCGCGCACTCAATCTGACGTTTTCCGGCCTCGTCATTCTGGTTGGCCTCTATGTCGTCGCGCGCGGAGCAGCGACGCTGTTCGCAGCTTGAAAATCTCTTATCTTCGGAAAGGCCGGTTGTATGATGAAGTCTGTGCTGCAGGGGCGTCCAATCGTCAAGGGGTTCTTCGAGAAACGCACCTTTAGTGTGCAGTACGTTGTCGCGGATCCCGAGACCCGGCACTGCGCCATCATCGACCCCGTTCTCGATTTTGATGAAAAGTCCGGTTCAACAGCCACGTGGTCGGCTGATCAGCTACTCGATCATGTGCGGAATGAGGGCTACACACTCAAATGGATTCTCGACACCCATCCGCATGCCGACCATTTCTCGGCAGCGGGCTATCTCAGAGACAAAACGGGCGTCGCGACTGCGATCGGCGAAAAGGTCGTCGAAGTTCAGAAGCTCTGGAACGAAATCTACAATTACCCCGACACTTTCCCGACCGACGGCTCGCAATGGGACAAGCTGTTCGTCGATGGCGAGCGGTTCAAAATCGGCAATTGTGATGTCGAGGTGATGTTTACGCCGGGACATACGCTTGCCTCGATCGCTTACGGTGTCGGAGATGCAATCTTCGTTCATGACACCTTGTTCCAACCAGACTTCGGAACGGCACGCGCCGATTTTCCAGGTGGGGATGCGCACGCACTTTGGAGAAGTATCCAGAGGATACTCGCGTTGCCAGATGACACCAAGGTCTTCACCGGACACGACTACATGCCGGGTGGACGCCAGCCCGCCTGGGAAAGTACAGTGGGACAGCAGAAATCCGAAAACATTCACCTTAGAGAGGCGAAGAGCGAAGCTGAGTTCGTTACCCTTCGGCAGGCTCGTGACCGGGAACTGCCTATGCCGAGACTGATACTGCAATCGCTGCAAGTGAACATTCGAGGCGGCCGGCTGCCCGATCCAGAATCGAACGGCCGGCGCTATCTCAAAATCCCCATTGGGTCGCTCGAAGGCGCACCCTGGAACGAAGGAGACCACCATGAACATTAAGAGCGCGAAAGAACTCGTCGCCTCGGCCACGGCGGAGGTCGAGACGCTATCGGCGGACGCCGCCGTGAAACTGATGGACGACCCCAATGTGGTATTCGTCGATGTTCGGGAAACCGATGAACGGCGCAAAACTGGCATTCTCAAGGGCTCAGTGCATGCCTCACGCGGATTCCTAGAATTCCATGCCGACCCCAACAGCCCAACCCATGTCAAGCCGTTGAGCAGCGGCAAGCGGTTGGTGCTCTATTGTGCTTCCGGCAATCGGTCGGCGCTGGCTGCGAAGACGCTCAAGAGCATCGGTATCGCCAACGTCTCGCATGTAGCCGGGGGATTCCCGGCGATGCAAAAGGCGGGCGGTGAAACCGAAAGCGCGGCGTGAGTCGGATCGTGACGTACGAGTGCAGTCTAAACAGAAGGACCCAAGACAATGATGGACGGTACTGGCGGAGGAATGATGTGGGGCATGGGCCTCACCTGGATTGTCGTTATCGTGGTGCTGGTGTTGGCAGGTGCGGCGCTCGCCAAGTACCTGTTCTCTGGCCGATAAGCGAGAGCGTTAATTGGCGTGCGCCTGGGCCATTCATCTCAAGGATTGAAGAGTGACATTTATCAAGCAATCACAGCGGTTCTTGAAAACGAACTCAAGTTTCTCGGACCTTATTTTTCGCGTTTGCCTCAGCCTGATATTCATCGTTGGCGGGCTTGGACATTTCGTGGAGCA
>JANMXI010000068.1:0-3262 GCA_031394735.1 Pseudomonadota bacterium | reverse complement strand
GCGCCTATCGTGCTGCCGACGCCGATCAGGATCAGATCGAAGCGGCCCAGTACGCGGCGCATGCCATGACCGCCCGCGCTGTCGGAAGCCTCACTGACCGTTGCCAGCTGGCTCAGATCTTTGCGTGTCCAGATCCCCATCGGCTAACGATAACCCAATTCGCGCGAGGGTAATTCTAAAGCTTGGATTTGAGCATCCCCAGTGCAGCGGTGAGCAGATCGCCCTGCGTTGAGTGATCGCCCGCCGGGACCTGCCCGTTCGGCGTCATATGGTCCACCACCTGCGGCAGCAATTGCGCGAGGATGCCGCTTGCCTGGCTGGTGTTCAGCCCCAGCTGTGAAGCGATTTGGCCGATCTGCCCCGATCCCAACACCTGCGACACCTGGCTCGGCGAAATCGTCTGATTTTGGCCGGTGCTCACCCAGGAACTCACCACCTGACCCAGTCCGGCCTGGTTGAAGGAATTGATCAATCCGGCGACACTGCCATGCTGTTGCAAAAGCTGTGCGGCAATCTGCATGAGCGAGTCCGAGCTGACGCTGCCCGGAGGGGGTGCACTGGCCGTGTGCGAGACGCCGAGGGCCGCGCTGAGAATTCCATCCAATAAGCCCAATGGTCGTCCTTTATTTTTAATGTCGGGGTTACCCCTAAGCCGCTAGCCTCGCCCACTTCAGGGGTGAGTTGCAAGTGAGCCGCAATGTGATGGGCTTGGCATTTCAAATGAAGGCCCGATCTAATCGGTGTTGCAGCGCGCGATCCGGCCGATACCTTAAGACACAGAATTCGACACAACTTGACGTGAAAGACGCCGCCCAGCCAACCTCGACGATGGAGCCGATGTATGTTTCGTTCGCGCAGCTGGCCGAGAGCCTGCTGGGCAACACGACCGGCATCGCTGTACTCAATGCTGAACTGAAGACCCTCGCCCGATCGCGCGGCGTCAACGTCGAGGCAGTACGCAAGTGGGTCGATTCTCTGGGCTGGTGCGAATCACCCCTGCGCCGTCTGCCCGCCTCCATCGGCAACGGCCAGGACCGTTGGTTGACCGCCATCCCGCTGGAACATTCCGATACGACTCTGCTGGGCGTGTTTTGCGTAAGACAGGCACTGCCCGAGCGGCCGGCACATGCCGCCCGCCATGCAGCCGATCTGGCCCGACGCTTGAAGCCGCTGCTCGATTGCGTTCACCGCGAGTTGGCGACCGCGGTGCCCACGCCGGCGCGCATCGAAACATTGACGGAGCGAACTGCGGAACTGGAATGGCTGTTCAGCATCATCAGCGGTTTGAAGAGCTCGTCCGACGACCGGCGCGTGCTCGAGGCACTGCTGGCGGCTGCCACACTGCGTCTGAACAGCGCGCTCGGCGTGCTGTATGTGCCGGAAAAGCGGCTGAGCGTGTCGCACGTCGCGGACGCTCGCGCCGGGGAGACCCTGCGAACAGTCGCGACGCAGACTCAAACGCATCTGCTCAACTGGGCACAACGCCAGAACCGGCCCCTGCTGATCAACAAGCCGGCAGGTTCCAGCCGGACTCTGAGCGCGTGTAAACTGCTGTCAGTGCCGGTGGTGCGGGATACCGGCCGGGTGATCGGCATGCTCGCGTTTTACAATCCCATCGACGCCGCCGACTACGCCAGTCGGCACGTGTTTCTCGCCCGTCATCTGGGTCGTCAGACCGCCAGCATTGTCGATACGCAATTCGATCTCGTGACCGGTCTGTATACCCGCGATGCGCTCGAGCAGGCCTACGGCGCGCTCGACCCTGCGGGTGTGGAAGTTGGCGCGGCGCAGGGGCTCGCCCGCAGCGTCATCTATTTCGACATCGATCACATGCATGTCGTCAACGAGCTGCATGGTTTCGAGGTCGGCAATGAGCTGATCGTCCGCATCGCTGACCTGTTGTGCCCGCCTCTACTACCGGCCGACGCATTGGCGGCCCGCATCTCGGGGGACCGTTTCGCCATCGTGCTGCCGAGCGCCGATATCCACGCCGCGGAAGGTGTCGCCGCGCAGATTCAAGCCGCGGCTGCGCACTTGGTGATCGGGCCGCAGCAGAATGCCGTCGAGGTGTCGCTGAGTTGCGGCGTCTCGGCGCTGGTGGACATGCCACAAGGTTTGCCACGCGCCATCGCGGCGGCGGAACTGGCGTGCAAGACGGCGAAGAGCCGCGGCCGCAACCGGATCGAACTCTACGCCTGCGAAGACGACAGCATGATGCGGCGTCACGAGGATGTCATCGCGGTAGGACAACTGCGCGCCGCGCTGAAGTCGGACCGGTTGCTGTTGTTTGCCCAGCGCATCATTCCGCTGCAAAACTCCGCGCTGCCCGGTGGTTACGAACTGCTGCTTCGCTTGCGCGACGAGGACGGCAGCCTGCTGGCGCCGGGCCCCCTCATTCAGGCCGCACAACGCTATCAGCTGCTGCCCTCCGTGGATCGTTGGGTGATGCAGCGCGCGTTGGAGATGCTCACCCCCTATCGCGGCATGTTCCGCTCGCGCGGGCTGGGCATCTCGATCAATGTCTCCGGCCAGTCGATCGGCGATCACGCCTACATTCAACATTTCAAGGAGCAGCTGCAGCTCGCGAAGCTGCCCAGCGACTGCCTGACCATCGAGTTGACCGAGCAGGCGGCCGTATCGAATCTTGCGCACGCCAATCAGATGATCGGTGAACTCAAAGCGCTGGGCTGCCGCTTCGCACTGGATGACTTCGGCACGGGCGCCAATTCCCTGACCTATCTGAAGAACCTGCAGATTGCACGGGTCAAGATCGACGGCAGCTTCGTACGCGACATTCTCACCGACCGCAATTCCAAGGCCACTGTCAAAGCCATCGTCGAACTGGCGAAGGGACTGGGCATGGACACGGTCGCCGAGTATGTGGAGACGCAGGAGATCGCCGCCGCCGTTCGCAAGCTGGGCGTGGATTACGCGCAAGGCTATGCCTACGGCAAGCCGGAACCGCTGGACGAATTGCTCAAGAAACTCGACGGCGACGAATCGCAACGTCTGCGGAAACTGTTTCTGGAAATGTGATGTTCATGCCGCGGCGAGCTGCGGCTGGCTGCGGCGCAGGCGGAGATACACCAGCAGGTAGGCGCCCATGCAGGCGGCGATGAAGGCCAGCATGGCCATCAGCACCTGCGAATAGCCCCATTGCCACCCCAGCAGGAATCCGGCAATGAAGGGGCCGGCGCTCTGACCCAATCCTTGCGCGGCGGGCACCAGCGCAACGAACTGACCCCGCCGGTCGATGCCGTTC
>JANMXI010000067.1:0-3277 GCA_031394735.1 Pseudomonadota bacterium | reverse complement strand
CATCACACGCACCTGAATGCCCACCAGATCCGCATGAAACACGCCCATCATGGTGTTCGGCGCGCTCGCCGGATTGGTCAGTGGCCCCAAAATATTAAAGATGGTCTTCACCCCCAGCTCGCGGCGAATCGGCGCTACGGCCTTCATCGCGAGGTGATGGTTCGGGGCGAACATGAAGCCGATCCCGGTCTCGCGAATGCACTGCGCAATCTGGCTGGAAACCAGCATGATGTTGACACCGAGCGCCTCCAGCACATCCGCCGCGCCACTCTTCGATGACACCCCACGATTGCCGTGTTTGGCCACCTTGGCGCCCGCTGCGGCCGCGACGAACATGGACGCAGTGGAGATATTGAACGTGTGCGACAAATCGCCGCCGGTGCCGACAATGTCAACCAGATTCGGCTCGTTATCTACCGGTACTTTCGTCGACAGTTCGCGCATCACTTTTGCTGCCGCAGCGATCTCGCCGATGGTTTCTTTCTTGACGCGCAGGCCGAGCAAAAACGCTGCTGTTTGCGCTGACGTGAACTCACCGTTCATGAGTTTTCGCATCAGCGAGAGCATCTCGTCTTCGAAAATCTCGCGATGATCAACGGTGCGCTGGATGGCTTCTGAAATGGAAATGGGCATGAAGAAGCCTTTTTATAGGGTGCGCTCTGCGCACCATGTCATGGGTTGGTGCGCTTAAGCGCACCCTACAGGGACAGAAAGTTTTTGAGCAAGTCATGACCATGTTCAGTGATGATCGACTCGGGGTGAAACTGCACGCCCCAGACCGGCAGCGTCTTGTGGCGCACGCCCATAATTTCGCCGTCATCGCTCTCAGCAGTGATGGACAATTCTTTCGGCAACGTTTCGCGATCTATGACCAGTGAGTGATAGCGCACCACCGTGAACGGCGTCGGAATTTCAGCGAAGCAATCCTGACGGTTGTGCGTGACGGGTGACGTTTTGCCATGCATCACGCGCTTCGCGCGAACGATGTTTCCACCGAACGCTGCGCCGATACTTTGATGCCCGAGGCACACACCCAGAATCGGCAATTTACCCGCGAATTCCCTAATCAGTGGCACCGAAATGCCCGCCTCATTGGGCGTACACGGCCCCGGCGAAACAACGATGCGTTCGGGCTTTTTCGCCGCGATGCCCGCCAGATCAATCGCATCGTTGCGGATGACTTCTACCTCTTGACCAAGCTCACCGAAATACTGCGCGAGGTTGTACGTAAAGCTGTCGTAGTTGTCGATGAGTAACATCATTTCGCAGTTTCCGCGAAATAGTCTTTTGCGGCAGCCACAAACGCGTCAACGTCATCGCGCGACGCGTCAAGGTGAGTAACCAACCGCGCCGCGTAAACGCCCTGCATCAACATACCGCGGGCCTTCAAAAACGCTTCGAGTGGCTTTGCATGGGCGTCAGGAATGTTCAGAAAAACGATGTTGGTCGCTTGGCCGAGGACAGTAATTTCTTCGATGTCACGCAAACCCGTCGCAAGCGCGATCGCGTTCTCGTGATCCTCGTGCAAGCGTTCAACATTGTGTTCCAGCGCATAGATGCATGCTGCTGCAACGTAGCCCGCCTGCCGCATGCCGCCGCCCAACATCTTCCGCCAGCGATGCGCGCGTTCGATGAACGCGCGTTCACCCACCAGCAGCGCACCCACGGGCGCGCCCAATCCCTTGGAGATGCAGAGCGAGGCCGAATCAAACGGTGCCAGGATTTCGGCGATCGCCGTCTCGCTGGCGACCGCTGCGTTGAACGCGCGGGCACCGTCGAGATGCAGGCTGAGGCCTTTGCTACGCGCCAGTTCCGACGCCTCCTGCACATAGCTCTGCGGCAGCACGCGGCCACCCCAGGTGTTCTCTAGCGCCAGCAATCGCGTTCGCGCAAAGTGCGTACCAAGCCCCGGCCCGAACGGCTTGATGGCAGCGGCAATCTTTGCCAGAGGCATGGTGCCGTCGGCCTCCTGCTCAATCGGTTGCGGCTGAATGCTTCCGAGCACAGCAGCGCCGCCACCTTCCCAGCGATAGGTGTGTGCCATCTGGCCGACGATGTATTCGTCGCCGCGCTCGCAATGCGACATCAGTGCGGCGAGATTGCTTTGCGTGCCAGACGGAAAGAACAGCGCCGCTTCTTTGCGTGTGGCCTCTGCCATCATCGCCTGTAAGCGATTAACCGTCGGGTCGTCGCCCCACACGTCGTCGCCAACGGGCGCGGCGCTCATCGCCGCCAGCATGCCCGCTGTTGGACGGGTGACGGTGTCACTGCGTAGGTCAACTATTTTGTTCATGGCGGCGCTCCTCCGGTGTGTTGTTCCCTCTCCCCTGGAGGGAGAGGGTTAGGGAGAGGGGGAACGTTGATGGGAGACCAATCTGTAAACCTAGGCGATCCGTCCCCCTCTCCCCCAGCCCCTCCCCCTCCGGGGGGGAGGGGAGTTCTGAATTGGCGCGATTCATCATGCTGCCACCCCATCCAGACCACGCTGCACCATCTCGGCCGCGCGCAATACCGAGCGTGCTTTCTGTAGCGTCTCTTCCCATTCTTTTGGGGGCTCCGAATCATGCACGATACCGGCACCTGCCTGCGCATAGAGCTTACCGTTCTGGATGACGGCGGTACGAATGGCGATGCACATATCCATGTCGCCCTGATAGCTCATGTAGCCGACCGCGCCGCCATAAATATTGCGTTTGACCGGCTCAACTTCGTGAATGATTTCCAGCGCCCGAATCTTTGGCGCACCCGACAGTGTGCCCGCCGGAAAGGTTGCCCGCAGCACGTCGATATTATTGGTGCCCGGCTTCAACGTGCCTTCGACGTTGCTCACGATGTGCATCACATGCGAATAGCGCTCGATGATCATCTTGTCCTTCACCACCACCGAGCCAATTTTCGCGATGCGCCCCACGTCATTACGACCGAGGTCAATGAGCATCACGTGCTCGGCCACTTCCTTCTCGTCGGCGAGCAGTTCTTCCGCCAAGGCATCATCTTCCTCACGCGTCAGGCCGCGTTTGCGCGTGCCCGCAATCGGGCGCACGGTGACGCTATCGCCTTCCTTGCGCACCAGGATTTCTGGCGACGCGCCGACCACATGAAAGTCGCCGAAGTTGTAGAAGAACATGTACGGGCTTGGGTTCAGCGTACGCAGCGCGCGATATAACGAAATCGGCGGCTCCGGGAAGTCCATCACCATACGCTGCGACGGTACCACCTGCATGCAATCGCCCGCCGCGATGTAATCTTTGCAAACCTGCACGGCGGCAACGTAAGC
>JANMXI010000066.1:0-7154 GCA_031394735.1 Pseudomonadota bacterium | reverse complement strand
TGGCAGGCGTAGCAGTTGCCGCCATTGACTGTCTTGTCGTCGTCAGAGAACTGTCCGCCACGGCCATTGTTGGCGATCTTCTTACCTTCCTTCCAGTCCCCGAGGACTTTGCCGTCAGCCGGAAACACCACCTTCGCCAATTCGCGCTTGACGATTTTGTCAGCTTCGGCGGACGGCACGTCGTTGCGATGCAGATTGCAGGTCTTCAGCGTTTCGTCGGGCTGAATGCGAGCCAGCCATTCCGGCGGAGCTTTTCCAAACGTTGCCTTTATATAGGCGTCAACTAAGGCGGGATCGGCCTGCTTTACGGTCTGTGCGGATGCAGCAAGGGGAACAAATACGATGACGCCGGTCGCGACGGCCAGCGCAACAAGTTTCGAAGTTGTTTTCATGGCGCGTCCTCTCAGCGTTTGATCGACGGCACGGCGATCTCGCCGCCATTCGCCTGCTTTTGCAGGAAAACCGTGAGAGCCGTGATGCTGTCGGAACCATATTCCGGAACCGGCCAGCGCTGCTGGCGGTAACAGTCCCATAGCCGATGCTGCATAGTCCGCAGCGCGCCCTGCGACACGCGATAGGTTGGCCATGTGCCCATCGTCTCCTGCGGCTGCTTGCCGGGTTTGGAGAGGTTTGGCAGACCTTGCAGGCGGATGCGCTTGCCTTCGTCGGCGTGGCAGGTGGCACAGGAAAAATCCATCACGCCGCCGCGCCGGTAGAACAGCGCTTCGCCGACCGCGGCCATTTCCTGCTCTTTTGGATGTTCAAGCCGGACGTCGATCTTCATGCCGTTGGATTTATTGGCGATGAAGGCCACGAGATCCTCCATGTCGGAGGGCTTGCCCGGCCCCGAAAAGCGGCGGGCAATTATGTCCTTGGTGTCTAGGTCTTGGACGTTTTGCATGCACCAAAGCAGCCGCTGCTCAAGATCCATGACCTTGTTGGAATCGGCGAAAAAGCGCGGCATCTTGGCGAACGCCCCCTCAAGCTTGCCGGCGCCGAGACCGAGATCGCATCCCTCAAGGGATACACTCTTGGTACCCCGCTTTTCCCGCCACAGAATCTCGCCGCGATCGACCGCGAGAAATCCGGGATTGGAGAAGGGATCGGAGATCATCGCACGATAGCGTTCGATCTCTTTTTCGCTCGCGTCTTGCGCCGAAGCGGCAAAGCCGAACGAAAATAATAAGATAGCAGCGAACGCTGTCTCGATTAAGGTCCGTCTCATGCGATCCTCCCAACCGTCAGACCGTCTTTTGCGGTCATTCAGGCACCTTGGTCTTTACATTCAAAGAAAACAATATATTGATATTTGAAGATGATGATAGGTTAATCTTGGAATCGTCAAGAGGAACTATCGCAAGGGATGCACAAGAAATCCCGCGGGGAGGGCGCAGAATGGCTTTGAAATCGGTCGAAAAAACCCGTCGTGAAACGCTGGTCATGGCGGCAATCGCCGGCCTCGCTGCGTTTCTCGCGCCACGAATGTCGGTTGCGGACGAGCCGACTGTCGCTGCCGAAATCAAGAAACTTTACGGCGACAAGAAATTCGAGAGCGGCAAGGTCAAGCTTGACGTACCCGAGATCGCCGAAAATGGGCTAGTCGTACCCATCAATGTCGACATCGAAAGTCCGATGACCGACAGCGATTATGTCAAAGCGGTCCATGTTTTCGCGGACGGCAATCCGCTTCCTGGCGTCGTAAGCTACCGGTTCACGCCGGCATGCGGGAAGGCGTCGGCTTCCACGCGCATGCGCCTGTCGCAGACGCAGAACATCGTCTGCATCGCAGAAATGTCGAACGGCACGCTTTATTCGGCGAAATCGAGCGTCAAAGTAACCATCGGCGGCTGCGGCGGCTGATCAGGCTCTGCCAAAAAAATCAGGAGAGGGAACATTCAATGGCTACTACATCGATACCACGGGTTCGTCTCCCGACCCAGGCCAAGCCCGGCGAACTGATCGAGATCAAGACGCTCATCTCGCACGAGATGGAATCGGGCCAACGCAAGGATAATGCCGGCAACACCGTGCCACGCAGGATCATCAAGCAGTTCGTGGCCGCCTTCAACGGCAAGACGATTTTCGAGGCCGACTGGAATCCTGCGATTTCGGCCAACCCCTACCAGTCTTTTTTTTACAAGGCTGCGGAGACCGGCGAATTCACCTTCACGTGGAAGGATGACGACGGGTCGGACTATGTGTCGAAAAACAAACTGACTGTCGGCTGATCTTTTTCCCAGGAGTACCTCCCTCCAATGAAGGGGTATGAGGCGCATTGATGATTTCACGGCGGGAATTCCTGCAAGCGACGGCGGCTGCTTCGGTGCTGACGGTGGGTAGCGGCGTCGGGCAACTCGGGCGCGCTGCGGCCCAGCAGCGTCTAACCCAAGCCGACATCACGCGCTTCGACCCGCTTGGTACCGTCACGATTCTCTATGTTACGGACACGCACGCGCAATTGATGCCGCTGCATTTCCGCGAGCCGTCGATCAATCTCGGTGTCGGCGAAGCCAAGGGAATTCCGCCGCACATTTCGGACGCCGAGTTCCGGCAACATTTCAAATTGGCCACGGGTTCGGCCGAGTCGTTCGCGCTGACTTCTGACGATTTCGTCTCGCTCGCCCGCAACTACGGGCGCATGGGTGGCATGGATCGTATCGCCACGCTGATCCGCACCGTGCGCGCCGAACGCGGCGACGACAAGGTGCTGTTGCTCGATGGAGGCGATAGCTGGCAGGGAAGCTGGACGTCGTTGCAGACCAAGGCCCAGGACATGGTTGATGTCATGTCGGCGCTCAAGCTCGACGCCATGGTCGGCCATTGGGAATTCACTTATGGCGCCGAGCGCGTCAAGGATATCGCAGACAAGGCGTCGTTCGCGTTTCTGGCGCAGAACATCCGCGACAATGAGTGGCAGGAGCCGGTTTTCGAGCCGCGAAAGATGTTCGAGCGCGGCGGCGCCAAGGTCTCCGTCATCGGACAGGCGTTGCCGCGAACGGCGGTCGCCAATCCGCGCTGGATGTTTCCGAAATGGGAATTTGGCATTCGTGAGGAAGACATCCAGAAGCAGGTCGATGAATCCCGCGCGGCTGGCGCGTCGATCGTCGTACTGCTGTCGCATAACGGCTTCGATGTCGATCGCAAGCTCGCCGGCCGCGTTAAGGGTCTGGACGTCATTCTGACGGCACATACCCATGATGCGATGCCGGGACTTATCCGTGTCGGCGACACGGTGCTGATCGCATCGGGCTCGCATGGAAAATTCCTCTCGCGTCTCGATATCGAGGTCAAGGACAAGAAGGTCGCCGGCGTGCGCTTCAAGCTAATGCCTGTGTTTTCCGACGCGATCACGCCAGATACGGCGATGAAAGCGCTGGTGGAAAAAGTGCGAGCGCCCTTCGCCAAGGATCTTGCGCGCACCATTGGCAAAACGGATTCGCTGCTCTATCGAAGAGGGAACTTCAATGGGACCTTCGACGACCTGATCTGCAATGCCATGCTTGCGGAGCGTGACGCCGAGATTGCGTTATCGCCGGGTTTCCGCTGGGGCGGCACTTTGTTGCCTGGTGACGCAATTACCTGGGAAGACGTGACGAATGCCACGGCGATTACCTATCCGAACTGCTATCGCAGCCGGATGACGGGTGCCCAGATCAAGGAAATTCTGGAAGACGTCGCCGACAATATCTTCCACCCCGATCCGTACTTTCAGGGGGGCGGCGACATGGTCCGCACCGGCGGCATGGGCTATTCGCTCGACATCACCCGGCCCATGGGATCGCGTGTTTCCGGGATGGTTCATCTGAAATCAGGCAATCCGATTGAGGCCGCGAAGACCTATACCGTAGCCGGTTGGGCCAGTGTGAACGAAAACACGCAGGGCCCGCCGATCTGGGATGTCCTGGCAAGTCATGTCTCCAGGGTCAGCTCCGTCAAAATCGAGCCGAACACCTCGGTCAAGGTGACGGGAGCCTGACGCCATGGAATTTCTCCAAGATGATGCGTCCAACATATTCACGTATCTGGATAAACAAGAAGGCAGTCCCGCATGAATGAAAGACCATCTGCGGAAATTCTCAGCCGCCGCAAATTTCTGGGTGCTGCCAGTCTTGCTGGCGCAGGCACGTTACTTTCGTCGGCGCCGATGGCGGCGGAGTCCGCAAAACCCGACCCGCTGATCACCGAAGTTCAGGACTGGGCGCGGTATCTCGGCGATGGCGTCGACAAGCGGCCTTACGGTTCGCCGTCGAAGTTCGAGAGGCATATCGTTCGGCGCGACGTTTCCTGGCTGACGGCGTCACCGGAGTCATCGGTGAACTTTACGCCGTTGCACGAACTCGACGGCATCATCACGCCGTCAGGGTTATGCTTCGAGCGTCACCACAGCGGAATCGCTGAGATCAACCCGGCCGATCATCGACTGATGATCAACGGACTGGTGGACAAACCGCTCGTATTCACCATGGACGACATCAAGCGCATGCCGCGCGTGAATAAGCTTTATTTTCTCGAATGCGCGGCGAATTCGGGCATGGAGTGGCGCGGCGCCCAGCTCAATGGCTGCCAGTTCACGCATGGGATGATTCACAACGTAATGTATACAGGCGTGCCTTTGAAGGTGCTGTTGGACGAGGCGGGCCTGAAGCCCAACGCGAGATGGCTGATGCTGGAAGGCGCCGATGCGGCCGGCATGAACCGCTCGTTGCCGATCGAGAAAGCCTTGAACGACGTCCTGATAGCCTTTGCAATGAATGGCGAAGCGCTCCGGCCTGAGCAGGGGTATCCGCTTCGCGCAGTGATTCCGGGCTGGGAAGGCAATCTGTGGGTGAAATGGCTGCGCCGCATCGAGGCTGGCGATCAACCCTGGCAGACCCGCGAGGAAACCTCGAAATACACCGACCTACTGGCCGATGGTCGTTCGCGAAAACATACCTTCATCATGGATGCAAAGTCGGTTGTGACCAATCCATCGCCGCAGGCCCCCATCAAGCACAAGGGACGAAATGTGCTCAGCGGCTTTGCTTGGTCCGGACGCGGATCAATCAAGCGGGTCGATGTGTCGCTTGATGGTGGGCGCAACTGGCAGGAGGCCCGGCTCGACGGACCGGTACTCGACAAATCCCTGGCTCGCTTCTACGTCGATTTTGACTGGGGCGGTCAGGAGATGATGGTCCAGTCACGCGCGATGGATTCGAGCGGCTACGTGCAGCCTTCAAAGGACGAACTGCGCAAGGTGAGGGGCGTGAACTCGATCTATCACAACAACGGTATTCAGACCTGGCTGGTGCGATCCGGCGGAGAGACTGAGAATGTCGAAATTGGCTAACTGCTTCGCAATCGTTTCATTGGTCGGGGGTGTCGTGCTGTTGTCAGCCGTCGAAGCTCCCGCGCAACAAGTGGCCACACAGCAGGCAGCATCGTCGCCGAAGCTCGGTTTGGGACGCCCAGCGTTACCGGAGGAAATCAAGGCTTGGGACACGGACGTTCGGCCGGATGGACAAGGCCTTCCCGCCGGCAAGGGCACCGTGAAACAAGGAGACGAGATTTTTCAGGCGCAGTGCGCCGCATGTCATGGTGAGTTCGGACAAGGCGTCGGCCGCTGGCCGGCGCTCGCGGGGGGCGCAGGAACGCTTAAGGCCGACAGGCCCGACAAAACCATCGGATCGTTCTGGCCGGATTTGTCGACGGTGTTCGATTACATCAAGCGCGCCATGCCGTACGGCAACGCACAGTCACTTTCCAATGACGACGTTTATGCGCTCACAGCCTATCTGCTCAGCATGAATGATGTCGTGAAGGACGAAAACTTTGAACTGAACGAGAAAAACTTTACATCCATCAAGATGCCAAATGCAGCCGCGTTTTTCGATGATGACCGGGAAACGTCCGAAAAGCAGTTCTGGGGCAAGGAGCCCTGCATGAAGAATTGCCGGAGCGCACCAAAGGTTATCGGCAGGGCAATGTCGGTCGATGTCACTCCTGATGGCAAGGTGAGTTCAAAGGTCGATTGAGCTTTTAGGAAATCGTGCAAAAAGCGCGTAGCCCGCGCATCTTGGTAGCCCATGACTGAAAATCAACGCATACCGGTTCGTCGCAAAACTCATAGAATGATTCATAAGTTGATACTCGTGACACTCCTTCTGGCGCTCGCGCCATCCGCGAACGCGCAGGATGCCGCAGCAGGCGAGAAATCGTTCAACAAGTGCCGCGCGTGCCACCAGGTCGGCGAGTCCGCGAAAAATACCGTCGGCCCCGTCCTGAACGGCTTGTTCGGCCGGAAGTCGGGTACGGTCGAAGGGTATAGCTATTCAGATGCAAATAAGACGTCAGGGATCATTTGGGACGAGGCGACCTTTGCCAACTACATTAACGATCCCAAGGCCAGGATTCCCGGCACCAAGATGTCATTCGCGGGTATCAAGAACGAGCAGGAAATCAAGGATCTGACGGCGTTTCTGAAGCAGTTCGGCAAAGAGAGAAAAAAGAGCGATTAGGCTTGAACTTATGGGCGTTCGCGAGCGAATACCCGTAGAACAAAACTTAAATGGCAGTTCTGTCAATCAGACAAACCGGCGACCAACCAAAGGGGAAATTTATGGGAATGCGATCGCGCTTCACACTCTTCGTTACGGCATTGGCGCTCATGGCCGCAGTTGCTGACACCGGATCATACGCCGCTGAAACGAAGTCTCATCGTATTGCCATTCACGTAGATCAAAATGATCCAGCAGTAATGAATTTGGCTCTGAACAATGCCGTCAACGTCGTTCAGCACTACAGCGCGGCGGGTGAGGAAGTGGAGATCGAAATCGTCGCCTATGGACCGGGCCTGCATATGCTGAGAGACGATACGTCCCCGGTCAAAGCGCGAGTGAAATCGATCAGCGAGAGTATGCCCAGCGTTGCATTCACAGCTTGCGGCAATACCAGCGACGCCATGAAGAAGGCCGAAGGCAAGGACATTCCGCTCGTTTCTCAAGCAAAAGTGGTGCCCGCTGGCGTGGTCCGTTTGATGGAGCTGCAAGAGAAGGGATGGAGTTACGTTAAGCCGTAGATGCCTTTGCCATGCCGGCTGCTATCCATCCTCTATTTGTCAGCGGGTCGCGGTGGTCAAGCAGGCTAACCCCGTGCCCGTAATTCGGAGTGTCCGTGTG
>JANMXI010000065.1:0-7276 GCA_031394735.1 Pseudomonadota bacterium | reverse complement strand
TCGTGCCGCGGATCGCCGATTGGCGGGACGACGTGGACCGGGGCGTTTTCCCCGTGTCGTTCATCGATGAACTGAAAGATCGGGCACGGGCCGAGGGGTTGTGGAACCTGTTTATGCCAGGCCTGCACGCGGACGAGCCGGGGACGGTCCTGACGAATCTCGAGTACGCACCGCTCGCCGAGATCATGGGCCGCGTGCCGTGGGCGTCCGAGGTGTTCAACTGCAGCGCGCCGGACACAGGCAACATGGAACTGCTGCACCTGTTCGGGTCCGCGGCTCAGAAGCTCGCCTGGCTCGTGCCACTGTTGGACGGGCGGATCCGGTCGGCGTTCGGGATGACCGAGCCCGACGTCGCATCCTCCGATGCGACCAACATCCAGACGACCATCGCGCACGTTGATGGCGGCTATGCGATCAACGGGCGCAAGTGGTACATCACCAACGCCGCGCACCCTGATTGCCGCGTAATGATCGTCATGGGCAAGACCGACCCGACCGCCGATCGGCACCGGCAGCAAAGCATGGTGTTGGTGCCGATGGAAACGCCGGGCCTCGAGGTAGTCCGTAATATTACAGTGATGCACCATCACGCGCCGCACGGGCACTGTGAGGTGCTGCTGCGGGATGTGCGTCTTCCGCTCGACCACCTGCTTGGCGCCGAAGGGGACGGATTCGCGATGGCGCAGGCTCGCCTCGGTCCGGGCCGCGTGCACCACTGCATGCGCTGCATCGGTGAGGCGGAGCTCGCTCTGCAACTGATGATCGAGCGCGCCAAGGATCGGACCACTTTCGGCCGTCCACTCGTCGAGCACGGGGTTGTCGCCGACTGGATCGCAGAGTCGCGGATGGAGATTGAGCAGGCGCGTCTGCTGGTACTCAAGACGGCCTGGATGATCGACAAAGTTGGTGCCGAGGCCGCCCGCGTCGAGATTGCTCTCATTAAGGCTGTCGTGCCCGCCATGCTGACCCGGGTGGCTGACCGCGCGATGCAGACCTTCGGGGCGATGGGCACGGGGCCGGATACGCCGCTCGCGGAAATCTGGACCGGGGGGCGGGCCCTGCGGATCGCGGACGGCCCGGACGAGGTACATCGGCGGACGATCGCGAAACTCGAAGTTGCGGCGAGCCGAAAGCGCCGGCGCGCGTCGAGCGCCTACCTTATCCCACCGCGCCGGAGCTGAGCATGTCCTTCGAACTATTCACTTTGGCCGGGCAGGTGGCGATCGTCACGGGCTCGTCGCGCGGCATCGGCCGCGCAATTGCCGAGCGCCTCGCGGAGCACGGTGCACGGGTCGTGATCTGCTCGCGCAACGCCGACGCCTGCGAGCCAGTCGCGGCCGCAATCAACTGGCGTCATGGTCCGGGCACGGCGATCGCGATCGCGGCGAGTATTTCGTCCAAGGAAGCGCTGGAGACGCTGGTGTCGCAGACCCGTCGCCAGCTGGGTCCGGTCTCGATCCTGATCTGCAATGCTGCTACGAACCCGTATTACGGTCCCTTAAGTGGCATCAGCGACGCGCAGTTCCGCAAGGTGCTGGATAACAACATCATGGCGAACCACTGGTTGGTCCAGATGGTCGTGTCCGACATGGTGGAGCGGGCCGAGGGTGCGATCGTCGTAGTGTCGTCGATTGCCGGAATCCGCGGCACTGACATGATCGGCGCTTACGGGATCTCAAAGGCAGCGGACATGCAGCTCGTCCGCAACCTCGCCGTCGAGCTTGGCCCCTGCGGAATCCGCGTCAATTGCGTCGCACCGGGGGTCATCCGGACGGAATTCTCGAAGGCTCTGTGGGAGAACCCGGCGCTCACGGCACGAAGTCAGGAACGCACGCCGCTGCGGCGCTTCGGCGCACCGGATGATGTGGCCGGGATCGTGGTCTGCCTCGCATCACCGGCCGCCCGGCATGTCACCGGACAGACGATCGTCATCGACGGTGGCGACACGATCGCGTAGCTCAACCCGCCAGACCCTAGCGGAACTCATTGGCGCGGACAAATGCCGGCCGCTGCGTCATTCGCTCGAGGTAGCCGAGTGCATTGGCGGGCAACTGGTCCGCTAGGCCAACAAACCGTGCAAGATAGAGCGCGTACGTGACCGCGATGTCCGCAATCGTGAACCGATTGCGGCACAGGAACTCTCGCCCCCCGGCCAGCCGGGCATCCAGCAGCCGCAGCCTCGCGAGGAACCACTTTGCATAATCGTCGGCGGCGACCGGTGCCCTATCCGGCTCCATGAGTCGGTAGCGCATCACGAGGGTCAGCGGAAACGTCAGGGTCGCATCGCTCTGATAAAGCCAGTTTACATAGTCGCCATACTCTGGCTCAGCCGCGCGCAGCCCAAATTCATGCCGATCGTACTTCTCGACCAGGTAGTGACAGATGCCGGTCGACTCCGTCATGCGCACGTCGCCGTCCTCGAAATAGGGGACGGTTCCGAGCGCATTGATCTGAAGAAACTCCCGGTGCCGGACACGCGGCGGGAACGGAAGCACGGCAAGCTCATACGGGATGTCCATCTCCTCGAGCGCCCACAGCGGTCGCAACGATCGGGACTCTCTGCAATGCCACAACTTCATCTGTCATCTCCGTCAGTGCGCCATCGCATCTGACAACGTAGGCTGCGCGCCTGCAGACTACGACGATCCGTTCAACGTTGCCTGTCATTTGGCGCGAGGCTCTTGTCCGAGGGCGCGGGATCGCCGTGAGGCAAGACAGAGCGCGTTCCGACGATATCCAGCACAGCACTACGTCGCGAACCCGCTTTCAGCAAAGGACACGAATAACCAGTAAAATGACAGGCGCCCGCACGGGCCGCACGCTACAGTCTATCAATAGTGGCCGGGTTGAGACCTGGACGGGGATTGATAAGCGCGTGTTCCCGAGGCGCCCCGTGCGCCGTTGGTGGAGCTCGACGAAGCCCTCTTGCTCCGCGGGTTATGCATCTGCGTTGAAGTGGGCGCTCTGGAATACATCATGGACATGAGCAAGCTGATCACCTGGGGTGCAAAGGCACACACCGATCGAACGGCTTTCGTCTTTGAAGGCAAGGAATGGACGTTTTCCGAGATCAATCGACGCGCTGACCGTCTCGCGCATGGTCTCCTGCGCATCGGAGTCGCGAGAGGCGACACAATTGCTGTCCTGGTTGGGAACCGTCCCGAATACGCCGTAAGCGAATTTGCCGCCACCAAAGCGGGGGCGATCCGCGTGCCGCTCCTGGCCACGTCCAATTCTAAGGAGTTGATTCGCTGGCTCGATGGCGCCGACATCGCATTCGTCATCGCGTGCCCCGCGGGTATTGAAATCCTACGATCGGTACGCGAAAAGACTGCTCGACCGATCATGATTGTCGCAGTCGAGTCAGCGAGGGAAGGCGAATTTGACCTAGAGACCTTGATTGCTGAATCGCCTGATGGCCCGGTTGATGTAGAGCTGACGCCCGACGATCTGTACGCCATTCGATTCACAGGTGGAACTACTGGTGCGCCGAAAGGAATCGTCATGAGTCACCGGAATATGGTTGCCGTGATGATGAACGCTCTGCTCAGTCTGCAGATCCAGAAGACAGATGTAGGCCTGACTCTGCACCCGATGACGCATGCGTGCGGTTTCTTTATGTATTACTACTGGATGATGGGTGCCAAGAACATCATCCATCCGGCTTTCAACTTCAAGGTCAGCAATTTCGTCGCCGCCGTTGAGCAACACCGCGTCACGAGCATCATGATGATTCCGACGCTCCTGAACATGATACTCGACGCTCCTGAATCGAAGTCCGCAGACTTTTCAAGCATTCGCCACATCATTTACGGTGGCGCGCCAATTCCTCTGCCTCGACTCGAGCAAGGCCTCCTCCGCTTCGGTCCTGTGTTCCAGCAGATTTATGGCAGCAGTGAGTCGCCGATGCTCATGGCCTCGCTGCTTCGAGACGAACATTTGCATCCGGACGGCAGCAAACCGACGTGGTTCGGTTCGGTTGGTCGTGAGGTGATCAACGTCGAGATCAAGGTTGCGGACGAGGCCGGGACGCCAGTACGAGTCCGCGAGATTGGCGAAATCATGTCGCGCGGCGAGCACACGATGGTGGGCTATTGGCGGAACCCGGAACTCACCACAGCGCGTTATCAGGACGGCTGGATCAGGACCGGAGACATGGGCTACTTCGATGAGAATCGGTACCTGTTTCTCGTCGATCGCAAGGAGGACATGATCATCACGGGCGGCTTCAATGTTTGGCCTGCCGAGATCGAGGATGTGCTTTACAGTTATCCTGCTGTACTTGAAGGTTGTGTGTTCGGCATTGAAGACCCGAAATGGGGAGAAACGGTATGCGCTCTTGCGGTACTGAGGACAGGTTCGCAGGCGTCAGAGACGGATATCATCGCGTACATGGCGGAGCGTCTGACGAAATACAAGGTTCCGAAGCGCATCGTTATCTCGAGCGAAGCGATACCGAAAAGCGGCGTCGGAAAGTTGCTGCGTCGCCAGGCACGGGAACAGTTCCTGGCGGCGGACGCGAAAGCGTCCACGTCCGGAAGGAAATGAAGGTAATGGGACGGCCCGAAGCGAATCGAAGGATTGCTGCGAAGCACGCCCAACTAGCGCCCAACCGGAGTTGGTACAGCGCTTCCGTTTCGGCCTGCTGACCGAGCGCCAAAGTCGCCGCTTCGTACCGCTTGCCGACGGCGTCGGCAAGCAGCACTTGAGCTGCGTGCACCTCGCGCTCGGCGCCACCAACGAATCACCCTCGAAGACCCACGCGGCCGCCTGTCTCGTCATACACAGCCAAATCGCCATCAGCATGATGCGAGTGATGCGCTGATAGTGGGCATTGAGCGGAAGAAAGGTTAGCTGGATTGTGGACGTTGAAATCCGAGGTTTCTTCGGGACAGTTAACCATGATTGGTTGATTCGCAAATGGCTGAAAGCTGGAAGGCTTGACGCAGGGGTCGTGACGGAAAGCGTGCAAGGCTCGCCACAAGGGCAACGATTTCGAAATTGCTGGCTAACGTCTATTTGCATTACGTTCTCGATCTCTGGGCGCAACAATGGCGGCAACACCATGCCACCGGCGACATAATTGTTGTGCGATAGGCCGATGGCTGGCCGGCGCAAGAGTATTCATGCATTGAATAACATCTGAGCAGCCTTGATGCACAAAAGTTTCTGATAGCCCCTTCGGACCCGGGTTGCAGGATCTGGCTGGGCAGCGAAAGCACGCGCTTGCAGAGGACCGAAACGTCGTGGCGGAACGCCGCAACTGCCCGCACGACGGCCTCTTCCCGCCATCTCGCTTTTCGTTATGCACTCGCTTAACTGGCGGCGTCAAGTCGCTCCGATTCGACGGCATGGAGTCACGAGCGCGGGCCCGGCGTGCCAGGATTCACGGGGTATCCAAGCGACTGCAGAATCTGCGCCGTGTGTTCACCGCGCGCCGGGCTGGGGCGGGGTTGCCATTCGTGCGAGAGCGAGAACCGCGGCGCCGGTGCGGCCTGCAGTTCACCTTCGACTTGCACGAAGTTGCGGCGGGCGCGATTGTGCGCATGTAGCACCGCCTCGTCCGGACTCAGCACCGGCGCATAGCAAGCGTCCGTTCCCATGAAAACGCGGTCCCATTCCTCTCGCCGGCGCGATCGGAACACATGTTGGAGGAATGTGCTCTGTTCCGGCCATCGCTTCGGGTCGAACTGTTCCGCGAGGAGTTCGTTGCCGGCGAGCCCTAGGCGCTCCAGGAAGACCCGATAGAACTTCGGCTCGAAGCACTGAATGCTCACGAATCCGCCGCACGCGCACTCGTAGGTCCGACTCCAGTGCGAGCCGTCGAGCAGGCTGGTTCCGCGCGGCATGCCAATCGCACCATGTCGAAGCAGCAGGTGAATTAGACTCATCATGTGTGCGCTACCGTCGCAGACGGCTGCGTCCACGACGCAGCCGCGACCGCACTCGCGTGCCTTCAGTACGCCTGCCAGTACCCCGAATGCCAGGTACAGCGCACCGCCAGCGACGTCGCCGAGCATCGACGGCGCAGAGAACGGAGGCGTCCCGGCGAGCCCTGAGTACCACATCGCCCCCGACAACGCGATGTAGTTATGGTCATGGCCCGCCATCTGCGACATCGGCCCCGTTTGACCCCATCCGGTTGCGCGACCGTATACGAGCCGCGGGTTCACCGCCTGGCATTGTGCTGGTCCCAGTCCGAGACACTCCATCACGCCGGGACGGAAGCCCTCGATCAGCGCGTCCGCGGATCGAACCAGGTCGAGGAAGATCTCCTGTCCGCGCCCGGACTTGAGGTCGAGCGCAATCGAGCGTTTGCCGCGATTGATCAGCGCATGCTCGCCGAAGTCCGTAGAGTCCGGGTCCGGCTTCTCGCGCTCGACCAGGACGACGTCGGCACCGTGATCCGCCAGCATCATGCCGCAGAAGGGGGCAGGTCCGAGGGCGGCGACCTCGATCAATCGAATGCCCGAGAGCATCGGACCGATGGGCGCTGGGGCCGATGGCGCCGCGCCGGAGAGCTCAGATTCCTGCATGTCCACGCCGACTCCTAAATCCGCTTGGCCACTTCTTGCAGCATCACTTCGGTGGCACCCCCGCCAATGGCCATCAACCTGACGTCACGCGAGATCCGCTCTACTGGCGTTTCGGTCATGTAGCCCATGCCACCGTGAAACTGCACGCACTGATAGAGGATTTTGTTGACCACCACCGGCACATGTGCCTTGACCATGGCCGCCAAGTGGGCGGCTTCGCGGTTAGTGACTTGGCTGGCCTGCCAGGCGGCCTGATAGAGAAAGGCCTTGGCGGCATTGAGCTCGGAAACCATGCGGGCCATCTCCAGCCTGACGTGCTGCTGGTCCCAAAGCGTGCCGCCAAAGGCCTTTCGGTTCTTGACCCATTCGAGCGTCAGTTCGAGGGCCGATTCGCCATGCCCGACGCAGATCCCGCCGACCGAAAATCGCTCGCGCGCGAAACCGTTCATGATGTAGTGGAAGGCTTGGTTCTCCTCGCCAATCAGGTTGCAGGTGGGAACCCGCACGCCGTCTAAGTATAGCTGCGCGGTATCGGAGCAGCGCCACCCAGTCTTGTGCAGCGGCGCGCTGATGCAGAAGCCGGGTGTCCCTTTCTCAACCGCAAACATCGACACCCCGCGGCTGCCAGCCGCATGGGGATCGGTCCGTGCCGCAACGAGGTAGAGGTCGGCATGAATCCCGCTGGTGATGAACAGCTTCGATCCGCTGATGACGTAACTGTCCCCTTCGCGTTCCGCTCT
>JANMXI010000064.1:0-50207 GCA_031394735.1 Pseudomonadota bacterium | reverse complement strand
ACACCTTGAAACTCGGTTGGTTCGGCGCGCGGTCGGACCCGCCGCCGGCTGGCGCCAGTGAGGTACTCGACGCCCTGGTGATCACCTGGGCCGCCGCGCAACATCTTCGCACCGTGGTGATGGGACATTCGCGCCCCTCGCTGAGTGACGGCGTCGTGCGCTACAAGCGGCGCTTTGGTGCGACCATTCGCGCGACGTCCTTCCCGCAACCGCAGATTTTTCTGCGCATCGTCAATGACAGCGATGCGCTGGCACGCTGCCTGGATGCCGCCGCACTGATTCGGGTGCGCGCGGGCGTAGCGCTGGTGCACCGAGTGCAGATTCATGCACCACGGACCCTGATTCGTCTGGAAACGCTGCCCAATGACGCTGCCTGAGACATCGAGCGGTAGCGTTGCGCGGCGCTGGTTGGCCAATGTCGGGTCCGGCTACGCCGATGCCATCGTCGGCGGCCTGGTGTTCCTATTGCTGACGCCGGTTTTCGTGCGCTCGCTGGGCACAGGCGGATATGCGGCCTGGCTGATCGCACATACCTTCATTTTCTACCTGGGCTTTCTCGACATCGGCTTCGGACACGCACAGGTTCGTTTCCATGCACGTTGGGCAGCCGGAAGGCGCACCCAGGCATTGCACGGTTTGCTGGCCACCACAACCGCCGGCCTGTTCGTCGCCGGCCTCGCTGCGACCGTAATCGGGTTGCTGATCGCCTGGGTGGGTCCGCTGCACTGGTTCGATGCGCCGCCGGCGTTGCGCGGCGACTTGCGCGTCGTGTTGGCATTGCTGTCGCTGAATCTGCTACTGGCATTTCCATCGGCGGTGCTGAGCAATCTGTATCGCGGCGCGCAACGATTCGATCTTGCCAATGCATGCTCCATCGTTCTGCGCTTGATCACCGCCGGCGCGCAATGGGTTTGTTTGCAGCAAGGCCAAGGCGTCATCATTCTCGCCGCCATCGAATTGGCCATGACCGCGCTGCGCATTTTGTTGGATCTGGCCATTCTGTCCACGTTGCTGCCGGACCTGCTGCGTACGCCGGTGCGCTGGCATCCGCGCACCTGGCGGGGTGTGCGGCGCTATGCCCTCTGGTCAGCTTTTGAAGATCTGCTCGTGGATGGCGCCACGCAATTGGAGCAGGTTCTCATCGTCGTGTTGCTGCCACTCGCCCTGCTAACGCCGTACGCGCTACCCACGGCCGCTGCCGGCGTTCTGCTTCTGGCCGTCGGGCCTCTTGCCGAGACTTTTCTGCCGATGGCCGCGCAATTGCACGCCGAACGCAATGATCGGCAATTGGCGCAATTGCTGATGGCGGGTAGCAAGATGGCGATCGGCATTGCCGCGCCGGCGGCCGTCTTCCTGTGGGTGTTCGGAGATGCGGCACTGGCGTTGTGGAGTCCGGAGGGCGTTGCAGGAACTCCGCCCAACCTATTGCGCATCATTGTGTTGAACTGTCTGATGTCGACTTTTCTGACCACCTCGGCCATGCTGCTGCTGGCCGCCGGCCGCGTCAGAACCATCGCACTGCTGACCTTGCTCGAGGTGCTGCTGAGCACGCTGTTGATCGTGGTCTTGGCGCCCCGCTACGGGTTGCTGGGCGTAGCTTCCGGATTGCTGATCGCCAACGTGCTCATCGGATTCGCGCTGCAAGTGCCCATTGTAACGGCTGTTTTCCACCTCAGTGCGCCGCAATACCTGTGGACTTCGTTGGGCCGCGTGCTGCTGGCAGCCGCGCCGGTCTATGCAATTGCATCGATCATGCAGCCGCACATTCCCGCCGGACTGCTGGGATTGCTGCTCGCGGCAGGCGTCATCGGCACCGCCTACCTGGTGGCGCTGCTCTTGCTGGGCACCACTGCGAAGGAACGCGCCGGCTATACCGTGCTGTGGCAGGAGATGCGACGATGAGCGGGTTGTCGGATGCACTGCTGCAAGCCCGCGGCATCGATACTGCCCAGGGTGGGCTGCAGTTGGGCTGGATCGATTCGCTGCAGGGCTGGGATCTGCTCGAGCCGCATTGGCAGGCCGTTCATGAACGAACGCCCGGCGCAAGTGTGTTTCAAACCTATCCCTACTTGCGCACATGGTGGGACTGCCTGGGTTCCAACGGCAAATTGCTGATCATCGTGGTATTGCAGAACGAACTGCCGGTGTGCATCGCGCCGCTGCAAATCACCTTGCTGAAACGATTGGGAGCGCCGGTACGCACCATCTCCTTCATTGGCCAGCCCTCAGAATCGGATCGCCCCACAATTCTTGGCAATTCGGACCCCGACATCGCCCGCGCGATCGCCGACTACCTGTTCGAACTGAAGCCGTTGTGGGATTCCGTGGTGTTGTTCGAGCAACCCCAGGATAGCGAGATCGTTCAAGCGTTGCGGGAGCGGCTGCGCAAGGAGCGCTATCTGCAGGCGCAAGTCGACGGCAACGAGTGCCCCTATATCAACGTCTCGGGCACCTGGAGCAGCTATCTGGGGACGCGCACCAAAGCCTTCCGCAAGAGCCTGAAACGGCGCCGTGCGCAACTGGAAGCGCTCGGCACCCTGCAATGCGAAACCGTGGATGCCGGTGACAACGACAATGCACTGGAGCGATATCGCGCCGTCGAGGAGCGCAGTTGGAAACGCGCACAGAACTTAGGGGTAGCGCGCAGCCCGCGGCATTGGCATTTTCACCGCGAACTGGTGCGCCACCCTGAATGCGAGGGCTGGCTGCGATTCACTTTTTTGAAACTCGACGGAGTGGACATCGCCGCCACCTTTGGGCTGCTGTGGCGCCGCCGGTTCTATTCCTTGCATGTGGCGCACGATGCCGCGCAGGTCGATACCTCGCCGGGAGTGGTGCTCACGGCCATGGAGTTGGAGACTATTTTTGCGCAGGGCGTCTGCGATCACTACGATTTCCTCGGCGGTTTTCTTTCCAACAAGCGAGGTTGGGCCAGTGCCTCGCAGCACACTACGGCGCTGTTTGGAGATCGGCCCGGTCCGCGCTCCCTCGCCTTTCATTGGGTCTACTTCAGAATCAAACCGGTCATGCGACGCGTGCTGACTCGCGCCGGCGCCATGCAGCAGGTCAGCCGAGCCTTGCAGAAATTCCGCCGCAGCCGTACGCCGCCGCCGGTGGACAACTGAGTGCCAGGGATGCGAGTGCCCTCTACTCCTGACTTGACCGCGCAGGTCTTCCGGGATGCACGGGACCTGCAACGCATGCGCAACCTGTGGGCATCGTTGGCGGCTGCCGCACCCGCCGCCGTGACGCCGTGGCAGCAATCGGAGTTCATCGAATCCTGGTGGAATGGCGTTGGCCGCATCCGGTCGCATGATTCGCGACGCAAGCTGTGCCTGATTCTGGTCAGCCAAAACGGTGAGCCGCGGCTGCTGTTGCCGCTGCAGATCAGCAAGGCATCGCGATTCGGAATGCGCTGGCTGGAACCCTTAGGGATGCCCGATGACATTCACCGGCCGCGGTTCGCCATCGGGCCTCTACAGGAAGACTTGTACGCCTGCGCGCTGCGGGCGATTCATGCGCTGCGTTCCGAATGGGACGGATTGCGCATCGATGAGAAGTCAGCGGACGATCCGGAACTCGTTCTGCTGCAGCGTCTTGCCCAGCCGTATCGCTGGACATTTCGCTCCGTACCCCTGCATCCATGCCCCTACCTGGATCTGCAGATAAGTTGGCCAGAGTATCTGGCCGGCCGTTCGCACAAGCTACGCAAGAACCTGAGCGCCGGCAGGCGGCGACTGGAAGCCACGGGACCCCTCCGGCTGCAGTATTTCGAGTCTCCAGCCGACCTCAGGTCCGGCTTCGAGTTGCTGCTGGCAGTGACCGCTCGAAGCTGGAAACACGCGGCCGGTATCGGTTTGGGTTCGAGCGAGCAATACCGCGCGTTTTACCGCGAGTTTCTCGGGCGCATGGCCGATGCGCAGCGAGCGCGCATCTACTGCCTCTACGCCGGCGATCGGCCGGTGGCAGCCACTCTGGCCTTCATCGACGGCACGACCTACTACTCGACGCAGATCGCGCACGATGCGGACTTTGATCATTGCTCGCCCGGCACGCTGCTGGAGTCGATGGAAATGCAGTCGCTGCTGAGCGAGGGCCGATTCAAGACCTTCGACTTCCTGGGCGCGGCGCTGTCCAACAAGCGGCGCTGGACCGACACCATGCATGACACCCAGCGCATTGTCTGGCTCGCATCGACGACACGTGCTTGGGCTTTTGACAGCTACTTCTTTCGCCTCAAGCCACGGCTGCTGGCAGCGCGCCGCCAGCTGCGCCCTCAATCGACGACTTTGGAGCGCACGCCTGACAGTGCGCTCTGACTACCGCGGCTGTTGAACGCAGACACCGCGAAATACCAGGCACCCGACGATAGATTATCGATGACATGCCGGCTGATCGAGGCATTGGAAATCTTCACGACCTGATTCAACGACGCCGCCGAGCGTCCGAAGTGAATCTGAAAGCCATGCAGATCCAGCAGCGTCGAACCGTCGGTATTCTTCAATGGCGGCAGCCAGGATACCGTGGCGGTTCCCGTGGCAATCTGGGTGACGGTGAGTGTGAACGGCGCCAGCGAACTGCTGCGGGTCGAATTGGCGACGCTGACGACGATACCGGGAAACGTGCCAACATCGCCGTCGGACGGCGTGCCGCTGAGCCTGCCCGTACTTGCATCGAAATCCGCCCACGACGGCAGGTTGGTCACATCGAAGTGCAGCGCCTCGCCATTGGGATCACTGGCCGAGGGCTGAAATTCATAGGTCTCCCCGATTCGCACCGACGTCAACGGCTGCCCATCGATCTGTGGTCCTGGCACGGCACCGCCACGGCCGACCGACGGAGTCGTGTTTCCCGGTGACAAGGCGGCTGCCGGTGCATCGGGATCCTGCGTTGCTGTCGCAGCTGATTGCGAAGTGCCGGTGATGTCGGCAGTGCCGCCGCAACCGACCAGAACAGAAATAGCAAAGGTGACTGACATCACCTTGAAGAAACCAGGAACTGAAGTCATCGTGCATCCGTCGTTGAAATTGAACGACAGACTGTTAAGCAAGCTACGGGCCACATCGTAAGATGCGGCCGAAATCAATCAGTTAATGCCTATTGGTGAGTAGTACTGAGGCGCAAAACGGCGTCAGACGTCGCCGCATGGCGACGTGCAATTTGCGTCCGAGCGGCGATTCGGACACAAGCTGTTGAGTATTAACGCAAAACGCAATGTCGACCAGAGCAGACACGCACACGTTCAGTTACATGATCGACTTGCTGACCTTCGCCGAAAAATCGCTCTCCACGTTTGCGCTGGTGAACGCCTTCACGGAGAAATACCAGGTTGCCGGCGTCAGATTGGTCACCACGTAGGTCGAAACACTGGAGTTGCTGATTCTGATCGATTTGGTCAACGACGAGGCGCTGGTGCCGTAGTACACATGGTAACCGGCCAAATTCGTCAACGGCGATCCGTCGGTGTTTTGCGCCGGCGGCATCCACGACAGCGTGGCGGTGCCATTCGCACTCTGGTTCACCGCAATCGTAAAGGCGGGTAGCGACTCGGACGCCGTTCCGTTGCTGACGCTGATGCGAACGTCGGCGAATGTACCCACGTCGCCACTATCCGGTGTGCCCGACAATTGGCCGCTGGCCTCGTCGAACGCCGCCCACGATGGCAGGTTCTCAACGCTGAATGTCAGCGCCTGGCCGTTAGGATCGGAAGCGACGGGCGTAAAACTGTACGCATTGCCGACCAGCACGGATTTGGACGGTGATCCTGCAATGGTCGGACTTTCCGTGGCGGCGGTGACCACGATTGCAAAGGACGGCAGCGCTGCGCTCACATGTCCGTCCGTCACACTGATGCTGATGCCGAAGTAGTTGCCGATCTGACCAACTTGAGGCGTACCGCTCAGTGCACCCGTGGAGATATTGAAGTTGGCCCAGGCGGGCTTGTTCACGACGGCGAAGGACAGGCTGTCGCCGTTGGGATCATTGACCGCCGGCTGGAACAAATACACACCGCCTACGCGTGTGCTGGATGCCGGGCTGCCGAAAATGACCGGCGAGGAATTGGAGACCACTTGGTCCGGAGTCGTCGGCACGGAGACGTCAGAGGTCATGTCATCGGTCTTGCAAGCGGACAGGGCCGCCACAAGCACAAGCCCGAGAAAATACCGTGTCATCATGTCTCGCCCTCACTGCCGTCGGAAACGATGTGCAAAGTTCCGATGCAAGTGAGGATGACGACAGCACTCCCCCTAAGAGAGCGTTTTGCCGGCAACCCCGCTATCTAAAAGCTCTTCGAAGAGCCCTTAGACCGGAGGCTTTGCGTCCCCGCCTTTCGACGGGTTTGCCCTTAACACAATGCGAGTAAACAGTAGTCAGATCAGGTTTTCAATTGTCTCATCTCAACGACAGCCGGTGGTTATCGCAGCACTGTGCGGCAGTTCACAAAAGTAAGATCACGCCGCGACAAAGGCGGAATTTGCGCCGCGCATTTTGGGGAAAATCGCGCATGCGATGACGTACAAGGTCAGCGCAAACGCGATCGCCGCATTGAATCCGAAATAGATGCTGACCAACACGCTGAACAGTCCGCCCGCGACGGTGAACAAACCGTTCATTCCCCACGCCCAGGCGATGGCTCCCGCCGGGCGCTTCGAAATGGCGAGCACGCCGATGGGGAAAGGCATGCCGAGGAAAAAGCCCAATGGGAAGATCATCAATCCAGCGACCAACACACGCGCCCACGTGTCGTACGACAGCGCCGCATGCGCCGCCAACGGATACAACGCGACAATGGCGATGCCTGCCGCAACGATGCCGACGAACGGCACCAGCCATCGGCGCTCACTGCTGATGCCTAACTTCTCCGAGGCGGTGCTGCCGATACCCGCGGATAACAGCATCGTGAAAATAACCGTCGAATACGTGTACAGCGGGCTGCCGATCAAATGCATGAACTTCTGAATGAAGACCAGTTCCAGCGTGATGAATCCAGCGCCCAGACAGGAGAAATAAACCAGCAACGGCACAGCGGCGGCGCCTTCCTGTCGGCCCACCGAGGAAAATCGCAACGGCACCAGAACGAACAGCAAGATGAAAATCACCGACGCGCCACCGGTCATGATGAGATGCAACACGTCCATGGGAACGCCCGTGTACAGCGACCTGTTGAGGAATTCGGCGGTTCCGGGATCAACGAAGTTCTTGGCATCGGGCACTATGAATGCGAAATGCTTTCGCATGAATCGAAAATACGGATGATTGTCGGTTCGAGGCGTTACGTCGTACGGCAGCCGGTCGGCGAGTGATGGGGGGAAATCACCCGAATAGAAATCCTTGGACAGGAAACTCTTGGACGGATCGAGGGGATTTTCAGTCAAGCGAAATTGATCGTCCGGCAGAATCGAAGGCGGCGACAAAAACTTCTGCACTGCGTCTATTTCGTTGGCCGTCCACGGTTGCATTTTTATCATCAGCGCCGGCAGAGGCAATTGCGAGGGCGAGGTGAACACGGCGACATGCCGGGCGAAATCCGTCCGGCCCATCCTCTTCCACGCGAGTGCCGCTGTCGTGACCATGCGCGGATACGCCATATGATTGATCTGCAAAATGCCATCCGGCTTCAGATGCGAGAAATATTCCTCGTAGGCTTCCGCAGTCTGCAGATACACCGGCTCCATGGCGCCGGTTCCCTGCGCCGCACTTGAGCTGGTGTGATTGCTATAGATTTGAATGATGTCGTACAGCTTGTTGCTGTGGCGTACGAAACTTCTACCCTCGCCCTGCTGAACGCTGACTCGCGGGTCATTGAGGAAGTTGCCGATATACGGCGCATAGCGCCCTTTACCAAGCTCGACGACGCTTCCAACGAGTTCGACCGCGTCAACATGACTGGCGCCGTAAACCAGCGCACCCTTCGTCTCCTGACCGCCCGCACTGCCCAGAATCAACACGGTTTGATTCGTATCCCGCTTCAAATAGTCGGCGGCCAAGACACTGATTTGCCAGAATTGCTCGCCGACCCGCGACAGGTCGTGATCGAGCTGCGTTCGCAGCCCGGGGATGTTGCCGTCAAACCGGTAGAAATAACTGGTCTGATTGCCGCCGTCGTACTGTATGGCCTTGCGGTCGCCTGCTTTGTGCCAGGGCGTTGCATCTTCCGGACTGAACGTCTGATCGATGACATTGATCTTGGACACAGGATCCCAGCGCGTGAACTCGCCCTTCCCCGCCGCAAGCGCCTCTTTGACGCCGCGCTTTTCCATGTGCAGCGAAAAGTCCACGTAGTCGGGGGATTTGATAAACGGATAGCCGATGACCACGGCGCCGATTGCGACGGCAATCAGGGTCTTCGTCGTGGATTGAAAGAAAATGGCCGCGGCGAACAAGGCAAGACCTGCCGCACCGAGCATCAAACCACCGGGCCCGATTGTTGCGATGAACGGCACCACCAGCACACTGCCGAGCCCTGCCCCCGCCAAATCCCAGAAATACAGTCGTTGGATCTGCGACGCGTATTTCGAAAACACGGCAATCAAAACATAGCCGGCGAGAAAGAACGGCAGTATCAGCGCAACGTACAGGATGGAAAATGAACCGATCGTCACCAACGGACGCTGCTTGATCATCCGAAAATCGAGCGGCAGGACATCGATCACGGGGATCAAGAGCGCGGTGGACAGTGCAAACGCAACGCAGGCCCAGGCGATCAGAGAATGAATGTCGCGATCAGGCGGCAACGGTCGCAGTGCCGCGTAGATGCCGGCGAGTCCGAAGGCGAACACCGCCATCGTCACGACGAAATACGACATGTTCGGAATCAGGATGACGTCGAACACCCGCGTCAGCATCAGTTCCAGCACCAGCGAGGCCAGCGCGATCATCAACACACCGAAACTGGTTCTTCTCATCAAGCTCTCCGCAATATCACCCAAGGATTTATCGTCACACCCAAACATGGGTGCGAAATCACCCGATCACGCAGGTTTCAGTGACTGCGCAGTGTGGGCAATTGCCTGGTTGTTCACAAGTTGAAAGGCGCGAATTGTGATGCCTGGCAGCAGGATTCGACGTAGTTCAGCGTCAAGTCAGTTTTCGATGATTCGCGTCCATTTACGGTGTGCAAGGAATGAGACCCAATTCCGGGGGCTGCTCAGATCAGATGTGCCAGCGGTCACAGGCCGCCTCGATGCGCAGCGTGGATTCAGCAGCACCCAAAATGGCAAGCGTCGCATCGATCGGCGGCGACACCGTGCCGCCAGTGACCGCAAGACGGATCGGCTGCGCCAGTTTTCCCAACGATTGTCCGCTCTGAGTCGCGAATGCATCGATGGTTTCGTGAATCAACGCAGCCGTCCACGGCGTCAACTGCTTGAGCTTATTGGACAGCGAACGCAGCAAGACCACAATCTCAGCGTTCACATGCTTGCGCACCGCTTTTTCGTCGTAGGACTCCGGCGCCTTGAAAAAGAACACGCTGTTTGCCGCCATCTCCTTGAGCGTCTTGGCGCGCTCGCGCTGCGCGACCACGATATGCTCCAGCTGCTCGTCCGAATTTGCGGCTATTCCCAATTGAGCAAGCTGCCATCGCAACGGCGCGATCAGATGCGCCGGCAGCGCGTGCATGATGTGCTGTTGATTCAGCCACGCAAGCTTTTCGCCATTGAACGCCGATGCCGACTTGTTGACATCGATGATGTCGAACAGAGCCACGATCTGCTGCATCGAAAAAATCTCCTGATCGCCATGCGACCAGCCCAGTCGCACCAGGTAATTGAGCAAAGCCTCGGGCAGGAACCCTTCGTCGCGATACTGCAAGACACTGACGGCGCCGTGCCGCTTCGACAGTTTGGCGCCGTCGGAGCCGAGAATCATCGGCAAGTGCGCGTACACCGGCGGCGGCGACTGCAGGGCGATCAGCATATTCATCTGCCGTGGCGTGTTGTTCAGATGATCGTCGCCTCGAATCACATGCGTGATCTTCATGTCCATGTCATCGACCACGACGCAGAAATTGTAAGTCGGCGTCGCGTCGGTGCGCGCAATGATCAGATCGTCCAATTCGGCGTTGCGAAACACCACCGGGCCGTGCACGACATCGTTCACGACCACCTCGCCATCCAGCGGATTCTTGAAACGAACCACGAATGGTGCGCCGGCAGGCTGATTCGTGCGGTTGCGGCAGCGCCCGTCGTAGCGTGGCTTTTCGCCGCGCGCAGTCTGCGCAGCGCGCATCTGCTCGAGTTCATCCTTGCTGCAATAGCAGCGATACGCCGTGCCCTGCCCCACCATGCCTTCGATGACTTCCTTGTAGCGATCGAAGCGCTTGGTCTGGTAGAACGGGCCCTCGTCGTGATCCAGACCCACCCATTGCATGCCATCCAGAATCTGTTGGATCGCCTCGTCCGTGGAACGCTCCCGATCAGTGTCCTCGATGCGCAGCACGAAGGTGCCGCCGAAGCGGCGCGCGTAAGCCCAACAAAACAGCGCAGTGCGTACACCGCCGATATGCAGAAAGCCGGTGGGACTGGGAGCGAAACGAGTGCGAACGGTCATGAAGGAAGGGCCATGAAAATTAAAGGTGGCGGATTTTAGCACCACTGGCGCAAGACGCCGGCGCAAAGCGGACGTCGGTCAGTGAGACGCGGGTGTAGCGCCGATCGAGGCGATGTCGGCCGTCAGCGCCGCCGGCGTTACTGCGTGCCCGAGAAAACGGCGCAACAGTTCGGTGATATCGGGATCGCCGCCGAAACGCAGCAGATTGTCCGAGATCCACGCATACCAGCGCGCATTGCCAGCGTCGATCGGTCCGATGGCGGTGGCCGTCGTGGCGCGGACTTCCGCCGTGATCAGCGCGCCGAGGCCATAGTTGATCATGTAGCCCGGATCGGTCACCAGTTGCGAGCGCATCGCCCACCAGGATAGTTCCGGATGCGGCACGATGCCAAGATAGCGATGCGTGATCTCGGTCCACAGCAAATTCGGATCCGTCGCAGGTGCCCGCAACATTCGCAACTCGAACAGGCTCCAGGCCACATCCAGCATGACCCCGGCGTACTGTTCGCGCAGATTTTCCGCTCGCGGCAGCGACGTCCTGAGATAGCGCTGCTGCCATTCCGGCGTGTACACGGACCAGGAGGTGACATCCGCGAAGGCTTCGCAAAAGGTGATGTCCGGCCAAAAGAATGCCGGCCGCGCGCGGATCGCCATGAAGTGCACCGCATGTCCGGTCTCGTGCACCAACTCGTTGAGAATGCCCAGCCCACCGCGATCGTCATTGGCCGACACGCGCACGATGGCGGGCCGCCATCGCCCCTTGATGCTGCGGCCGATGCGAATCGTATCCGCATAGGCCAGCGGCGCTTTGCCCGGTCGCGGATCGAGATCAAACACCACGCCCATGGCTTGCGGGTCCGCGCCGAGGTCTTTGTAAAACCGCTGCTGCAATGGCAACAGTGCATCGCGTCCGATGACGGCCGCCAGCGTACGGCTGGCGAGGGAATACTGGTAGCGGTAGTCCCAGGGCTCGATGGCCTCGGCCGTTGCACCCGATGTAGCGGCATTTACAGCGCGCCAGGACTCGAGCACCTCGACCAGCCAGCGTTCCGCGTCCGGCACCCCGATACCAAATGTTGCCGCGGCCGTGTGGATCGGCGATTGCCCGTGCGCAAAGTCCGGCGTCGCCGTCGCGATCAAGCGGCGATAGGGACTGTCGATTTCGTTGTTCGCGTTGATGGCCAGCCACAAAGGTTGCGCGGCCATGAACAATGCTTTGCGACGCTCGGCTTTAGGAATTTCCTGCAGCAATTGCAGAGCCGCGACCCGGGTCAGGCGTTGCCCTTCGAACTGCATTTGATTCCCCAGCGAATCGAAGCAGGCGTACAACGAGGCATGCAATGCAGGCGCGTCCTGAACTTTCGAGCGAGCATCAGCGCAGGTGGCGGAGGGCGCGGAGGAATCGCTGCCGGCAGAGGTAAGTTCTTCGAAGGTGTCGCGCATCGAGGTGATGGCGCGTGATTCAAGTGAATTATCGTGTTTATCTCTTAACTCTTTGAAATATTGAGTTAAATATTTAATTTTCAAAGTGCGTTCACGTGCCCAGTACGCGCGATCGTATCCATCGACCTTGGTCATCAAACCCGAATTAATAGTCTCGGTGGCGCTGTGCGCATCGAGAAAGGCTGCGAATTCGCGCTCGATCGCCTTGAGATCCACAGCAACTGCCGCCGTGTTCGCGGCGCCTACCAGTGGAGCCGAAAATGCCATCACCAACACTACGAACCATCTGGATAATTGACGCAAGGTTTCCACCTTATCTTATTGACTATATGAATCTTATGCGGGCGTCTCAGCAAGATTTTTGCGGACGGTAACCGATGCCATTAGAGATGCTATCGCTTCCACAATTCGAGTGTTAGCATTCACGCCCCGACGGCGGGCGGTTAGCTCAGCGGTAGAGCACTGCTTTCACACGGCAGGGGTCACAGGTTCAATCCCTGTACCGCCCACCAAAAATCAAAGAGTTAGACGATATCCCCTCCACGGCTGTGAAAATCCTGTGAAACTCCAATTCCGGATCGAGCCGACATTTGACGTTCGTCGATGACCAGAGAGCCAGCTGGTCAGAGGTCTGATTGTTGGAACAAAAAGACGCACGGGAGGCATTGACCGAGATCGTGACGATTTAACACTGTTGAATTGGCGGGTCGCCACGAACCGGCAACCCTGACCCAAAGCTGCCAGATTCCAGCGTCCGCCTCAGGGTATCTGACGTTACAACTGCCGTTTGGATATTAGCTTTCCCTTAATGATGATGGGCTCTGCTATATCCTTGGTCGTGGAATGAAGGAAGAACCCCCTATATCCCTCCCATTTCACGTGAACGAAATAGATGGCCCCACCCTCCAACGTAACCTCTAACGCGGGCTTTTTTACGTTGTGTAAAAGGCCAGGCAAGGCGCCGACATCGTTCGACAAGACCGTAAAACTGTAATGCCCCGGTGGTGCGGACAAAACATTGACCGGTTACGCGCGCCCTCGGCGACAGACTTATCTCCGACGAAGACATTACTGATCATGTCCCCACCGAGGAATGCATCATCTCGGAAAAAATAGACGATCGCATTCGCGCTATCCGGTGCGAATTGCTTTGCTTTTGAGTCCTCCTCAGTACTTGCATCCTTGACCAACATCGAACTGCAGCCGGATAACGTCACAAGAGCGATCAGGTAAAATGCGATTCGTCCTCTGGCCATAAACCCTCCATTCTGGCTTTCCGATGAGTATGTCCCCGCGGGCACTCGACCAGCGGCAGTGAATGCCCGAATATCGCAGCCACGATTGTAATGGACGACCGCCTGCGATGAGCCACCGGCGTCGCACGGAATCACTTAGCCGGAGGGACGGACAACCGGGTAATTGGGACACGGTCAGAGGCCGCTACCGGAGGGGGCTCTTGACCCGTGGACTAAACCGCTCGCGCGGTAGGGGTAGCTCCGATTGGGGCCAGATGACAGCTGATGTTTGAGGCTCTGTTTTGTAAGTTGCAAGGTGAGGCACTTTCGCCTCGTTTGCAACCGGAGCAGAGCCATGAACGAGTCACCCCGCAAGGTTTCACCGCTACGTCAACGCATGATCGAGGAGATGCGTATGCGCCAGCTCGCGCCCAAGACGCGGGACGCCTATATTCGCTCAGTCCTTCACTTCACCCGATTTCTAGGCCGCTCACCTGACACCGCCACGGCCGAGGATCTGCGCCGTTACCAACTGCACTGCGTCGATCAGGGGATCTCTGCGATCTCACTGAACGCCACGATCACGGGGCTGAAGTTCTTATTCGATGCCACCCTTGGGCAGCCGGAGTTGATGGCCAGGATGCACCCCGTGCGCATGTCGCGCACGCTGCCGATTATCTTGAGTCGCGAGGAAGTCAGCCGCCTGCTCGATGCGGCGAAGAATCTCAAGCATCAAACCGCGTTGTCAGTCGCGTATGGGGCAGGACTGCGCGTCAGCGAAGTCACTGCCTTGAAGGTCGGTGACATTGACAGTCAGCGCATGCTCCTGCGCGTCGAGCAGGGCAAGGGGCAAAAGGATCGATACGCACTGCTGCCCCCGCTTCTCCTCGAACGGCTGCGCACTTGGTGGCGCTTCGCCAGGGCTCAGGGCAAGGTGCTGCCAGGCGGCTATTTATTCCCTGGCCTCGATCCGGTGGATTCCATGAGTACACGGCAGCTGAACCGCGCTGTGCATGAAGCCGCCGTCGCCGCGCGCATCGACAAGCGCGTCTCGATGCATTCGCTGCGTCACGCGTTCGCCACCCATCTTCTCGAACAGGGCGAAAATATCCGCACCATCCAGGTGCTGCTCGGCCATAAAAAATTGGAGACCACGGCGCTCTATACCCATGTCGCCACGGAGACTTTGCGCAAAGTCTTAAGCCCCTTGGAGAGTTCCCGACCGACGTAGCACCGGCTCGTGCCACGCAGTGCCCTGGAGGTCGCGGATATCTTCCGCGCCCACGGGCCGACCTTGCGCCAGCATCAGCGGGGGCACCTGAGCCTCGGCCAGCTGAAGGTCATGTCGGCCATCGAGCAGTGCCGCAGCGTGGCGCTGGGCGGCCATGCGCTGCGCTGTTCATCGTGCGCGCAAGCGCAGATCGCCTACAACTCCTGTCGCAACCGGCATTGTCCGAAGTGCCAGTCCAGCGCCGCCCAGCGCTGGCTCGAAGCGCGTCAGGCAGATCTTCTGCCGGTGCCGTACTACCACGTCGTGTTCACACTCCCCGCGCCCATCAGCGCCATCGCTTACACCAACAAGGAGATTATTTATGGTTTGCTGTTCGACATCGCCGCCGAGACCCTGCGCACGATCGCCGCCGATCCGAAGCACCTCGGCGCACGGATCGGCACGACCCTCGTGCTGCACACCTGGGGCTCGGCGCTGACGCATCATCCGCATATCCACGGCATCGTGCCCGGCGGCGGCTTGGCTCCCGATGCCGATCGCTGGGTGCCGTGCAAGCCGGGGTTCTTCCTCTCGGTGCGGGTGCTGTCGCGCCTGTTCCGGCGTCGCTTCTGCGAAGAGCTGCAGCGCCTGCACCGTGAGGGGCAACTCAAGTTCTTCGGTGAGCACATCGATCTTAGCGATGCGGAAGTATTTGCCGACTGGCTCGCGCCGTTGCGTCAGTGCGAGTGGGTTGTCTATGCCAAGCGTCCCTTCGCAGGACCCGAAGCGGTGCTGGCGTACTTGTCGCGCTACACGCACCGCGTTGCCATCTCCAACTCCCGACTCATCGCCCATGATGATCGCGGCGTCACCTTCCGCTGGAAGGACTACCGCGAACACGGCGGCACGCGCCATAAAACCATGACGCTGCAGACCGAGGAGTTCATGCGCCGCTTCCTGCTGCATGTGTTGCCCTCCGGCTTTCATCGCATCAGACACTACGGCTTACTTGCCAACGCCAACCGCAACCGCGATATCCCGGCGGTTCGACAGCTTCTGCATCAGCCGGCACCGTTGCCGGCCGCGCAACCCTGCCATGAGGGCACCGCTCACAGCATCCGGTCCACCTTCGTGTGCCGGCACTGCGGCGCCCCGATGCTGGTCATCGAGACTTTCGCACGCGCTCAGCACATCCGCGGACCGCCGGCATCATCGGCCGCACCATGACCGGCATCGCGTCAATCAACAGAACTTGCACGGCGGCATTCTACTCAACGTTGCCGTTGCGAACTCCCGTGGTCTCGTTCTGCAAAACGCTCGGTTCTTGCCAAACCAATCATCTCTTGAACGTTCAGTGCCGCCGCGTGCTTGGCCTGCACCGATGCAAGACTGATCACGCACTGCCGCAATCTTCGCATCACTGGCTTCTGCCGGCGCTCAAATCCCCATAGCGCCGCGCCCCTGCTGATCCGCATCAGCACGTCCCCGCGGTTTCCTCCCTGGAGGCTTGTCCAACACCTGCCCCCACGCCTCATCGGGCTTGGACAGCTCAGCGCACACCGGCAGGTGTCGGACAACCCTTAACCGTTTCTGCCGCTCACAAATGTCCGCTTCGAGGCTGACGATCTGGGCGTAAGACCACCGGTGATGGGTAGTGCAGATGCGATTGCGCGCGGAGTTATGTGCGACCCGCTGAGAGTGGCTCGCGCCTGACAAGCTTGATCAGCGGCGCCGAGAGCGCCGCGAGAGTCAGCATGCCTGCGAGTCCGTACAAACCGGCCGTGAAGGATCCTGTAGTGTCCTTTAACCACCCAATCATGTACGGGCCGAAGAAACCGCCGAGATTGCCGACGGAATTTACAAATGCCATCCCGGCCGCTGCGGCAGCGCCTTGAAGAAACCTGGGAAGCAAGCTGAAGATCGCCGGCCTGCATGAGTTCATGCCCACCAAGGCGAGGGAAATGCCCGCGATCATGATCGGCAATGAGTCCACAGACACCGACAGCGCAAATCCGCCGGCTGCTACCGCGCAGCCAGTGACATAGTTGCCGAGGTATGCCCGCGAGCGATCGATGTGAAAGGACCAGGCGATCATCCCAATGCTTGCCACCAGGTACGGAAACGCGGATGTGAATCCGATTGCAGTCGTTGAAAGGCCGCGCTGTTTCAGCATCTGCGGCAACCACAGCGTGACCCCCAGTACGCCGACGATCAGGCAAAAGTACGAGAACGTCAGGATGAGCACGCGCGGATCCCGTAAGGCCGCCCACACGTTATGCGACGCTCCGGGAGGGCTTTCCTCGGAGAGCCGCCTCTCTAGCGCGTCCTTTTGCTCGTGCGTCAGCCAACGTGCCTCGCGCGGTCGGTCAGGCAGCGCATGCAACGTGTACAGGCCGAGCGCGCAGGCCGGGAGTCCCTCGCACAGTAGAAGCCAGCGCCAGCCGGCGAGACCACCGACCCCGTTCATTTTGAGTAGCGCTGCGGACAAAGGGCCGCTAATGACGGACGACATCGGATTGGCGACGTTGAACCAGGCAAAGACGCGGGCTCGCACGTCGATCGGAAACCATGTCGACAGGTAGAACATCACGCCAGGGTAGAAGCCGGCCTCGCAGACACCCGTAAGGAAACGACAGGCAGAAAAACTGACGGGTCCCACCGCGAGACTAGTCGCCGCCGCGGCGACGCCCCAGCTTATCATGATGCGTGCCAGCCAGCGGCGCGCTCCGAACCGCCGCAACGCGAGGTTGCTCGGCACCTCGAAAAGGACGTATCCGAAATAGAACGTGCCTGCTGCAAGTCCAAACTGCGTCGCGCTGAGTCCGAGGTCGCGGTTCATTGTCAGCGCAGCGAACCCGACGTTCGCCCGGTCGATGTAGCTGACGATGTAGCCGACCGCGAGCAACGGGATGACGCGCCACGCGGCGGTGCGAACTGCATTGTCGGAAGCGCTCCCTGCTATCGATTGCACGCCCTCCTCCTTAGAGATCCAAGCCCATCTGCCGAACCGCGTGAGCCTCGGTACGGGCCTGGTTCCACTCCTCACGGCGTCGCCGGATCTCGTCCGCCGTCAGCCTCTCTGCGTTGCAATAGTCGAGTTTCCACGCTGCCGACTCGCTCCAACGTAATGGCGACTGCAGCGTCGTGCGCGGCCCCGGCGCCGACTCAAGCAGGCGCAACGCCCATTCCAGTGTCGTCGCTTGCGATTGCGGATCTTGCGGTCGGCCTGCAGGGTTCCCCAACGGAAAATCGCTGAAGAGATAGCGCGGCACGCCGCAGTATTCGGGTATATCCTTCGCACACCCCATGATAGCCGTAGAGATCCCTTGGCACTCCAGCTGACGGGCAACGAGGCTTAGGGTTTGGTGACACACGGGGCAATTCGGCAGCAGGATCGCCGCCTCAACACCGTCGTCTCTGCAGCGTTGCAGTATCTCTGGACAGTCCACCTCCAGCGTCTGACGCTGGCTTCGATTGGTCGGTGCACCATGGAATCGCCTTGCAAGCGCGCCAATTCGCCCAGTGGCGACAGCGGTGCGCAGCGCCTCGAGCGGAAACCAGCAGCGGCTATCCTCCATACTCGTGTGCACGCGATCAATGGCGACATGCGAGATCCGCAGGTCATGTTCAAGCGCCGTATCGCCGCTGTAAACCGTGTAGAACTTTGCCGCGGCGTTGTAAGGCGCGCCGGGTCCCTGTCGCCCCTTGTCCGACTGATAGCGAGCAGCAGTCGTGACGAACGTAACACAGCTTTCAGCGAGCAGTTTCCTCGGCGGCGCGAACGGCACCTCCAGGTAGTGCGCCCACTGGTACACATTGGGGTAACCCAGTGCCTGGTACCAACTCCGCGTGCGTTCTATGTAACGCACGGGCTGATCGTACTCCGGAGCGACGGTCAGGCCCTCAGGTTGGTGTGTCGGTGTCACGGGCGGCTCGCGTTCGTGATAATTGGGGGGCGATTGATTGTAGTCGAATTACTGGTCGGGCGGTAAGCCAGCGCGGAGTCACCACTCCTCGTCTCGCGATATCTACGAAGGCGGAGCAATCACACCGCATTTACTTTCCGCTCGATGACCGCTTAAGGGCTTGCAATCCTCTTACTCGGGCGACTGCAGTTGGCCGCGAGCTGCCCGATTCTCTGCTCCGAACCGGCCATTGGTTTGAGTATTGGCAAATAGGCTGGGTGTCGCCGATCATCGGAGCAGGAAGGGCGGCTGGAGATTAAAAGCGTCACGCGCCGGCGCCCCCTGGGCCTTCCGCCCTAAAAAGCAATTTTTCGCCAAAGGCTGCCTCTTTTGCCGCCTCGCTCTCACATCGATCCGCTGCTGCCGTCAGGGTTGCCGTTTACCAGTTTAGTTCTTCGATTAGACCCGCCAATCGGCCTCTCCAGGACTTAGACAAAAGTTAGACGACTACGTTTTCTCACCACTGATTTCTATCTAACTGCTTGTTTTAATTGGCGCTCCCTACGAGATTCGAACTCGTGTACTTGCCTTGAGAGGGCAATGTCCTAGGCCACTAGACGAAGGGAGCGGGTGCTTCAGCGGGTCTTGCGAAGGGCTGGTAGTATACGGACCAATTTTTCGAAAACCCAGCGGAACCCAAGCTTTTTGAACGACCCTGTCGCGCACGGCGCGCCTCTCATAATTCCCCGGACCGAGCATACGATCTCGCGCGCGCATATCTCTCCGAATGCGTTAAAGGTGCTGTATCGCCTCAAAGAAGCCGGCTTCCAGGGCTTCCTCGTCGGCGGGGCCGTACGCGACCTGCTTCTCGGTCTGACACCGAAAGATTTCGACGTCGCCACCGATGCTTTGCCGGAAGACGTGCGACATCTGTTTCGCAATTGCCGTCTGATCGGCCGCCGCTTCCGCCTGGCGCATGTGCATTTCGGGCAGGAGATCATCGAGGTGGCGACCTTCCGCGCCGCCGCGGCTCCTGAGCGCGAGGATTCCGAGGAGGAGAGCGAGGACGCTCCCGCCGATTCGCCGCCGGACAACGAACATCGCGCGGTGAATGACCGCGGTCGCATTTTGCGCGACAACATGTACGGCACCGTCGACGAAGACGTGTGGCGTCGCGATTTCGCCGCCAATGGTCTGTACTACAACATCGAAGACTTCTCCGTTTGGGATTACGTCGGTGGTGTGGCCGATGTGCACGCGCGGCGCATGAAGCTCATCGGCGATCCCGAGGATCGCTATCGCGAGGATCCGGTGCGCATGCTGCGCGCAGTAAGGTTCGCGGCCAAATTGAATTTCACGATCGAAGCCTCCACCGAGGAACCCATCAAGCGTCTTGCGCATCTGCTGGATGGCGTGCCGGCAGCGCGTTTGTTCGACGAAACCTTGAAACTGTTTTTGTCCGGCTTCGGGGCGGAGTCGTATCGCCTGCTCAAACACTACGGATTGTTCGAGCATCTGTTTCCGGCAACGGCGGCAGCGTTCGCGCTCGAGCCCTACGCCTATGCGGAAGAGATGTTGAGTCGCGGACTTGAAAACACCGATGAGCGCATTCGCGAGGACAAGCCGGTAACGCCGACTTTCCTATTCGCGATTCTGTTGTGGGCGGCCGTGCTGCGCGAAATGAACGAGCGGCAGGCGGGCGCGTCGCCGGACACGAGCGTGTTGCTCGATGCCTGCGATACGGTGCTCAAGCGTCAGCAGGCGCGCATTTCCATTCCGCGTCGCTTCGGCATTCCGATGCGGGAACTGCTCATGTTGCAGCCCCGTTTCAATCGGCGCACCGGCGCCAAATCGCTGGCGATTCTACAGCACCCGCGATTCCGCGCCGCCTACGACTTTCTATTGCTCCGCGCACAAGTTGGCGCCGCGGATCCGGAATTGGCGCAGTGGTGGACGCATGTGCAAACCCTGCCGCATGAGGAACGCCTCATGCTGGTACAGGCGCGTCCGGGCGAGGCCGTGGGTGATGCCGGATCGCGCGCCGACACGCCGGCGCCACGGCGGCGCCGACGACGGCGTCGGGGCGGCGCGGCGACACCCATCGAATGAGTTCTGCGCTCTGGCGACCGGCCTATGTCGCTATCGGCAGCAATTTAGACCATCCGCAACGGCAGGTGCATGCCGCGCTGGAGGAAATCGGTCGACTGCAATCGACCCAGTTGCTTCTGGTGTCGCGGCTCTACAAAACTCACCCCATGGGCCCGCAGGATCAACCCGATTTCGTCAACGCCGTGGCGGGTGTACTGACTCAATTGGATGCGCGCGCCTTGCTGCAGGCCTTGCTGGATATCGAGCGCCGCATGGGTCGCGATCGTGGCGAGCGCTGGGGCCCGCGCATCATCGATCTGGACCTGATCTGGATGCCGGGGCCGCCCATCGACGAGCCCGGATTGCAGGTTCCGCACCCGGGAGTATCGACGCGTAATTTCGTGTTGTATCCTTTGAACGATATTGCACCGAGCCTGGAGATTCCGGCTCACGGACGAGTGTCCGTACTCAAGGCACGGGCCGGTGGCGCAGGGATCGACCTTATAAAGAGCAGCGAATAACACCGTGCCCAGCGCCAACCCCCACCGCTTCATCGTCATCGAAGGCCCTATCGGCGTCGGCAAGACCAGTCTTGCGCGACGCCTTGGCGACTCGCTGTCCGCGCAGCTCATACTCGAGCAGGCCGACCAGAACCCTTTCTTGGAGCGGTTCTACAAGAATCCACGCGCGGCTGCGTTTCAGGCGCAGTTGTTCTTTCTGTTCCAGCGAGCGCGTCAGTTGGAAGACGTGCGCCAGGAAGATTTGTTTGGCAGCGTGCGCGTTGCGGATTATCTGCTCGACAAGGACCAGCTCTTCGCGCGCGTCACCTTGGACGATGCCGAATATGGCCTGTACGAAAAAGTCTACGGCCGGGTCGTCGTGGATGCGCCGAAGCCGGATCTGGTGGTGTATCTGCAGGCGCCGCTCGACGTTCTCATGGACCGCATTGCCAAGCGCGGCATCCGCTACGAACAATATCTGGAACGCGGCTACCTTGAAAAGTTGATGCAGGCGTATGCACGCTTCTTCCACAGCTACGACGCTGCGCCACTCTTGATCGTCAATTCAGCAGCGATCGACCCGGTCAACAATGATGAGGATTATCAGGTGCTGCTGGCGGAAATTCTCAAGGCACGCCGCGGCCGGCACTTCTTCAACCCGGCGGGCCGGAGTTTGTTGTCGAACGTTTGAGTTCCTGCTCCGCTTGCGCCCAGCCCACGTGTTCGCGCACCAAAGCTGAACGGTGATCTGCGCGTGCGCTGAGCGCCGCATCTAACGCCTTCGACGGCGGCGCGTTGCCCAATCCGATCGCGATATTGCGCAGCCAGCGCTCATATCCAATCCGGCGGATCGCACTCCCCGCCGTGCGTTCCAGAAACTGCGCTTCACTCCAGGCAAACAACTCCGTCAACGCGGACTGATCCAGACCATGGCGGGGCGCAAAATCGCCCTCAGCGGTGGGGCGTGCAAATTTGTTCCAGGGACAGGCCAGTTGGCAATCGTCACAGCCGTACACGCGATTGCCGATGGCGCGGCGAAATTCTTCCGGAATGGAACCTTTGAGCTCGATGGTCAGATACGAGATGCAGCGCCGCGCATCCAGGCGATAGGGCGCCACGATTGCGCCGGTCGGGCATGCGGGTATGCAGGCGCTGCAAGTCCCGCAGTGCGCGGTCGCGGGTTCATCGGCGGGCAGATCCAGATCGACGTAGATCTCACCCAAAAAGAAATACGAACCGATGTCCTTGTCGATGAGGTTGGTGTGCTTGCCGATCCACCCCAGACCGGCATTGCGTGCCAGCGCTTTTTCCAAGACCGGCGCGCTGTCCGTGAACACGCGATGACCGAAGGGCCCGACGGCATCGCCGATGCGCACCGCGAGTTGCTGCAGACGGTGACGCAGCAGTTTGTGATAGTCGCGACCGAGCGCATACCGCGACACATACGCGCGCGAGGCATCGGCCAGCATACCTTCCGCGTCCGCAGCCGCTGCAGGCCAGTAGTCCATGCGCAGGCTGATGCAACTCACCGTGCCTGGAACCAGGTCGGCGGGGCGCGAGCGCTTGGTGCCATGGCGTTGCATGTACTGCATTTCGCCGTGAAAGCCTTGGCGCAACCAGTCCACGAAATGGGCTTCGTCCGCGCTCAGATCGATGCGCGTGACGCCGACGCGGGCGAAACCCAGTTCCGCGCCCCAGGTCTTTATGTTTTGCAGCAGGGTGTCGTGCATCGCCGCGACAGTATAATGACCTGATGCGTCCGAACCCTTCCGCTCTTTGGAAAAGCGCCCAAGTGCGCGCCATCGATGCCTTCGCCATCGCCACCTTGCAGATCCAAGGGTTTGAGCTGATGCACCGGGCGGCGGCGGCTGCCCTGACCGAACTGCGAGGTCGCTGGCCGACGGCGCGACGAATTCTGGTGGTTTGCGGCGGCGGCAACAATGCCGGTGATGGCTATGTCTTGGCGCGCCTGGCGACGGCGGCGGGACTCAGCGCGCGAATCGGCGCAGTGAGCGATCCGGCGACGCTCCACGGCGATGCCGCCCGCGCGTTTGCGGATTGGCAGTCGAGCGGCGGGGTCACGCAGCCCTGGCGCGATGCCTTGGCCGCGGACGCCGACGTGGTGGTCGATGCGTTGCTCGGCATCGGTGCGAGCCGCGAGTTGGAAGGGGAGTTCGCGGAAGCGGTGGCGCAGCTTGTTGACAGTCGCCAGCCGGTGCTGGCATTGGATATCCCGAGCGGACTGCAGGCGGATTCCGGTGCCGTGTTGGGCGTCTGCGTTCGAGCGGATTGCACCGTCACCTTCATTGCGCACAAGTCGGGACTGTGGCTGGGACACGGACCCGACCACTGCGGGGAACTGGTATTGGCCGATCTTGCACTCGAGAGCTGGCCGGAGGATCTCGGCGATCCTGCGGTCGAATCATCTCGCCTGGAGGAGATCGGCGCGGCGTTGCCCGCGCGTGCACGGGGCGCCAACAAGGGCCGCTTCGGCCATGTGCTCATCGTCGGTGGCGGACCGGGCATGTCGGGTGCTGTGCGACTGTGCGGTGAAGCTGCGTTGCGCGTGGGTGCGGGACTCGTCAGCGTCGCGACGGCGCCGGAGCATGCGGCGCAACTCGCGGCCGGCATGCCGGAACTCATGGTCAGCGCAGTCGGCGATGCCGCGGATCTGATGCCCTTGCTGCAGCGTGCTGATGTCGTGGCAATAGGTCCGGGGCTGGGACAATCAGCCTGGGCACGCGGCATCTGGTCCTGCGCCATGGCCGGCGGATTGCCGCTGATCGTCGACGCCGATGCCTTGAATCTGTTGGCAGCGCATCCGGAAAAACGTGATGACTGGGTGCTCACACCCCATCCCGGCGAGGCCGGACGATTGTTGGAAATGCCCACCGCAGCGGTGCAGTCCGACCGGCTCGCCGCCGTGTCGGCCTTGCGCGAGCGATACGGCGGCAGCGTGGTGCTGAAAGGGGCGGGCTCGCTGGTGGCAAGTGCGGCGGGCGTGCGCATTTGTCTGCACGGCAATCCGGGCATGGCCGCCGCGGGAATGGGCGATGTGTTGACCGGCGTCATCGCCGGCATCCACGGTCAGGTCCGCGATCTGGGGTTGGCCGCCAGAATGGGTGTGCTCGTCCATGCGCTGGCCGGTGATCGTGCTGCACTTCGCGGGCAACGCGGCATGATCGCCTCGGATGTGATCGCGGAGTTGCGCGAATGCGTGAATCCGGCCGTTCACTGACGCTGCCCGATGCGACGGCGACGCAAGCGCTGGGTGGCGCGCTGGCGGATGCCCTACCTCCGCTGCAACACGGCGGCCTCGTCATCCATCTGCAGGGCGATCTGGGCGCCGGCAAGACTACCTGTGTCCGCGGCTTCCTGCGTCGCCTGGGCGTGACCGGCATCGTTCGCAGTCCGACCTACACCCTGGTTGAACCATACACGTCGGGTGCGTTGACCTGCGTGCACGTGGATTTGTACCGGCTGCGACATCCGATTGAGATGGAGGATCTGGGTCTGCGCGAATATCTGGCGCCGCAATGCGTTGTGTTGATCGAATGGCCCGACAAGGGTGCCGATGCGGTGCCTCCCGCAGACCTTGAACTGCTCATCGATTACGACGGCGAGGCCCGGCGCGTCGTCTTGCGCGCGCACACAGCAGCCGGCACCGGAATGGCGGAGCGATTCGTTGCTCCGTAACAACGGATCTAGCTTATTCAGCTATCTATCTAATTTAGCTTGAATTTGAGTTGGTCAATACGTTAAATTGTGGGCATGTTGCGCTGGTTCACCCCGTTGGTTTTCATGTCGCTATGCGCCACCGGCGCGCAGGCGGTCGAAGTGCGGGCTGCCAAAGTCGCCACGACGACCGTCTCCACTCAGGTCGTGCTGGACCTGTCGGGTCGCGCCGTCCATCGCTTCTCCACACTCAAGAATCCCGATCGGGTGGTCGTCGATATTCGCGATGCACACCTGAAGTCGCGCCATTGGGCCTCGATGGGCGGTGCCGGAGCCGTCAAAGGCGTGCGACTGGGTAAGCGCGATAAGGGCGACTTGCGCGTGGTGGTGGATTTGTCGCGGTCGATGAAGGCGAAGAGTTTTCTTGTCGCCGGTCCGCGCAAGAACACCTATCGCCTGATCATCGATCTTCAAGAGCGTGTTGTAGGTACGTCTGCCGCAGGCGCTGCGATCGCAAACTCTGCGGCGAAGGATGCACCGGTCAGAGCCGAGCACGCGCCGCCGGATGCGCGCGACCTGCTCATTGCCATCGATGCCGGTCACAGCGGCGTGGACCCGGGAGCGACCGGTAAGAACGGTACGCACGAAAAAGACGTGGTGCTCGCCATTGCCCGCGAACTGGCGCAGCAGATCAACGCCGAGCCGGGAATGCGCGCGGTCCTGATCCGCGACGGCGATTACTTCGTGCCGCTGCGCGACCGCATGCAACGCGCGCGTAAGCGCCAGGCTGATTTGTTCGTCTCTGTGCATGCGGACTCGATTCGGGACCGCAATGTGTCGGGCTCCTCCGTCTATATTCTTTCTCAGCGTGGCGCGACCAACGAAGCCTCGCGCTGGCTGGCCGAGCGTGAGAACGCCGCCGACCTGGTCGGCGGAGTGTCGCTGGAAAACAGAGGCGACGTGCTGGCGTCGGTGTTGCTCGATCTGTCGCAGACGGCGGCGTTGAGCGCCAGTCAGGATGCGGCCGGCAGCGTCTTGCGCCGGCTCGATCAGATCGGCGAGATCCGCAAGCGACAGGTTCAGCAGGCGGGCTTCGTCGTGCTCAAGTCCCCCGACATTCCGTCGATGCTGGTGGAGACTGCGTACATCTCCAATCCGGGTGAAGAGCAACGGCTGCGCAATCGCACCTACCAGGGCAAGATCGCGGTGGCCATTCACCAGGGCTTGAAGGACTTTTTCTACGCCAACCCGCCGGCCGGCACGCTGGTCGCGCAACTGGCGGCGCAGAAGGCGCTTGCGCCGAACGCGGCGTTGCTCAGCTCGATCAAGCACGCGGGGATCTGACCCCCAACCCGCCTTCGTATCGGCAAGGCACCCGGTTTGCCGTTAATATCGGCGCCCGTGTCCATCCGCGCACTTCCGCAATCCCTGATCAATCAAATCGCTGCCGGCGAGGTGATCGAACGCCCGGCGTCCGTGATCAAAGAACTGGTTGAAAATGCGCTGGATGCGGGCGCGACCCGGATCGACGTCGAATTGGATCGCGGTGGTCTGGCGCTGATCCGCGTCCGTGACGACGGCGGCGGAATACCGGCCGATCAATTGCCGCTGGCACTGGCGCCGCACGCCACCAGCAAGATCGCCTCGTTGGACGATCTGGAGCGGGTTGCGAGCCTCGGATTTCGCGGCGAAGCATTGGCCAGCATCGCCTCGGTGTCGCGCCTGTCGCTGACCTCGCGGCAGATCTCGGCCGAGCATGCCTGGCGAATCACGGCGTCAGGCGCCGATGGCGCACCGGTCATGCCGGCAGCGCAGAATCCGGGGACCTGCGTGGACGTACAGGACCTGTTTTTCAATGTCCCGGCGCGCCGCAAATTCCTGCGCAGCGAGCAGGTCGAACTGCAGCACATTGCACGCATGCTCGAGCGCCTCGCGCTGTCGCGCTTCGAGGTGGGATTCTCGTTGACCCATAACGGCAAACAGCTGTGGAAGCTGCCGCCGGCCTCGGACAGCGGATCAAGACTGACCCGCATCGCCAAAATCTGCGGAGACGAGTTTGCCTCCCATGTCATCGAGATCAATCACGACATCGAGAATTTGCATCTGTCCGGCTGGCTGGGCCTGCCGACGTTTTCACGCAGCCAGGCCGATCTGCAGTTTGCGTTCGTCAACGGCCGCTTCGTCCGCGACAAGTTACTGACCAGCGCGGCGCGACTTGCCTATCAGGACGTGATGTTCCACGGCCGGTTTGCCGCGTACCTGCTGTACGTGACGCTGGATCCGGCGCTGGTGGATGTGAATGCGCATCCGCAGAAGTTGGAAGTCCGGTTCCGCGATCCGCGCAGCGTTCACGATTTCGTGTTTCGCACGCTGCAATCGGCGCTGGCGCAGACGCGGCCCACGCAATCGGCGCAGGGCAGTGCGCCGGCTGATTGGCTGACGGGGGCAACGGCGTATGCAGACTCCAGCGCGTATCGGCAACAATTCTTCAGCATGCCGCCGGGAACATCGGCCGTTCGCGATGCGAGCGGCGATGCGTCTGCGGGCGGCAACGCAACCCCGCCAGGGTCGGCCGCGGCGCCGCCGTTGGGCTTCGCGATTGCTCAATTGCACGGCATCTACATTCTCGCGCAGACCCAGGAAGGCATGGTACTCGTCGACATGCACGCGGCGCATGAGCGCATCTTGTATGAGCGCATGAAGAAGTTGCTGCAGGGACAGGTTGCGCGGCAAGTGTTGCTGCTGCCGCAGAGCCTGCGCGTGACGCCGGCGCAGGCGGATATGGCGGAGGCGCATGCGCAGGAGTTCGACGCGCTGGGCTTCGAGGTGCAGCGACTGGCGCCGGACGAGGTGTTGCTTCGAGCCGTGCCCAGTATTCTGATGGGCGAAGACGCGGCGCAACTGGTGCGCGATGTGCTCTCGGATCTGCTCGAGCATGGTCGGTCACGACGAGTAGAGGCAGCGGTGGATCATCTGCTGGCAACGTCAGCGTGCCATGCCTCAGTGCGCGCGCGACGCACTTTAAGCATTCCCGAGATGAACGCGCTGCTGCGCGAAATGGAGCGCACGGAACGGGCCGATCAATGCAACCACGGACGCCCGACCTGGCTGCGGCTGTCGCTCGAGGACATGGATCGCCTGTTTTTGCGCGGCCGCTGATGAAGCGCACGGCGGTTCTGCTCATGGGCCCGACCGGTGCCGGTAAGACCGATTTGGCGCTGGAGTTGGTGGCGGCGTTGCCGCTGGAAATCGTCAGCGTCGATTCGGCTCTCATCTACCGCGGCATGGATATCGGCACCGCGAAACCCTCGGCCGAGATCCTGGCCCGGGTACCGCACCACTTGGTCGATATTCTGGATCCTGCGCAAAGCTATTCAGCCGGCGAATTCGTGCGCGATGCGATCCGCGCTATGAACGACATCTGGGCTCGCGGCCGGCAACCGCTGCTGGTGGGCGGGACCATGATGTATTTCCATGCACTCACTCAGGGCATCGCCGAATTGCCGACCGGCGATGCCGCGATCCGCCTGCAGATCGAAGCACAGGCGGCGAGCGCGGGCTGGCCCTCGTTGCATCGGGAACTAGCGCAGGTGGATCCGGCGGCCGCGTTGCGCATTCAACCCACGGATCCGCAACGAATTCAGCGTGCGCTCGAGGTCTTCCGGCTCACCGGTACCACCATCACTGCCTTGCAGCAGGCGAGCCGATCCTTGCTGGTGGACGTCGAAGTCAGTGAATTTGCGCTTGCACCGACCGACCGTGCGGTTCTGCGTGTCAATCTGGAGCGCCGCTTCGAGCGCATGATGCAAAGCGGCTTCCTGGACGAGGTGACCCGATTGCGCGCCCGCGGCGATTTGACGCCGGCACACCCCTCGATGCGCTGCGTCGGCTATCGGCAACTGTGGCGTCACCTGGAGGGCGAGCACACCCTGCAGGAAGCGACGCGCAAGGGCGTCATCGCCACCCGTCAGCTGGCCAAGCGGCAGTGGACTTGGCTGCGCCGGCGGCCGCTGGCGCAGTGGCTGGATCCAGCGCATCCAAATGTGGCGCAAACTGTAATAATTGCACTGTCAAAGCGCATGCCAAATTCAGGGTGAAGCTCTTAACTCGCTGCAATATCGCTGTGCTAGCATCTTGAATAACGTCGAACCCGCCCAAATAAGGAAATTTGCGATTCGACGCGTGTAGCCCTACGGATAACACGGTGGTTGAGCAAGTTTGACACCAAAAATAAGGAGTTTCATCCATGGCCCGTGGCCAATCTCTGCAGGACCCTTTTTTAAACGCCCTGCGCAAAGAACGTGTTCCTGTTTCCATCTACTTGGTGAATGGCATCAAGCTGCAGGGACAGATTGACTCGTTCGATCAGTTCGTCGTTTTACTGCGCAACAGCGTCAGTCAAATGGTCTACAAACACGCAATCTCCACCGTCGTTCCGGCTCGCAATGTGCGCCTGCCCACCGGCGAAGATGGCGAAGTCACGGAACCGGCCATCGTTGAATAGGCCTTCTCTGTTCCGCTCTCCTAAGGACAGCCGCGTTGTTTGAACGACCGCGCTCGGGCGAGCGTGCTATTTTGGTTCGCATCGGACTAGGGTCTCCGGTAGATCCCGAGGACGTGGCCGAATTCGAGGCGTTGGCCCGTTCGGCAGGCGCCTCGCCGGTCGCCACGGTGGCCGGGTCGCGTACCCACCCCGAACCCAAATATTTCGTCGGTTCCGGAAAGGCCGAGGAATTGCGTGTGCTGGCCGAACAGCACGAGGCGGACGTCATTCTCGTCGACCACGCGTTGAGCCCGAGCCAGGAACGCAACCTTGAGAATCTCTGTAGTCGTCGAGTTTTAGATCGTAATGGGTTGATTTTAGACATCTTCGCGCAACGTGCTCGTAGCTTTGAGGGCAAGTTGCAGGTCGAACTCGCGCAGTTGCAACACATGTCCACCCGGTTGGTACGTGGCTGGACTCACCTTGAGCGCCAGAAGGGTGGCATCGGCCTGCGTGGTCCCGGCGAAACTCAGCTCGAGACCGACCGCCGGCTCATCTCCAAACGCATTCGAACGTTGCAGACACGCCTGGAGAAACTGCAACGGCAACGCGATACGGGTCGCCATGTGCGGCGCGAAGTGCCGGTCCCGACCGTTGCGCTGGTGGGCTACACGAACGCCGGCAAGTCCACGCTGTTCAATGCTTTGACGGGCGCCGATACCTACGTGGCCGACAAGCTCTTTGCCACGCTCGACCCCACCGTCCGCCGCGTCGAACTGCCGCAGATCGGTGAGGTCGTATTGGCCGACACGGTGGGCTTCGTACGCGAACTGCCGCATGAGCTGGTGGCGGCGTTTCACTCCACTTTGCAGGAGGCGCGTGACGCGGACCTGCTGCTGCATGTGGTGGATGCACACGATTCCAAGCGTGATGAGCGCATTGAACAGGTACGCGCGGTGCTCGGCGGCATCGGCGCCGGGTCGGTGCCCGAGTTGCTGGTGTTCAACAAAGTCGACCTGATTCAGCAACCACCACGTGTGGAGATCGGTGCCGAGGGCCTGCCCACGCAGGCCTGGGTGTCGGCGGTCAGCGGCGCCGGGTTGACGGAATTGCGGGCTGCCATCGCCGCGTGTGTACGGCCCAATCTCGTGCGTCGCAGCCTGCATCTGGAATTGCGCGCCGGCGCGATTCGCTCCAACCTGTATCAGCGCAATGCCGTTCGTGGCGAACGCGCACGCGACGATGGTAGCTGGGACATGGATGTCGAACTCGAATTGAGCGAAATCGAGAAACTGCTGGGCAAGGCCGGCGTGGAATTGATGCTTCCCCTCCAGAGCTCGCGAACCAAACGCGTCGCCTGAGGCTCCAAAACAGTCGCGGGTGCCGCAGCCTCGCGCTGCTGTTAGAATCCGCCGTCGCGTTGGCGACCCACTTTCAAGTCCAAATCAGGCACGGAAAATATTGTATGGCGTGGAACGAACCCGGCGGCGAGAAGCGTAATCCTTGGAATCGCCAGCAACCGCCGCAGAACGATCTCGATGACGTGGTGCGCAATTTTCAGAAGCGGCTGGCGGCGCTGTTCGGCCGCGCGGGCTCCGGAGGTAGTGGCGGAGGCGGCGCACAAAAGGCGCCCGGATTCGGGCTTGGCGCCGGCGGCATCCTCGTGCTCCTGGGCATCGTGTGGCTCGGCACGGGCATTTATGGCGTCGACGCGCAGGAGCGCGCCGTCATTCTGCGTTTCGGCAAGTATGTTCAAACGACCGGACCTGGCTACAACTGGCATCTGCCGTGGCCGATCGAGCGCAAGATCATCGTCAATGTATCGCGCCAGTACAGCGTGACCGACGATGCGAGCATGCTCACCGCCGACACCAATCTGGTGGAAGTGAAATCCGCGGTTCAGTACACGCAACCCGATCCCATCAAATTCCTGTTTCGCGTGCGCAAGATGGACGAGACGCTGCAACAGGTGTGCGAAAGCGCGATGCGAGAAGCAGTGGGGCAGGCATCGCTGGACAAGGCGCTGGCGTTCGACCCGTCCATCACCGATCGTGCGCGCACCATCCTGCAGCGAACGTTGGACAGCTACAACACGGGCATCCGCGTCATCAGCGTCAATCTCACCGGCGTGAGCGTGCCGGATGCGGTGCAAGATGCGCAGCTTGACGCCATCAAGGCCGACAAGGATCGGCAGAAGATCTCGCAGGACGCGGAAACCTATCGCAACGACGTGCTGCCGCGGGCCCGCGGCGCCGCCGCCAAGGAAATTCAGGACGCCGAGGCGTACCGGCTGCAGGTGCTGGCGCTGGCGCAAGGCGAGACCGCGCGTTTCGATCAAGTGCTGGCGCAGTATCAGCGGGCGCCGGCGGTCACGCGGGAACGCATGTATCTGGAGACCATGGAAAACGTTTATCGGAATTCTCGCAAGGTGATCGTGGATGCCAAAGGCGGCAACAATGTTCTGTATCTGCCCTTGGACAAGATCATCTCGACGCTGCCGCAAAACACCAACAACCCCAATGACACAATGACGGTGGCGCCGGCTCGACCTGCCGACGCACCGGCGCCGGCGCCGGATGATCCGACGCGAGCGCGGGGAGTACGCTGATGCAAAACAAGGTACTCGGCGTGCTGCTTGCAATCGTTGCGGCGATCCTGCTGATACGCGCCAGCGCGTTCACGGTGAGTGAAACGGAGCTGGCCATCAAATCCGTCGGTGGACAGATCGTGGATTCGGAATTCGAACCCGGACTGCATTTCCGCATCCCGATCATCCAGGACGTCAGCAAGTTCGACAAACGCATCATGACCCAGCTTTATCCGGGCGAGCGTTTTCTGACGCGTGAACAGGAACAGCTCAACGTGGACTTCTACGTCAAATGGCGCATCAAGAATCTGCGCCGCTTCTACGAATCCACCGGCGGCACTGAGGAAGTGGCCAATGCGCGTCTGGGCGAAACCATCAAGGACAGCATCAAGAGCGTGGTGACGCAGCGAACCTTGCAACAGGTGGTGACGGCCGACCGCGGCGAGTTCACCGGTGCCATGATGAAAAACGCGCGGCCCTCGGCCGAGCAGTTGGGCGTCGAATTGACGGATGTGCGCATCACCAAGATCGACCTGCCACCGCAGGTGCGCGAGTCGGTGTACGAGCGCATGCGTGCGTCCTTCAAAGCGCAGGCAGCCAAGCTGCGTGCCGAAGGCGTGGAGGCCTCCGACAAGATCCGCGCCGAAGCCAACAAACAGCAGACGCAGATTCTGGCTGACGCCTCGCGCCAGGCCAGCGAGATTCGCGGCGAGGGCGATGCCTCCGCCAGCTCCGTGTACGGCAAGTCGTATTCCAAAGATGCAGAGTTCTACAGCTTTTTTCGCAGCATGCAGTCCTATCGCCAGTCGATCGGCAAGGACAGCGACCTCTTGGTCATTTCTCCGGACAGCGCGTATTTCAAATATATAAACCCTGGTAAATATTTGAAGCAGGGGCAGGCGGCTCGCTAGGCACACGTGGGTCCGCTCATTCAAGTCAGCTGGGGAGAACTGGGGCGTTACGTATGCGGTGCGTTCGCTCTGTATCTAGTGCTCGAGGGCATCCTGCCGTTTTTGAACCCGGGCGCGGCACAGCGGCTCATGCTGCGCATGTCGCAGATGTCCTCGAGCCAATTGCGCTGGGGTGGTCTGGTCAGCATGGCCGTAGGCGTCGGATTGTTATGGGTGGCTCGCAATGGGTAAGAATGTCGTCGTCATCGGTCTGCAGTGGGGCGATGAAGGCAAGGGGAAGGTCGTCGACCTGCTCACCGACCGCGCGCGAGGTGTGGTGCGTTTCCAAGGCGGCCACAATGCGGGACACACGCTGGTCATCGAGGGCCAGAAGACCATCCTGTCGTTGATCCCCTCCGGCATTCTGCATTCGCATGTGCAATGTCTGATCGGCAACGGCGTGGTGATTTCGCTCGAGGCCTTTTTCAAGGAGGCCGATGGGCTGATCGCCAAAGGTGTGCCGGTGTTTGAGCGTTTGAAAATCAGCCCCGCCTGCCCGTTGATCCTGCCCTCGCATGTGGCGCTGGATAAGGCACGTGAAAAGGCTCAGGGCGCCAATGCCATCGGCACCACCGGGCGTGGCATCGGTCCTGCGTATGAGGACAAGGTGGCGCGCCGCGCGCTGCGGGTGGCGGACCTGTTTCAACCCGAGCGCTTCGCCATCAAGCTGCGCGAAATTCTCGAGTACCACAATTTTCTGCTGCAGAATTTTTATAAGACGGACCGCATCGACTATGCGTCGGTGCTGGAATCCAGTCTGCGATGCGGTGAGCGAATCAAACCGCTGGTGGCCGATGTCACCGGCATTTTGGACAAGCTCAATCGCGCCGGTCACAGCGTGTTGTTCGAAGGCGCTCAGGGCGCCATGCTCGATGTCGATCTGGGCACCTATCCCTTCGTCACGTCCTCGAATACCACGGCCGGCGGCGCTGCCGCGGGCACGGGTTTGGGGCCACGCTGCCTGCATGAAGTGATCGGCATCGTCAAAGCCTATGCGACCCGCGTCGGCGCCGGGCCGTTTCCCACCGAACTCTTTGATGCCTGCGGCGAACATTTGTCGCGCGTCGGACACGAGTTCGGTTCGATCACCGGGCGCCGTCGTCGTTGTGGCTGGTTCGATGCCGTCGCGTTGCGACGGTCGGTGATCCACAGCAGTTGTTCGTCGTTGTGCGTCACCAAGCTCGATGTGCTGGATGGCATGGAGACGGTTCGCATCTGCGTGGGTTACAAGCATCAGGGCAGAATCATCGACGTGCCACCCCTGCTCCCCGAGCAACTGGCCGAGTGCGAAGCGGTGTACGAGGATATGCCGGGCTGGAAGCAGATCAGCATCGGCGCCACGCGTTACGAGGATCTGCCCGCCGCCGCGCGGACGTATCTGGAACGGCTGCAGGAGCTGGTCGGCGTTCCCATCGACATCGTGTCCACCGGGCCGGACCGCGATCAGACCATCATCAAAAAACATCCATTTGCCGGCTGAGGGTGTTGAAGCGCAATGCGATGCGCACTAATTCCAAATCGCTGGAAACCTTCAGTTTTTGCTTGATGGCGGTGTGGATGAACCAACCGGCGGCGGATTGGTAAAATTTGCCGGCTGTCGCGCTGCTTTCCAGCAGCGTGCCGACGGCATTGTAAAAATACACATCTGCGTGGCGAACATCGTGCAGCTGCGCCAGCTGCAGCACCAGTCCCGTATCAATTGTCTTGACGATACTGTCCATGCGTCGCAGCATCGACGTTGCGATCGATTCAAACGGGGGACGTTGGAATGCGCCGCTTTGCGTTTTGGGCATCACTTCACGGCGTACGTGCTGCCGCATTGCTGGGTCTGCTGCAGACGGCAGTCGCGGCCGGCACGGTTGAACTGGCGCTGGTGCCCAATCAAAGTGATGGCACGCTGTCACTGATCGACACGGGTCGCGATTCCGTCGTCCGAACCATCCCGGAGAGCGGCAGTTTCGGCGGTAAGCTGCAGGCGGTGCTGGCGGGGCGTGGTGGCCGGATGGCCTACGTCGTGGATGCCGATGCGAATACCCTGGTTTCCATCGACCTCGGGTCGGGCCGCAGCATCCGCAGCATCCCGGTCGGCAGGAGTCCGGAAGGCGCTGCGATTTCTCCTTCGGGCAAATGGATTGCGGTGTGCGTCGAGGATGACAACAGTGTCGTTCTGGTGAACGCCGCCGATGGGGCGATCGCCGGCAAAATCGCGACTCAGGGTAAAAATCCAGAACATTGCGCTTTCAGCAGTGATTCGCGCTGGTTGATGACCAGCAATGAAAACAGCAATGACGTCGATATCATCGATGTGAACGAACGGCGGTCGGTCGGAGTGGTGCCGACGGCCGGTCATCCGCGCGGCATCGCCTGGCTGCCAAACAAAGAGATCGCCTATGTTGCTCAGGAAACCGGCGGTTGCGTGGATGTGATCGACACCGCTCAACGCCGCGTAGTCCGCTCGATCGTCACGGGGCTGCGGCCGGCGGGGGCGATCGCAAGTCGGGATGGAATGCGGATGTTCGTCAGCAACGGCGGCGATGCAACCATTTCCGTGATCGACACGACTTCTTTCCGAGTCGTGGCGAGCATCGCGGTGGGTAAGCGTCCCTGGAACATGGCGCTCACCCACGATGGCAAAAAGCTCTATGTCGCGAATGGGCGGTCCAACAGCGTGAGCGTCATCAACACTCAGACGTTGAAGGTGGTTGGGGAGATCAACGTCGGGCAATTGCCGTGGGGCGTGGCGATCGCGCAGCGGGACCGCAAGGAACCGTGAGATGCGCGCTGCGCTACATGAATGGCGCAATGCGGTTGGCAACTGTCACGCCCGTGGGACAGTCCGTGTTGCGACGCATTGGGAATTGTTCCCGCCTGATTTGCAAACGCATGATTTGAAAACGATTACGCGTAAATCCATTTTTTTCGGCAAGGTTGGCGTGATGGCATAGCCATTGCACTCATGCATACCGGCAGCCCCGGCCATCGTTACGCGAAGGCTTGGGCTGCCGACAACTATAAACAGCAGGCACGCATCGCAAAGGAGGGAGTTTTGCACGTGGACACGATCACTCGACGTAGTTTCTTCACGGCACTGGCGAACAGGACCGGATACTTGCCGCCCGAATTATCCGCGGCGATGCGCTCAAGACCCCTAGCAGCAGGAGAATTCCGATGAAATGGCTCTCAGCAAGACTTCAGCTTAAATTTTTCATAGCAGCCGCTTCGCTGGCGGCTGCGAGCGGCGCCACGATGGCGGCTTCCGACAGCGAGCAATTCCAGCGTTTCGATGACCCGAATCAATGGGGTGCGCCGGCCGGCAATCTTAGTTTGACGCGTTACAGTACGTTGAAAGACATCAATACCGCCAATGTGAAAAATCTGCAGATGATCTGGTCCCAATCCAGCGGAACGTTGCGCGGCCATGAGGGTCAACCACTGGTCATCCAGGATGTGGGTGGCAAGCCAATGATGTACATGGAAAGCGGCTGGCCCAACATCGTTCAAGCGATGGATCTGAGTGATCCCGATCACCCGGTGCAGGCGTGGAGCTACACCAAGACCAGCGGGCGTGATGAGTCCGCCGTACCCCGGGCGTGCTGTGACACCGTCAATCGCGGCCTGTCGTATGCCTCCGGCAAGCTCGTCTTCGGTACGCTGGACGGCTATGTGATTGCGTTGGATGCGGCCACGGGAAAGGAAGCTTGGGTGGTCAAACACGCCTTCCCGGACCGCGGTGAAACCATCACGCCGGCGCCCATCATCGCCAACGACAAAGTCATCATCGGCTTTGGCGGCGATGAATTCGCGGCGCGCGGCCGGGTAACGGCCTACAACCTGGCCGACGGCAAGAAGGTGTGGGAGTGTCATTCCACCGGCAGCGATAAGGACGTCTGCCTGTCCGCCAAGACCAACAAGGCGCATCCGGAATATGGCAAGGCCGGGAAGGACCTGGGAATCAGCACCTTTCCCGGTGATGAATGGAAACGTGGCGGTGGCGCTGCGTGGGGATGGTATGCGTACGATCCGAATCTGCACCTCGTCTATTACGGAACCGGCAATCCCGGCCTGTGGGCACCGCAATACCGGTGCGCCGAACCGCTGACACAGAAGAACTGCAATAGCGGCAAGTTCGACAACAAGTGGTCGATGAGCATCTTCGCGCGCAACGTCGACACAGGCGAGGCCGAATGGGTATATCAGATGACCCCGTTCGATCAGTGGGACTATGACGGCGTCAACGAAGTGGTGCTGGTGGACATGACCGTCGATGGCAAGGCGCGCAAGACGCTGGTGCATTTCGATCGTAACGGATTCGCTTACGTGCTCGATCGTACTGACGGGACGCTGCTGCGCGCACACAAATATGTGACGGTCAATTGGGCTGAGAAGGTCGATATGAAGACCGGCCGACCGGTGAAAGTGGACGAGCATTCGCCGCTGAAAGTGGGCGTCAACACACAGGCCTGTCCGTCGGCAATGGGCGGCAAGGATCAGCAACCAGTGGCGGTGGATCCAACCGATCCGACCAATTTCTACGTGCCGACCAACAATTGGTGCATGGAAGACGAACCTCAGGAGCGCTCGCATACCCAGCAGGGAACCGTATACGTCTTCGCCAACGTCTACATGTATCCAGAAAAGCCGGGTGTGACAGGGAAGTTCAAGAAGTTCAATGTGGTCACCGGTGAGACTGAGTGGGAAATTCCGGACCAATATCCGAATTGGGGTGGCGCGTTGGTGACCGCGGGCGGACTGGCCTTCTACGGCAGCCTGGGCGGTGATTTCCGCGCGGTCGATCGCAAGACCGGCGCTGTGATCTGGTCGCGTAAACTCGGGTCGGGAATCATCGGCAATCCAATCACCTATTCGGTGAAGGGCAAGCAATACGTGTCGGTCTGGTCGGGCATCGGCGGCTGGATCGGACTCCCGGTGACGGCGGGTCTGGATTTGAGCGACAAATTCGGCGCCATCGGTGCGACCGCGATGACCAAGGCGGCCGGGCTGAGTCATATTCCGCAGGGCGGAACGTTGTACACCTTCCGTGTAGGCGATTGACCGATTGACGAAAACTCGAGGTTTTTAAAATAATCGCCCGGTGACCTCCATGTCACCGGGCTTTTCTTTGCTATTGCGGGGAAGTTGATATGAGCATGACAATCGCGACCGCGGGGCGCATTTTGGCTGCGACGCTGATCGCAGCCCTGACCGCCACCGGGAGTACAGCCGGCGCGACAGAATTAAAGTCCCTCACCGTATGCGCCGATCCCGGCAACATGCCGCTGTCCAATCAAAAGGGCGAAGGATTCGAAAACAAGATTGCAGAATTGATCGGCAAGTCGTTGGGCACGGGCGTGCACTATTACTGGCGGCCATCCATCGAGCGCGGGCTCATGCGCACGACCTTGAGCGAAGGCAACTGCGATCTATGGATGGATATGGCCTCAGACACGGAAGGTGCCGTGGTCCTCGCCCCCCTGTACCGCTCGACGTTCGTTCTGGCGTATCGCAATGACAAACACATCGCGATCAAGACGCTGGACGATCCGATTTTGAAAACACTTCGCATCGGTGTGTTCCAGGTTTCGGCGATCCGGCAGGCGCTGTCTGAACACCGTATCGTGGATAACACGGTGATCCATTACTTGAGCCATAACGCCGACATCGTGCCGGAAAATCAACCCTCGTTTCAGGTGCAGCGGGTGATCGACGGCACCCTGGATGTGGCGGCGGCTTGGGGTCCGATGGCCGGCTACTATCAGAAGGTCTTAGGCGCACCGCTGACTATTTTGCCGGTCAATCTGCTCGAGGACGAAGTGCCGATGGAGTTCGACATGACTCTGGCGGTTCCTCGCGGCCGCCCGGATATCAAGGCTGCCATCGAGCAAGCGTTGCTGACGCACAAGCAGGAGATTCATCACATTCTGGTCGATTTCGGCGTACCGCTGGTTGCCTGCGATGCCTGTACCGTCACGGGTGATCTTCCTTCTCATGGACCCTACAAACCGGTGGTGCAGCCGGTCAGGACGGCCGCCGAAACCGCTCGCGGTCACGCAGAGAAAATGGCGGCAATGAAGAAATGGCTGGCGCAGGGATCCAATCCGGACGAAGAGCTGCAAAATGCCATCACTGCGAATGATGTCGATCGCGTGCGTTACCTCCTTTCGCTGGGCCCCCAGGGAAGCGCGCACGTGAATGCGCGCGACGGTGAAGGCAATACGCCGTTGATCAATGCGACGCGCTTCGGCTTTGTCGCGCTCGCGAGCTACCTGGTGGAGCACGGCGCCGATGCGAATTTGGCCGATCGAAGCGGTTGGACTCCGCTGATGTTTGCCGCCTGGGGCAACAAGGACGCGATGGTCACGATGCTCGCGGCGCATGGGGCGAAGGTTGATAGCGCTGACGGCGATGGCATCACCCCCCTGGCGCTTGCGGCGCAGAACGGTCGACTGAAATCTGCGCAGGCACTGATCGTGGCAGGGGCCGATGTCAATGCGCGAGCGGCGAAAGGTGGTTATACGCCGTTGATGCTCGCATCGCTGTCCGGCTCGAGCGATCTGGTAGCCCTCCTCATCGACCGTGGCGCGCGCGTCAATGAGACGAATCCAGGGGGTGTTTCCGCATTGATGATCGCCACGGCGAGCAACCGCTCGCAGGTGGCGATGCTGTTGTTGAAGTCGGGCGCTGACGTCAATCTGAAAAGTGAGGACGGCCGCACGGCGCTTGGAATTGCGAAGTCAAACGGCAATGATGCCCTGGTGAGGCTGTTGGAGGAGGCGGCGCAAAAGGGCGCGGCCAAGTCCGGATGAATGAATAGTTGTAGTGACAGAGGACAATCATGAAGTGCATTCGAGTCGCTGGATCGGTCGCAATAGTTGCGGTCCTCGTGGGAATGGTGGTGCTGGGAACAGGGTGGGCCACGGCGGACGAAGCGGCGAGCGTCGACTACACCAAGATATTGCCGGCGGATTTGGTGACCAACACGGCAAAGGGCAAGCTCGTCAATCCTTACAAAGACACGCAGGCGGATGTCGTGGCGCAGGGGGCCAAACTGTTGCAGAACTACGCCTGTAGCGGCTGCCACGGCGGCGGCGGGGGCGGCGGCATGTGCCCGGCGTTGACCAATGACACCTGGGTTTACGGCGGCGGCGACGATACGCTGTTTCGACTCGTCACTCTGGGCAGCGATGAACTTCAAAAGCAGGGGTTCGCGCGCAAGGGCCGCGAAAACGTCGTGGGCCCGATGCCGCCGTTCGCCGCCATCATCAAGAGTTCGGATGATTTGTGGAAAATATTTGCCTTCGTCCGCTCCCGATATAGTGGTGACCCTGGCTATAAATTCGGGACCCCGCCGGAGCCGGCGCCATAGTGGTCGGAACTGTTCCATTTTTGGCACAGTGGCGCCTTTTTGTGCTGTGCAAGTTGCGATATGACAGCAAAGAGGCGAGTCTCTTATCCAGCCAATCGCGTAGGTCATGATCATGACGAACTTGAACCTTGCCACCAGTCACGCATCGCGGATTTGTCATGTTGTCCGCAATGGCTTGCAACCCGCGGACATCGAACCGCACGTCACCCGTTCCTGGCATCGCTGTCTCAGCGAGTATGGCATCGAGCCGCTGGCGCCACGTCAAAGTGATGTTCTGAATCCTCACCTGCAGAACTTGCATTCGCCGCACTCCGGCGCGTACAGCGGAATGACATGGTCGCCCGGTTTTACCGAGGTTACGCCGGCACCGATTTCTTCGACCACGCCGCCACCCTCATGACCCAGTATGGCGGGGAACAACCCTTCAGGATCGGCGCCAGAGAGCGTGAAGGCGTCCGTGTGACAAACGCCGGTTGCGACGATGCGCACCAGCACTTCGCCTGCCTTGGGCCCGTCGAGGTCCACTTGCTCAATGCTCAAAGGCTTGCCTGCCTCCCACGCCACTGCCGCTCTGGTCTTCATTGATTCCAACCTCGTTTCAACACCTGTCGGTCGCGCAGCGCTACCGCGTCTTGCCTGTGATTGCTGCAGCTTGCGTGCCATCCACGGCAGATGATCGGACCGAGTTGCTCGATCAATGACTTGTGTAGGACTGATGGCGCGACCCCGGACTTTGTCCACTGGGGTGTTTCTGATTCGCAACACATCGCTGTTTCGAAAATGAAGCAGGGGCACGCGTGGCCGTGTGCGCTCGCCGCAGTGTTCTGCCTGTGCCTAATCCAACACACACTGCAACACAGTTGGTTCGATGTCGGCACAGCCGATCCACGCTTTCATGGTAGGGCAACGGCGGACGGCGCGAACCTGCTCTGAATTGAACGCTGGTACATCTCTTGCAGTGCCTGCTGCTGCGCCGAAATTCATCCGTCGTGGGCGGCCTCTACTATTCGCTTACCAAGAGCGTCACTCTGGTCGGCGAGTTCATCAATACCGAAGCCAAAGCGTGGAATGACAATTCAGCCAAGGAGACAACCTACGCGATCGGCGGAATTATTTTCTTTTGACTTCGCGATGGCGCGCGCGCGTCGCGCGCATCGGTCCGTTGGTGAACCTGGGGCTTCACCGGTTGCGATGCGCGCGACGCAGGGCTAGGAAGGGTTTGATACGCGCCACCGCCGGCGTGCGCGTTCGATATTCGCCTTGGGTTGTTCCAGAAATACCAGAAGCGACGTGCCGCTGGCAAAACAATAGCGCTTGGCGGTATCCGGATCGATCCAATTGATCGAACAATCGGCCTTGATACGTGCACCCGCGGCCACCCCGATGGGGTCCAGATTATCGAATTCCCCCCGCATTGCAGCGCGCGGCACCGCTGCCTTCCAGATTCCGGTATTGTGCGAACTGGCAGAGTTGCCGGCTGACACTGTTGTGGCTGCCGCTGCGCCGGCGATGAGTCCCAGTATTGGCAGCGCCGTGAGTAACCAGGTGCGAGCGATATATTCATCGGCCATGATCAATGAATACTGACGCAAAATTGCCATGGTGGCAACGCTACAGAGCGTTGCTCCTGGGCCTCGCCGTCATTCTGGCGGGCTGCGTCACGTACCGAGCAGCGCCGCTGGACCCGCAGCATAGCGCCGAGCAATTTGCAGCACGACGGTTGGACGAGCCGGCAGTGCGTGTATCGATCGAAAAGTGGCTGCCACAGGCTGCGTCAGCGTGGCCGCCGCAGCAATGGGATCGCGCCACCTTGCTCGCCGTGGCGCTGGCACAGAGTCCGCAACTAGCGGTGGCTCGTGCCCGGACGCTATCGGCGCAGTCACAGGAAATCTTGGCTGACCAGGCGCTGAACCCGGATCTGAAGCTGCAATCCGAGTATGCGCGCCGTGAGTCACATCCCTGGTTGTACGGACTGAGCGCGACATGGCCGGTGCGATCCGCTGCAGGACGATCGGTGCAGAGGCAAATTGCAAGACTGGCAACCGACAGCGCAAGACTCGAGTTGATGACTCAGGCGTGGGCCGTTCGGCAGGCGCTGACCGATGCCTTGTCCTCCTGGGAGGGCGTACGACGGCGCCTCGCGATAGTGGAGAGACTTGGCCTTCTGCAGGCGCAGTTGATCGACGGGCAGCGGCTGCGCATTGAGGCCGGGGAGGACGCTCCCGAGGACATACTGGCCTTGCAGCAGGGCCGAACCGAAATCGAACAACAGCAGGCGGAACTACGCGCGCTCGGTGGTTCGGCCGAGGCCGCCGCCGCGAAGGCGCTTGGGCTTCCTTCACAAGCGCTGGAAGGCCTGCACGTCGACTGGCAGGACTGGGGCGAGCCTTTACCGTTGACCGAAGAACAATGGAAGCGGGTGCGTGAGCAAGCGCTGCTGTCGCGTGCCGACCTGGACGCGGCCATTCAGGACTATGCGGCGGCCGAGCTTCGATTGCGTCAGGCGATTTTGCGTCAGTATCCGCAATTCGAATTCAGTCCAGGGTATTACTGGGACCACGGCATCGCCAAACTGCCGTTCGACATCAGCTTCGCGGTCCCGCTCAATCGCCTGCGCGGCGAGATTGCCGCTGCGCGCGCTGAACGCGAGCTGTCGGCACAGCGCATGCTCGCGCTGCAGGCCGATATCTATGGCGACATCGGTGCCGCCAGCCGCGCGGAAGATGGCGCGCGCAGCAGTTTGGAAGTGGCGCAACGCCAGATGCAGAATGCGTTGAGCAATCAAGGCGTCATCGAGGCGCAACTGCGGGTGGGGGAGGTTGGGGCGCAGGAGCGGCTCGGCGGGCAAGTGTTGGTTGCACGGGCAGAACTGCAATTGCTCGAGCGTCGTGCGCAATTGCAGCACGCGCGCAACGCGCTGGAAGATGCGCTGCATTCGCCGCTGTCCGGGCCGGAACTGGCTCTCACGCGCGCATGGTCAGGTACTGCCTCCGGGGCAAACCTGTGAGGCGCGTCAGACGAAGCGATTGGGCACATCCGATCTGGTTGTTGGCGACGTGCGCTTCGGTTGCTGCCCCCGTAGCAGGACCTGAACTGACCACTGAGCAATTGCGCGCCGTCGGCATCACGGTTGCCCGACCACTGGCGGCACACGCTTCCGAACGCGTGGCGGGTGTGGGTCTGGTTCTGGACGGCGCGGCGTTGATTGCGGATCAGGGTGAATGGATGGCCTCAAGCGCCACGGCCCGCGCCGCGTCAGCCGAACTGACGAGATTGCAGGCCTTGCACGCGACGGGTGCGGGCGCATCGGAGAAGGCGATCGACGCTGCGCAGGCGGAGCAGGTTCGCGCATCTGCTCTGAGCGATACGGCGGCAGCGAGATTCGCAGCTTCTTGGCGCCCCTTGGCGGCGTTGAGCCACGCCCGGCGCCAGGAACTTATTCACGCAGTGCGGAGCGGACGGAGTTTGTTGGTGCGTGCCGAGATCCCGGGCCGGCGCAGTTGGGGAGTTCTGCCGCGCGAGGCATTCCTGGAGGTCGATGGTGTGCAGGTCTCCGGGCGTATTGTGGGCATACTCGGACAGACTGGAGACTCGCAAGGCGCTGGATTGTTGATGGAGGTGCCGCTGCCGCCATTGGGTCTGGGACCCGGCGCACGCGTCCCGTTGGTGTTGGTGAGCGAGCAACGCACCGGTCGGTGGGTGCCACGCGATGCGCTGGTGTTCGATCAGAGTGGCACCTTCGTTTATCGGCAGATGCCTCAGGTCGCGGGAATCGAGAAAATCCGCTACTTGCCCCTCAAGGTTGAACTGTTGATGGCGGTCGGCGATGGCTGGCTGGTCCGGGGTCTCGACGGTGACGAGGATATCGTCATGCGTGGCGCGGGCGTCTTGTGGTCGCTGCAGGGGATGAGCGGCACTGTGGCGGATGAGGATTAGGCGGGAACGCTCGTGCTTGCCGCCATTGTTCGTGCTTCGCTCGCCAATCCACGCATCGTGACGGCGCTCGCGGCCATGATTGCTGCCTTGAGTCTGGCGGCATTGGCGCGCGCGCGCTTTGATGTGTTTCCGGATTTCGCTCCGCCGCATGTGTTGGTGCAGACCGAGGCACCGGGATTGGATGCCGCGCAGGTCGAGGCGCGTGTCACCCAACCACTGGAACGGTTTTTGGCCGGTACGGAAGACGTGAGCAGCGTGCGTTCCACCTCGAGCCAGGGACTCTCAGCGATCCAAGTCGTCTTTGATCGTGGCGTTGATCCGTATCGGCAACGGCAGGTGGTGGCGGAACGTCTCGCCGAATTCGCCAAGGTATTGCCGGAGAGGGTCGGGGCGCCACTGCTGTCGCCCTTAAGTTCATCGATGGAGTACCTGCTGCATTTTGGTTATACCAGTGAGCGGCTCGATCCCACGGAGTTACGTGATCTGGCGCAATGGATCATCAAGCCGCAAGTTCTCGCCGTTCCAGGCGTTGCTCAAGCGCAAATCTTCGGCGGTGCGGTGCGCGAGCGGCAGGTGACGGTCGATCTGGCGAGATTGGCGGCAGCCAACTTCACCCTCGATGAGGTTCTTGCTGCCGTCAGGCGCGCAACGACGAACCTGGGCGGCGGCTATTTTGAAACACCCACGCAGCGAATCGTGATTCAGGCGCAGGCGCCCGGGGCCACCGTGGAATCCCTGGGGCAGGCACTGCTTGGCATGCGCGGCGGCGTGCCGGTCCGGATCGGTGATGTGGCGAGTATTCGTGATGGCGCCGAGCCGCGGTTTGGCGACGCGCTGATCGGAGGCCGGCCGGGAATTCTGATCGAAACATCCACTCAATTCGGCGCCAACACACTTGAAGTCACCCGTGCGTTGGAGGCCCGGCTTGACGCACTCGCTGTGGCTCTGCAGAAGCAGGGAGTCCACTACCATCCTGCGCTGTTGCGTCCGGCAAGCTTCATCGAAAGCGCCATCGACAAGCTGCGCAATTCGTTGCTGATCGGTGCGTTGCTGGTGGTCGCGATCTTGCTGCTGACGCTGCGCGATTGGCGCGGGGCGGTCATATCCTTCGGTTCGATTCCACTGACATTGCTCACCAGCGTGTGGATACTCGAAGCGTTCGGACTGAGTTTGAACACCATGACCCTCGGCGGCTTGGTGGTTGCGCTGGGCGTGGTGGTCGACGATGCGGTAATCGATGTGGAAAATATTCTGCGTCGACGCCGTGGTACTAGCGGCGATCCGGATATCGGCACGTTGTTCATGACAGCCTCGATGGAAGTACGGCGGCCCGTCTTCTATGCGACCGCAGCCGTCGCAGTGGCCTTTCTGCCCATCCTCATGATGTCGGGGTTGCAGGGCGCATTCTTCAGGCCGCTATCGATCGCGTTTCTGCTGGCGGTTGGGTTGTCGTTGTTGGTGGCGATGAGCGTGACACCGGCGCTGTGCGCGCTTGCCATGTCGCGGCATCGACCTGCGCCGGAAGCGGCGTTTTTGCAGCGCTGCAAGCGTTGGCAGGTGCGCGTCATTGATTGGCTGCATCGGCGGCAACGTTCGTTGGCTGTGATTCTGGTGGTTAGTGGCGCCGCTGGAATCGTGTGTCTGCCCCTGCTGGGGGCGCGACTATTGCCTGATTTCAGGGAAAACTATCTCATTGCACATGCCTCACTGCGCTCTGGGATTGCGCTTGCCGAAACCACGCGTGCCGGCGAACAGATCAGCCGCAGGCTGGTCCAGATACCGGGTGTGAAAAGCGTCGCCGAGCAGATCGGACGCGCGGAAAACGGCCAGGATCCGGATACGCCCAATAAAAGCGAATTTGAGGTTCAAATCGATCCGCGCCAGGGCCATGGTGCGGCCGACATCGATGCGGCCATCCGTGACGTGTTTGACGACTATCCGAATCAATTGGTGGAGATTTACTCGGTGCTGGCGGAGCGTATTGGCGAGACGTTGGCAGGAACCTCGGCGCCTTTCTCCGTGAGCATCATGGGCTCGGACCTGGAAGCGGATGATCGTGTCGCTGCGCAGATCGTGGCAGTCTTGCAGCGTCTGCCGGGCAGCGGAAGCGTGCGGTTGACAGTGCCACCTCGCCAGATCGAGTTGCGCCTGGAACTGATGCCGGACAGACTCTCGCAGCATGGTTTGCAGGCGGCGGATGTCCTGCTCACTCTCAATGCTGCGCATCACGGCGCCGCGGCTGGGGAACTGAATCAAGCCGACCGCAGCATACCGGTTGTAGTGCGCATCGCTGACGCCGGTGCGGACCCGCTCCGCATAGGGTCGCTGCTGTTGCGTGGAAACGATGGGCAACTGACGCCGCTGTCGGCAGTCGCAAAGCTTGACATGGTCCCGGCGCGGAGTCAGGTGGATCATCAGGATGGATTGCGGCGCCAGATCGTTGTCGCCACTCCGACGGTGGCGGATCAGGCTGGATTCGCGCAAGCTGCGCGACGCGCAATCGGCGCAACCATTCAACTACCAAACGGTGTCTATCTTCGCTACGGCGGCGCGGCTGAAGCGCAAGCCGCGGCGGCGCGTGAGTTGTTTTTGCATTCCTCGGTGGCACTGCTGCTGATCGTGCTCCTGTTGGCGTTGGCTTTTGGGCAGGGACGGCACGTACTGCTTGTGTTGCTGGCGTTACCGAGCACCATGATCGGTGGCGTCATCGCAGTGGCGATGACCGGCGGGACGTTGAGTCTGGGTTCAATGCTCGGCTTCGTGGCGTTGTTCGGCATGGCCGCCCGCAACACCATTTTGCTGGTATCGCATTACGATCATCTGGTGCAACAGGAAGGCGAGCCGTGGAACTTGAACACCGCGTTGCGTGGCGCCGAAGAGCGGCTCACGCCGGTGTTGCTGACCTCGCTGTTGACTGCATTGGCATTGTTGCCGGTAGCGATACAACTGCATCAGCCCGGTCATGAAATTGAGGGGCCGATGGCAGTCACCATTCTAGGGGGTCTGGTGTCGTCGACACTGGTGACGTTGCTGTTGATTCCACCACTGGCGGCACGCTGGTTGCGACCGCAGAGTCGGTAGGTTGATGTTGGGTGAATACAGGATGAAACATACGAGGAGCAATTAGCATGAGAATCGTGGCAGTCGTTTCGATGACACTTTGTGCGGTGGTTGCCGGCCAGACTTTGGCTAACGCGCCCCCGTTGCAGGTACGCAAGTCGGTGGGCATCGATGCGCCGGCGGAAAAGGTCTGGGCTGTGGTGAAGGATTTCAATGGACTGAATTCCTGGCACCCCGCGGTGGCAACGGACGAGATCGTTGCCGGCGCCAACAATGCGCCCGGTGCTGTGCGCCTGTTGACCCTAAAAGGCGGCGGCACCATCCAGGAAAAGTTGCTTAGCTTTGACGACACCACACACACGTTCAAGTACTCGATCGTGGACGGGGTGCTGCCGGTGAGCCAGTACACGTCGATCCTCAGTGTGAAATCTGCCGGTGCTGACAAGTCTGTGGTCACCTGGTCGGGCCACTTCAAGCGCAAGAATCCAGCCGACAATCCCGGCGCGAACGAGGGCAACAAAACGGCAATCGATGCCATCAGCGGCGTCTATCAGTCCGGGCTGGATAGTTTGAAAAAGAAGCTCGAAGCGAAGTAAGTCGTCTCGAAAACGCCACGCAGGGCGCTGCGAGGCGACAAGGTCGGAGCGATGACATGCACGAGAGGTCCGCACCGCGTCGATATCCGCGACGTCGGGAAACTTTCCCGATTCAGGCGGGTTAGACTGCGGTGTCGGTCCTAAAGTTGTGGAGCATTGTGTGTCATCGGATTTTTATTCGCCGGCCCGAATCGTGTTATTGCTGGCCGGTTCGTGCGCGACGCTCGCCGGTTATGTCAGCGCCGCGCCGCCCGCCGTCGACGGGGTTGATACCGCCGAGGCGTTGTCACCCGTCGTCGTGACGGCAACTCGTATCGCCCAGGCCAGCATCGACCTGCCGGTGTCGGTTGACCGCATCGGGCATGAACGGCTGCGTGCCGGTCAGTTGCAGGTCAATCTGTCAGAGTCGTTGATTGCCGTTCCGGGTCTGTCGGTGCAGAGCCGGCAGAATTACGCCCAAGATCTGCAGCTCTCCATTCGTGGTTTTGGGGCGCGCTCCAGCTTTGGCGTCCGTGGCGTGCGGCTCTACGCAGATGGAATACCGGGGACGATGCCGGATGGTCAGGGTCAGTTTTCGCAATTCGATCTGGGTTCGGCCGAGCGAGTCGAAGTTTTGCGCGGTCCCTTCTCGGCCCTATACGGCAATTCCTCGGGCGGCGTGATTGCGATATTTACCCAGGACGGTGCGCCGGGGGCCGCAATCGATGCTTTCGCAGCTGCGGGAAGTCTGAGCACGCAACGATATGCGCTCAAAGCGGCAGGTGAGAGCGGGCGGATCAACTTCGTGGCCGATGCCGCGCACTTCGAGACCGACGGTTATCGCAACCATAGCGCGGCCGAGCGCAATAATTTCAATGCGAAACTGCGAATTCAAACCGGTGAAGGCTCTGATTTGACGCTTGTCGCAAACGCCGTGCAGACACCGGAAGTCCAGGATCCGTTGGGGCTCACGCGGGCGCAGTTCGTTGCGGGCCCCACGCAGGCGGGGGCAAACGCGCTGCTCTACAACACGCGAAAATCGCTCAACCAGGAGCAGGCCGGCGCTTTCTATCGGCGCAAAATCGGAGCGGACGCGGAATTGGCGGCGAGCCTGTATGTCGGGCATCGCGCCACTACGCAATATCAGGCAATTCTCCGTACTGCAGAGGCGCGGCCCACCCATCCCGGTGGAGTCATCGACCTGGGCCGGAACTTTTGGGGGATGGATGTCCATATCCAGGATCAGCGCGAGCTCGCGGGTACGCCTCTGCTGTTCACGCTGGGCGTCAACTATGACGACCTGCAGGAGGCGCGACGCGGATATTTGAATTTTGACGGCGCTGAGGTGGGCGTGAAGGGCGATCTGCGCCGCGACGACGCCAATCACGTCTATGATTTTGATCAGTACTTTCAGGTGCAATGGGATCCGAATGCACGATGGCGCCTGCTGGCAGGTGTTCGCAACAGCGTGGTGGACGTCACGTCGAGAAGCCATCTTGCCGTGCTCTCGGGCGCGAAGACCGGGGTGCGTTATTCGGCCGTCAATCCGGTGGCCGGCATCACGTATCGGCTTGCACCGTCCTTGAACTTGTACGCTGCCTATGGACGCGGGTTCGAAACGCCGACATTGAACGACCTGGCATATCGTTCCACGGACGGCAGCATTCCGGGTCTGAATCTGGGCCTCAGGCCCGCCCGCAGTGACAACAACGAAGTGGGAATCAAAGCCGGCAATGCGCACGTGCGCGCCAATCTCGCGGCTTTTTACGTCAAGACCGAGAACGAGCTCGCCGTTCTCGCCAATTCCGGCGGCCGGTCGGTGTTTCAAAACATTGGCCAAACCACCCGGCGCGGAATCGAACTGGGTATCGATGCGATATTCAGTCGAGGCTTCAGTGCGCGCGCTGCCTACACCCACATTCGAGCGGTAACAGCGAATTCATATGCTACCTGCGTCGGACTGCCCTGTAGTCCGGTCAGCGTCAATGCCGGCAGCTATCTGCCTGCCGTGCCGATGAATTCGCTGTATGCCGGCGTGAGCTGGGCGTATGCACCGCTCGGTCTGACCGCGACGCTGGAGGCGCAAAGCCGCTCTCAGATCTTTGTCGACGATCGCAATACGGATTCGGCTTCAGGCTACTGGGCCGAGAATTTTCGCATCGGCGTCGAGCAGATGACACCGCGGTGGAAATTCAGCGAGTTCGTTCGCGTGGATAATCTCGCCGATCGCTCCTACGTGGGCAGCGTCATCGTCAATGAAGGTAACTCACGCTTTTTCGAGCCCGCTCCGGGCCGCACCTACTATGTCATGTTCAACGTGGCTCACCGGAGTTAATCCGCGGGCGCTTGCCGGCGCACTTCTTCTTGTCACGGCAGGCGTCGATGCGGAACCGGCCCCGGACAAGGCGGAGTCGGATTTGGGCACCATCACGGTGATCGGCATCACGCCATCACAGGGCGCGACGCTTCCGGAATACGCGCTCCCCTACAACGTACAAAGCGCCGGTGGCGATGACTTCGAGCGCTCACAAGCATTGGACGTGTCCGACTACTTGAATCGCCGCCTGGCCGGCGTCAGCATCAATTCAGCGCAAGGCAATCCACTGCAGCCCGACGTTCAGTTTCGCGGCTTCACCGGCACGCCGT